>NC_007645.1:1592500-1926250 GCF_000012985.1 Hahella chejuensis KCTC 2396 | reverse complement strand
AGGACGCGCCGGCGGATGTAGATCCAAAGAAAGCGGCGATAGAAGCCGCCATCAAGCGAGCCCAGGCCAAACGCTCACCGGCGCCCGTCCAACCCCAAGTCAATATCGCCGAACTGCAGACCAATGTGGACAAGGCCAGGGAGAAGCTGGAAAAAGTGCGCGAGACGCTGGCGGAAGCCGACGGGGCCAATGCGGCCATGCAGGAAAAGCTGCGCAACGCGATCGCGAAAAACGAGGAACGTTTGGCGGTGGCGGAAAAAGCGCATCACGACGCTCAGAACTCCGCGCCAGCGACGCCTGCCGCCTCAAACGCAGCGCCTGCGACACAGGCGACGGACCCAGAGCAACAAGCGCGCGCGATCGCCCGCACCCGGGACAAGATAAAGACTCTGACGCAAGCGATAGAAGCCTGTCGCGAAACGGACCCGCAGCGGGCGGCGCAACTGACCGAAACCATGGAGAAAACCAAGGCGAAGCTGGCGGAGTTGGAAGCAGAGTCAGCACCGACTGATAAAGCAACCGATAAGCCGCGGGAGCCCAACCTGGAAGAACTGACTTCTCAGGTGGATAAAGCCCGCGACAAGTTGAGCATGATGCAAGGCATGCTGGACGACGCCAAAGCGGAACAGCCGGCGGACGACGCCAAAATCGCCAAATTGCAGCGCGCGGTGGAAAAGAATCAGGACCGTTTGGCCGCAGCGCAAAAAACGCTGGAAGAAGCCCAGACTCAAGCCGCCAGCTCCGGCGTCAAAGCGGCGTCGCCAGAGGAGATCGAGGCTCTGACCTCCGCCCTGGAGAAAGCGCAGGATAAACTCGCCATGATGCAGAACATGCTCAACGAAGCCCAACAGGAATCCCCCGTGGACGAGGCGAAAGTGGCGAAGCTCTCCAGAGCGGTGGAAAAGAACCAGGACCGGGTCGAAGCCGCTCGTTCCGCGCTAAACGAAGCCCGCGGCGACGCGATTGCAAACCAGACCAGTACAGACGGAGCGGGCGCTTAACCCATGGCATTTCTTCGCATCACCTCCCCCCACTTGAAAGGCCCTGCGCGCACCACCGCCATCATGCAGTGGGTGATCCTGGCCACCGTGCCCGGATTGCTGACCATGACCTGGTTCTTTGGCTGGGGAACCCTGATCAACGTCGTACTGGCTTCATTGACCGCCGTGGCGGCGGAGGCCTTTGTGCTGACATTGCGCAAACGACCTCTGGCCTTTTATCTACGGGATTACAGCGCCGTTCTCACTGGGGTGCTGCTGGGTCTTGCTTTACCGCCTTACGCTCCATGGTGGGTGACATTCGTCGGGACGGCGTTCGCCATCATTTTCGCCAAACAGATTTACGGCGGCCTGGGCAACAATCCGTTCAACCCCGCCATGGTGGGTTACGCACTGCTGCTGGTGTCGTTTCCGGTCGCAATGACCACTAACTGGGCGACGCCCCGGCCTCTGGCGGAAATTCCAGGCTTCCTGGAAGCCTTCGCGCGCATCTTTTGGAATGCGGACATCGGCGTGGACGGCTACACCATGGCCACTCCCCTGGACACTTACAAACATGAGATCGTCGCCGGCACAGCAGAGACAGTGTTCGCCCTCCCCGTCTTCGGCGCGCGCACGGCGCTGGGGTGGGAGTGGGTCAATCTGGCGTTTCTCGCCGGAGGACTGCTGCTCATCTGGCGCAAGATCATCACCTGGCATATCCCGGTCAGCATGCTCGCCGCCCTGGCGCTGTGCTCTCTGCTGCTGGGTTGGGACGAAGATAAATACGCGCCGTTGCAACTGCATTTACTCGCCGGCGCCACCATGCTGGGCGCGTTTTTCATCGCCACCGACCCGGTTTCCGCCGCCACCAGCAAGCTTGGCAAGCTCTATTACGGCGCCGGCGTCGGTATACTGACTTACCTGATCCGCACCTGGGGCAACTATCCGGACGCCGTGGCGTTCGCCGTATTATTGATGAACTTCGCTGCGCCGTTTCTGGACTACTACACTCAACCCCGCACGTACGGACATCGCAAAGCCCGTCGCGGCGTGAAACAGGATTAGGAGACGCCCATGAACGCATTACAGGCATCCATTCTTCGGGGCGGTATTGGACTCGCGATATTCGCCGTGGTGACCGCCGGTTTAATCGCAGTCACTCAAGTCAGCACTGCCGATCGCATCGCAGATGCGGAGAAGCACGCCCGCGCCAAGGCGCTGTATGAAGTCGTTCCGCGCACCGAGCACGATAACGACATGTTGGCGGCGCCCATCCTGTTGCACCCAGACCCTCTGCTCGGAGCCAAAGATACAACGGAAGCCTACCTGGCCACCCTTCACGGCTCGCCGGTCGCAGTGATTCTGCCCTTTGTCGCGCCGGATGGTTACACCGGCGAAATCCAGGGCATCGTCGGTGTACAACCTGATGGAACGGTTAAAGGCGTCCGCATCACCGCCCATAAGGAAACCCCGGGGCTAGGCGACAAAATTGAAGCGCGCAAGTCTCCCTGGGTGGAGCAGTTTCCCGGGCGCTCGCTCAGCGCTCCCGCGGAAGACCGCTGGAAGGTAAAAAAGGACGGCGGCGATTTCGATCAGATGACCGGCGCCACTATCACGCCCAGGGCGGTGGTGAAGGCGGTGCGCAATGCGCTAACCTATTTTCAGGGCCATCGCGATCAGCTGTTGCGCAACGGTAACAGCGTCAATACTGCCGCCGCACAGGAATAACGAAGCCAACGAGCGCAAATAGATGATGAATGACCGAATGAAACCGGGGTCCGCATAATGGCGAAAAGCTATCAAGAAATAGTTCGGGACGGTTTGTGGAAGAACAATCCGGCGCTGGTGCAGTTATTAGGTCTGTGCCCGCTGCTGGCGGTGACCGGCACAGTAGTCAACGCCATCGGCCTGGGTTTGGCCACGACGCTGGTGTTGACCGGCTCCAACGCCGCCGTCTCCATGATCCGCAACTATGTTCCCGAATCCGTGCGCCTGCCCGCATTCGTGATGATCATCGCCTCGTTCGTAACCTGCGCGGAACTGTTGATGCAGGCCTTCGCCTATGAGCTGTATGAAATTCTCGGCATTTTCATTCCATTGATTGTCACCAACTGCGCCATCCTTGGACGCGCAGACGCTTTCGCCTCCAAAAATCCGATTCTCCCCTCCATGCTCGACGGCTTCATGATGGGCCTGGGTTTCAGCCTGGTGTTGATAGTCCTGGGCGGCATGCGTGAAATCATAGGACAAGGCTCACTGTTTTCTGGAATGGACCTGCTGTTTGGCGAATCTGCGCGCAGTTGGAAGCTTGAGCTTTTCGCCGACTACTCCGACTTTCTTTTCGCAGTGCTGCCCCCCGGCGCCTTTGTCGGCATGGGTCTGTTGATTGCGCTAAAAAATGTAATTGATAAACGCATGAAGGAAGCCGCTGCGGCGAAACTGGAGAAGCCTGTCTCCGGCGGCAAACGCGTGCGGGTGACAGGAAAGATATCCTGACGCGGCGGCGCATTCGACTGTGAATACAAACCATAAGAAGACTGATGAATAAGCAAAAACGAGCGGAGATATTCGCCCGCTTAAAAGCGGAAAATCCCAACCCGACCACGGAGTTGGAGTACAACACCCCCTTTGAGCTGCTGATTGCAGTGGTTCTGTCCGCTCAGGCCACTGATGTGAGCGTTAATAAAGCCACCCGCAAGCTTTACCCCGTGGCGAATACGCCGGAAGCCATTTACGCGTTGGGTGTGGAGGGCCTTAAGGAATATATCAAGACCATCGGCCTGTTCAACAGCAAAGCGGAAAACGTCATCAAGACCTGCAAAATCCTGATCGACCAACACAACTCAGAAGTGCCGCAGACCCGGGAAGCCCTAGAAGCGCTGCCAGGCGTCGGCCGTAAGACCGCTAATGTGGTTCTCAACACCGCTTTCCGTCAGCCGGCCATGGCGGTGGATACGCATATATTCCGGGTCTCCAATCGCACCAACATCGCCCCCGGCAAAAACGTGCTGGAAGTGGAGCACAAACTGATGAAGCACGTCCCCAAAGAATACCTGATGGACGCTCATCACTGGCTGATTCTACACGGCCGCTATATCTGCACCGCCCGCAAACCCCGATGCGGCGCCTGCGTCATCTCCGACCTGTGCGAATTTAAAGAGAAAGTACTGGATTGATGGTGACGAGGCTCGCGTCCTACACCAATAATCAAAAGCATCCTGGTCATGAAGCCTCACCTGCTGCACGCCTCCAGCAAGGGAACGACGCCTAACCAGCGTCGTATCCTCCACGTGGAATTCAGCGACTATCCGCTGCCAGCCGGCGCGCAGTGGGCGAGTTAATCTCTACTGCCCTGTAGTCAGGTGTCGCAGGTAGTCCGGCAGTCTGACGTCACTACGGGTTTCCGGGTCCACCTCCGGCATTCCATACACCGTGCGCATAGGCACCACGCCCGCCCAGACCGGCTGATCCATATCCTCTTCTTTGTCTCTGGGTGGGCCGCTGCGGACTTTGGCGCTCGCTTCCACTATCGGCATGGCCAGCACCGCCGTCGCCGCTAGTTCGTTACGCGTATTGGGGATAATGTCGTCCGAACAGCGACCGGGAATAATGTGATCCACCAAAGCGTTCAGCACTTCATTCTTCATATCCGGGTCTTCTATCGCCTCAAACTGCCCAAACAAGACAACGCTGCGGTAGTTCATGGAGTGGTGGAACGCCCGCCGGGAGAGCACCAGACCATCCAGTAACGTGACGCATACGGACGCCTCGCGCCCATCCGCAAGACTTTGAAACAGGCGCCCATTTACCGCGCCATGCACAATCAGATTATCGCCGTAACGACAGTATGCGGTTGGTAACACAAAGGGCGCGCCGTCAAACATAAACGCCACATGACACAAAACAGACGCATCCAAAATGCTATAGATATCGCGGCGATCGTAACCCGCCCGATCCCGTTTGCGGGAAAAGGCGGTTTTGGGCGTTATAGGCAATACATCGTCAGTCATCGAACTTACTCCTTCCAATCACATCAAGCAGTTGTCGCAGCCAGATTAGCTTGAAATTGGATATGTATTAATGTCCACTTTACACATTTATAACAGGTCCACTTTAGAGAAGAACAGGATGGCCAGCCCAACACCGAATGCGAAGTCTCGTTATCTAACACTGTATGAAGAGTTGAAACAGTCCATTCTGGCGGGCCAGCTGTCGGAGGGAGAGCGTTTGCCCTCTTCCCGGAGTATGGCTGACGCGCGTGGCTTGTCCCGCACCACCGTCACCAGCGCCTACGACCAGCTGTTGAGTGAAGGCTATATCGTCAGTCGTCGCGGATCGGGTTGCTATGTCGCCTCCCCGCTGCCCGGCGTGGATTTTCCCGCCGCCTTGACGCCGCGGGCGCACCGTTCCGGCCCAGCTCCAGCCCTGTCCACATGGGGAGAGGCATTGAGACGCCAGCGCCCCCTCAAAACCATCTCTCCATCGGCGGCGATTGATTTTCAATATGGCAATGTAGACCTTGACGAGAAAAGTCAGCATATCTGGATAAAGTCCGCCCGCCACTGGGCGTATCGGCAAAGCCGTCATTATGGCGACACGCTGGGCTTACCAGCCCTGCGGGAGGCGATATCCGCTTATCTGCAACTCAATCGCGCATGCCGCAGCCATCCCGACAGAGTCGTCATCACCTCCGGGGGACAACAGGGATTCGATCTGATTACGCGACTGGCGATAAATCCGGGAGACAGGGTTGCGGTAGAGAACCCGGGCTACCCCAGAGTCAAACAGTTGCTCACCGCTCTCGGCGCCAACTTGATTCCCATCGCTGTCGATGAAGAAGGCTTAAAAGTGGAGGATTTACCACAGGGCTCGCGGGCCCCCAAGTTGGTGTACGTCACCCCTTCGCATCAGTTTCCCAGCGGTTGCGTGATGTCCCTGCGCAGGCGGCTGGCGCTGCTGGAGTGGGCGCAGGCGAACGACGCCTGGATCATTGAGGACGATTACGACAGTGAGTTTCGCTACTGCGGCAAACCGATTGAATCTCTACAAGGGCTCGACCATCACGAACGGGTAATCTACGCCGGCACCTTTTCCAAGGTCTTGTTCCCCGCGCTGAAACTGGGCTACCTGCTGCTTCCTGAAAGCTGGCTGGAGCCGTTCGCTTTCGCCAAGCAAATTGCGGATCGCCACTCCCCCTGGTTAGAGCAACATATCCTCGCGGAGTTTATGCAGACGGGGGAGTTCGAGCGCCATCTGCGCAGGATGCGTAAACGTTACGCCATGCGCCAACAGACCTTGGCCACAGCATTACAGCCCCGGGAGGGCGACGTTGAGATTCTGGTGGAAGGGGACAACGCCGGTCTGCACTTAGTCTGTTGGATGCCCAGCCTGCCGCTGAGCGCCGTTTCTACATTCATCGAACAAGTCCAGACGCAAGGCGTACGCGTTTATCCGATTCATCCTTTTTATC
Organism: Hahella chejuensis KCTC 2396; assembly: GCF_000012985.1. Taxonomy (NCBI): domain Bacteria; kingdom Pseudomonadati; phylum Pseudomonadota; class Gammaproteobacteria; order Oceanospirillales; family Hahellaceae; genus Hahella; species Hahella chejuensis. The sequence continues at coordinate 1,919,800 of NC_007645.1, read as the reverse complement.
ACGGAGAGCCTCCCGCAGCCGGTCTGCTACTGGGGTTCGCCACCCTGACGCCAGCGGAGATCACACAGGGAGTCAGGATAATCAAGCGGACATTGCGAGAGTTCTAGATAACCCCGTATACAATTCGAAACAGCGGGCCAATCCGATTACAGGCATGATGAAGTTGTTGTGGAAGCAACGGTTTCCTTAACAAAAACAATAACCAATAGGGATATTCGCATGACAGTTCAAGCTAATAACGGAAATAACCAAGATTACTCCGTCGGGTTGGTCGCCGTCTCCAGTTGGCAAGGTTGGTTGCGGCACACGCCTCGCCGGCTGAATGTTCAGCAGGAAGGCAATGGCGCCAGCAACCTGTATCGCTTATGGTCCACCTTTTCCTGGCAGTCACCGAAAGGCTGCGTCGGCTACTTCAAGAATGGCCATACCGCATTGGTGGCTCGTCGGGGAGGCGTCGTCACGCACGTGGTGGGGTTCAATCCAGAGTCCTACCTTCTCGCCGGTTTATTGCAAAGTACCCGCGACAATAACATCACCGTGAGAGGGTTGTGGTACGACGACTCCGCCATGATTCATGACCCAACGGCGATCAGTTACGAAATAAACGTCACACAGAATCAGGCCCAGGATTTCGATGCGTTGATCGCATCGCTCGTCGGCAGATCCGACCTGGGACCGCATTCCCCCGCCGACACCCCCTACTTCTATAGCTTCCGGCCAGCGGACATGGAAGCGCAAGTCAGCGGCCTGACCGGTAACTGCGGCAATATGGCGTTGGTGATTCTCTGCCAGTTTCTGTATGACTGGCGCAAAGGGGAATATGTGGAGATGTTTCGCGCCTGGGTGAACCAAAACCGCAATACCCGCAATTTTGGGCAAGGTCCGCTCATGGGCGCCATGACTCAGGGCTTCGCCTGAACCTGCGCATGCTGTTCATGAGTTCAAGACTCCCATGACAGTCAGATGACAGTAAATTGAATCTTTTATGAACAGCGTGCTCTTATACACCATCAAGATTACAATTTGATGGTGTTTTAGTTTCAACCCCGCCCAAGTTGTAAAAAAATGACTGTCGAACATGTTGCTGTCGGCGATATCCAGCTCGCCTATGAAACCTTTGGCTCGCGAAAAGATCCTTGCATCCTGCTGATCATGGGCCTTGGCGCCCAGATGCTGGTGTGGCCGGACGCCCTCTGCGAGCGTCTGGCTGCAAATGGATACTTTGTCGTGCGCTTCGACAATCGGGATATAGGTCTCTCCAGCAAAAGCGATGGCGAGGGCCACGCCCGCCCGGTGACCAACTTTCTCCGCAAGCAGTTCGGCTTGAAGGTGAAAAGCGCTTACACATTGAGCGACCTGGCCAACGACGCCATTGGCCTGCTGAACGCACTGCGGATCGCCAACGCGCATTTTTTCGGCGCCTCCATGGGCGGCATGATCGCGCAGATCGCCGCCGCCAAATACCCGGAACGGGCGCTGAGCCTGACCTCTATTATGTCCGCCCCGGGCTTCAGTCGCCTCCCTGCTTTGAACCCGGCCAATCTGTTGGCCCTGATCAAGCCGATGCGTCCCAAGTCCCGCGCTGAGATCATCGAAAGCAAGATCAACCAGATACGTCGCATTGGCAGTCGCAGCTACCCATCCTCCCGATCAGAGTTATTACAACGGGTAGGTAAAGTGCTCGACAGAAGCCCTGTCGATCACGAGGGGCTGCAAAGACAAGCCAGCGCCATTCTTGCCGAAGGCTCTTTAGTCGAACTGCAAAAGCGCATCATCACGCCGACGCTGATTATTCATGGCGATGAGGATTCTCTCATCCCCCTTTCAGAAGGCGTCGCCTGCGCCCGCAATATCCGCGGGGCGCAGCTTGAAGTTATCGCCGGCATGGGCCACGACTTCCCTTCGCCATTGATTGCTCGCGTCGCCAAAGTCGTGTTGCAGCATGTCGGAGAGGCCACGACTCGTACTGGAAACGCCTGCGAGCAAGCTTGATACTCCCCTGTCTACCGCCGCTTACGGCCATTGTGTTTAGGGTGAATAGACAGCTTGCCAGCGGCCCTGCTGCGCCTCTACCATGAGTTGGCGCGTCTGCGCGGCGGCTAGCCGCAGGAGACAGGGTCTGACCTGTGCAGGCCCTGTCGTTGCCGACAAATAGAAGGAAGTTATTTGTCGGCCTGATTAATAGCGCCCTCAGCTAGAACAGGAGAGTCAAGCCATGAGTAGAATCCAAAGTGTTAAGGACCGTCTGCAGGACACCACCGAGAAGTCTCTGATCCGACTTGAAAGCATTCATACTTCAATAGCGGAAAAGCCGCTGCTGGCGCTGGGCAAGATCCAGCCTTTTGAAGGCGTCGCCCATCAAGCCAGAGTATTGCAGCAGAATATGATCCATAAAACCTACCGGGGAATTCGAGATCTGACTGAAATGCAGGGCCAGATCGCCGACCAGTTCATTCGCCTTATTCCCTGAATATAAGCCAGCGTCGCTTCGTGGCTTAACGCAAGCCCTTTATATCCTGGCGCTGGACGCAAAAAAGGCGGTTTAAACCGCCTTTTCCTTCTCCGCACATGCAGCTGCAGTTATGCGCCGGGATGCAGCGCCAGCAACGCATTGATGTCCAGTTCACCGCCTCTTCCCAGTTCCCGCTCAAGATACTGTCGCATCTTGTCCGCCAGGAACCCATCCACGCCAGGTGAGCCCGCAACGCCATGCGCGACCCACGCGTCGAAGCGATCATCATTCCCTACTACTTGGGTGGCCTTGAGCAACAATGACTGTTTATAGTCCGACACCATTGCTTTCAGCCTGTTCTGAGCAGCTATGCGCACCTCACTATTCAGACGGCTTTCCATATCCAGATCAGACTCCACCATCGCCGATTTACGAGTCAGGCCTATTGTATAGTGATCGTCGTAATAGTCGTCTTCGGAGACCACGCTGACAGGGGTATCGCTGCGGCGACCATCTACTTCCATCACCAATGCCGAACTGGCGGTCTTGGTCAAAATGTAACGCTCGTAGTGATAATCGGAATAAACGTCTTCCAATACAGTCGGCGGAACAATAGAGAAGTCGGTCAATAATGAGTCCAATTTGTGGTCAGCGCGATCCAGCCTGCGGCCTTTCTTATCAACTTCATCATCGGCTCTGCGGACGTCATCTCGTTGACGGGAGACCTTATCTTTCAAACGCTCAACTTCACGTTTCTGCGAGTCATACTGAGAATCTGCAGGACTCAGCTTGCCGAGCGTCTTTTCCTCTCTCGCCAGATCACGCTCCAGGGATTCCAGTTCACGTCGTTCACGCTTGAAATCCCGGCGGGCGTCCCGCAAGTTATCTTTGGCGCGGTCAAGCTGGTATCTCTGGTCTGATACGTCGCCTTGCAGACGAATAAAATCTGGATTACTCACCATCACCTGTCCGCTCACATACTGCTGCACTTCATGAACAACAGACTCACTCAGATTAAAGCGCACCGGAGCACGGGACATGCCCACCCGCGCCTCATTATCTCGTTTGCCGTTGGCCTTTTTGACAATCTGTAAGCCAGCCACGCCGTAGCCCAAATCATCGCCGAATATATGTCGGTCGCTATCCAGTTGGATTCGGAACTGATGCTGTGTCGCCAGAGTCTGGTAGGCGGAGTTATATCTATCCCAGGCGGACTGCTCATGCGTAGCCTGCGCCACTTTGCCGTACAGCACCATGGCCTTACCCAGATTGTTGCGGTCATAGGCAGTGTTGGCGGAGCGTCTCACCTCGTTCAACCACGCGGTGAAGTCTCTACGCGCCTGCTGCAATCTGTTCTGGGTCTCCTTATCGTTGGGCTTTAACTTCAAGGCTTCTTCATACATCTCAACCGCCAGTTCATATCGGCCTTGAGCATAATATTCCTCTCCATCCTTGATCAGGTTCCGATGCGCGCATCCTGTTACAGCCAGAGCCACCAACGCCACACCCGCCAACCTTCTGAAGCGATTTGACAACATTTCTTCCTACACCATTCTCATATTTTTTCGAAATTGCGACGGGCGCGATTCTCAGTTACGTCATCCCCCGCCGCCACCGCCTTTATGTGAGTCTATTTATACCCTGCGGCAGCTTAACCCTAACTGAATAAAAAGGGCGAAATCGCCAATCGCGCACATTGGCGATGGCAACTTGAGGTAACAAAGGGGATCGTTGGATCGAGTAGGAGGGGGAGTTACCTCCCCCGTCCTCTCACACCACCGGGCATACGGTTCCGTACCACGGCGGTTCATGATTGGCGCTGAAGCCGGTTCATCGTATCCAGCAAGCTTACCAGAGACAGGCGGTCGAACATCCTCTTGGGAAGCGCCGCGTTCATATGGGACGCGCCACTATTCCACCAAGGTCCCCGACCATTGCTTGCGCTACTCCAAGCCCTCTGCTCGGACAGTCCTAGTCGCATTAGATTACGGGCTCGGGTGTAAGTCCGTTTCCACTGTCGCCAGAGCAACAGGCGCAACCGCCGTCGCACCCAGCCATCGAGTCCTTCCACTGGGCGCTTCGAGGTCGTCAGGCGATAGTAGTTCGCCCAGCCCCGGAGTGCCGGATTCAGTCGCGCAATGGTGGTCTGCAGCGGTCGCCCTCGTGATTGTCTGAGCAACTGACGCAGTTTGGCCTGGTAGCGCTTCAGGCTCTTCGGCGCGATCCTCAGCCGTACCTGCTTGCGCCAGCTCACGCTGTAACCCAGATAGCTCCGGCGCCATGGTCGATCCACAGCACTTTTCTCCGCGTTCACTTTCAGGCGAAGGTGCATTTTCAGGTAATGGGTAATGCTAGTCATGACCCGGTGACCGGCCCGCTCGCTTCGGACGTAGATATTGCAGTCGTCCGCGTAGCGGCAGAACCGGTGGCCCCGGCGCTCCAGCTCCCGGTCCAGTTCGGTCAGGAGCACATTAGAGAGCAGAGGTGACAGGGGGCCGCCTTGCGGCGCGCCTTCCCGCCTTGGGCTGACCAGCCCACCGTCCAGCATACCGGCTTGCAGGTATCGGCGGATCAGGGTGAGCATCCGTCGGTCGGCGATGCGGCGGGCCAGCAGGCCCATCAGCACATCGTGGTTGACCCGGTCAAAGAACTGCTCCAGATCCAGATCGACCACCCAGCGGTGACCGTCGTTGATGTGCCGTTGCATCGCCCTAACCGCCTGATGGGCGCTTCGCCCGGGGCGGAACCCGTAACTGTGGTCCGAGAAGATCGGCTCCAGCATCGGGCTCAGCACTTGGTGCAGGGCTTGTTGGATCAGGCGATCCTGTACCGTTGGGATGCCCAGTATCCGTTCTCCGCCTTGCGGTTTGGGGATACTGACCCGGCGTACTGGTTGAGGATGGTAGTCTCCGGCCAACAGCCGCTCTCGCAGCGTTGGCCAATGCTGTTGCAGGTGGCCTTTCAGGGCCGCCACCGGCATCTGATCGACACCGGCGGCGCCCTTGTTGGACATCACCCGCTGATACGCATGCATCAGGTTCGGGCGCTCAAGCACCTGTTCCATCAGCGTATTCGGCTCCGCGTTCGTCCACGAGTGAGCCCCCGTGTCTGCCTCAACACGGGCTTCAGTCTCTGCCGGATACCGTCCGACGTCTCCCTGAATACCCTGACCCATCCGGATCGCTTCTGTCTTCATAAGCACATCACGAGAACTCACCGCCTACTGGCGGTCAACCATGTTCAGTCCTTCAGTACGCGGTAACGCACCTACTATGACCTCGGCTGAGTTCTGGCGCTCCATCCCCACCCCTCACGAGGTGAGTAGCACAACGGCAGAGAACCAGACTTCCCAGGGTAAGACGCGTGACCTTCACACTTATGCCCGCCGCATCTACGTCCACACCTTCCGTGCAAGTACGGGCTTTGACGGTATTTGCCGCCTTACCCAGTGTGGCCGCCTCGTATGCGATTCCTGTTCGTCAGGCCAGTGCTTTGCCTACGGCTTCCTTCAGATTCCACCTCACGATGGACACCCTTGCCGTTCGGCTAGTGGTTCCCCTTGCCGGGCCCACAGGGGACTTGCACCCCCAAGTCATCCGGCCAGCACCACCTGAACCGGAACAGCGCCCGTCAAGGCACTACGCGCCATGCCTGGCGCACAAATGAAAAAGGCGGGGATTCCCGCCTTTAACCAGAAAAGCCAGCCGTCTTCGGCTGTGACGTGTGATCGGGAAAATATTGCCGCGACTATTTTGCGCCCAGCATCGCCTTTTTGAGATCTTCCTGAGCCGGCTTGTCGGATAACCAGATGCCGAACAAGGCTTCTTTAAACGCCACGCCACCATCAATGGTGGCGGTCAGCGCGTCATTTTTATACACCTCTACGCCTTTGCCGGGGAGGTACACCAGATCAAACTCATCATTCTCCTGGATTTCCTCATCGAACACGCCAATAAACTTGTCGATATTTGCTTTAATGGGGGCAGTATTGCCATTGGTCGCATTCTCAAAACCCTCGGTGGTGGCCTTCTGCATCTTTTCACTGGTCACCATACCGGAAACCATATGCAACTTGATCGCCATAGGCTCATCCGCTCTTACAATTGCAGACGCGTCTTTATTCGCCTGCGGCAGATACAAGCCGCCGACATAGACGTCGATGAACCATTTCGAGCGCACGCCGGCGCCATTGAGCTTTAATTCAGAACCCGCTGCGCTGAGCGTGTCGGGAATGTCGACGCCAGCCACCTTAGCGGCCTGCGAGAAAGGAGATAGAACCAGCAAGAGCACAAGTGAAGAGAGAAGTTGTTTCATATTTCATCCCTAGTTGCATTGATTGTTATTTAAATTATTTGCTGTTTATTGTTTGTAACCGCCCAGCATAACCGCCAAGGGCGCCCTATTATAGGCAGCCCGCGAAAGCCGTAGATAGGGTAAAAGGGGCAGTTATACCGGGTTATGCGATCTGGTTCGCAACTATAGGGGCAAGGCGTTCCTGACATCAAGTCTAACCGGACTACTAAAAAAGGGCGCCTGTTGCGCCCTTTTTACTGCTACGTGTGTAACCAATAGTTACTTAAACAGCGTGTCTCCGGTCAAACCTTCTTTTTCCAGCAGTTCGCGCATGCGTTTGAGCGCTTCCACTTGAATCTGACGCACTCTTTCCCGGGTCAGCCCGATTTCCTGGCCTACTTCTTCCAATGTGCTCATGGGATAACCGCGCAATCCGAATCGACGGGCGATCACTTCCTGTTGTTTGTCAGACAATTGGTCAAGCCAACGGTCCAGACAGCCTTTAAGATCGCTATCCTGCAACAGCTCAGCAGGATCATTGCTCGCCTCATCGGCGACGGTATCAAGAAGGGATTTTTCCGCATTGCCGCCAATCGGCGAGTCTACGGAGGTGATGCGCTCGTTCAGACCGAGCATACGTTTAACATCCTTCACCGGCTTTTCCAGCAAGTCGGCGATTTCTTCAGCGCTGGGCTCATGATCCAATTTCTGGGTCAGTTCGCGGGAAGCGCGAAGGTACACATTCAATTCCTTAACAACGTGAATCGGCAAACGGATCGTCCTTGTCTGATTCATGATGGCCCGCTCAATAGTCTGACGAATCCACCACGTCGCGTAGGTTGAAAACCTGAAACCGCGTTCGGGATCAAATTTTTCAACAGCGCGAATCAGACCCAGGTTGCCTTCCTCAATGAGGTCTAGCAGGCTCAGGCCTCTATTCACATATCTACGGGCGATTTTCACAACCAGACGCAGATTGCTCTCAATCATGCGTTTGCGGCCTTTTTCATCGCCGCGACGCGCCATGCGCGCAAAATGAACTTCTTCTTCAGGGGTCAGTAAGGGAGAGAAACCGATTTCGTTCAGATAAATCTGAGTGGCGTCGAGGTTTCTGTAGGATTGGCCTTCGCCTAGGGAGAAACGACCGGTACGTCCTTGATCAATCGAGACAACAACATCACTTTCATCGTCTTCAAACTCTTCAGCCTCAATTTCGGCCAAATCGATATCAACATCGTAAGCTAAATCTTCTGCGTAAGATTCACGTTCTGCTGCCATGATGATGCCCTGCTCTCGTTAACCCCTTGCGGGGTATTGATGACGTTTTGCACTTGCTCAGGCGCAAGTTTTATCGTTTTGGTAGGTACTTGAGAGGGTCAACCGGATTGCCGTTTTTTCTTATTTCGAAGTGCAACATTGGTCGGTTGGTCCCTGTCTCACCTATCTCGGCTATTTTTTGCCCCCGTTTTATGAGGTCTCCCTCTTTAACCAGTATCTTGCTGTTGTGCGCATAAGCGCTGATGTATTCATCGCCGTGGCTCAGAATCACCAGCTTGCCGTAACCCAGCAAACCATTACCCGCATACACTACTTCGCCACTGGCCGCTGCTAAAACCGGGTCGCCGATTTTGCCGGCGATATCAACACCTTTATTGATGTCGCCTGCAATAGAAAAAGTATCAATAATCGGGCCATGATAGGGCCACCCCCATCCGGTAACAATTCGATCCGCTTTGCTGGTTACAGGAGCTTTTTTCGTTTGTGTATTTTTGTAAACGGGCGCCTTAGTAGTTTTCGGTTGAGTGGTTTTCTTGGGCTTAACAGTTGCAGTTTTCTTGGTTTTAGTGGTGGTCTTTTGAGTTTTCCTGGATGGTTGCGCGCTCGCAGTCTGGTAGCCTTCCGGCACAACCAACGAAATCCGCTGCCCTGGCTTAATCAGGTAAGGAGCGGGTACCCGATTGATCCGAGCCAGCTCTTTGTAATCTCGACCATATCTCCAGGCGATTGAATAGAGAGTGTCGCCTTTCTCTACAACATGGCTTCCCCAGTACACTGGAGGGTTAAAGGCAGGGTCTCTATATATAGAAGGAGAGGTGCAGGCGCACAAGAATAGCGAGATCGACAAAGCGACCGATCTCAAAGCATAAAAAATGCCATTACCAGTATACAGTCTGTTACAAAACCTGCGTTTTTGGGATTTTAGACAATGCACTTTTTAGCTTTTTTAAAACAAAAAGGAATTAATACAGCCTAGATTATTCTCATTATTTACAAAAGTTTCTAAATTGACCTCCTAAGTAGTTAAATTACAACTATATTCTGTAGAGTTATAGATTCAATGCCGACGGGGTCGCTCGTTATACCTGATACCAGAGGTAACACCGCAAAGGAAAATAAGTAACACTAACGTGATTTAATTTCCTATATGTGATCTCTCATTTTTGATAACCAAGTCTCACTTTTTCCAGCGCAACCACCATGAGTGCGCCAACAGCGAACAAGGCCACCACCGTTAGCACTTGCGCTGGTTCGCCTGTAATCACCTCGTAACGAGAGGGGAAAACATTCGCCTGCACAAGGGGGATCTGCGCCCCATGAGAATCAATACGATATTCCAGCGTATACTTCCATGGCCAGACTTTGTTGAGGGCGCCCAGCATAAAGCCGGTCAGAACAGCGAGGGTGTAGTCGTGGTAACGTCTTAATAACCAGCTTAGCAGGTGGGTGAAGGACAGCAAGCCAATCAGACATCCTGAGGCGAAGATAGATAAAGGCAGAATATCAAAACCTTTCACCGCAGCCAGAACCGGACCGTAGATGCCCAAAAGTAAAAGCAGAAAGCTACCTGAAACGCCAGGCAAGATCATGGCGCAAATGGCGATCGCGCCGCTTATAAATAAATTCAGGTAGGTAGGCTCCAGGCTGGTGGGGCTCAAAGCTGTTAGCCCATAGGCCACCGCAGCGCCCAACCCGATTAACAATGCGCTAAGCGCATTCTTTTCTCTAATCGCCTTGCCAACAAACCAGACGGAGCCAAGAATCAAACCGAAGAAAAAAGCCCATATCAGATTGGGGTGACTCTGCAATAGCGAGCTAATGATTCTGGACAGCGTAAAGACACTGGTGAGAATGCCAGCAAACAATGTCGACAGAAAAGTACCATCGATGTCTTTCCAAACCGCCGCAAACCCTTGCGCGCGCCAAATACTAATCAGTTCTGGGCGAATACGCCCAAGAGCTGAAATCAGCCGCTCGTAGATACCGGAAATAAATGCGATCGTACCGCCGGAAACACCCGGAACAATATCCGCGGCCCCCATGGCCACGCCTTTCAGATAAGTTTTCCACATGCTATCGAACAACGCCCCCTAATAAAGGCACAAATCGAACCTGCTCCAAACTGCTCTCCTCTATTTCCGCGCCTTGCCTTTTGTAGACTTTCAGCATCTGTTCGCTTCCACTGCCAACCGGAATGACGAGACGCCCGCCGTCCGCCAGTTGCTCCAGCAACTCCGACGGCGTCTGCTCCGGAGCCGCAGTCACCATAATTGCGTCGAAAGGCCCCTGTTCAGGCCAACCCCAACGCCCATCGGATAATTTGGCGCTAACGTTATTTAACTTTAGCGCCTTGAATCTCAGTTTCGCTTTTTCCAGCAGCGGCGCAATCCGCTCAACGGTATAAACCTGTGTAGACAGCCGGGCCAGAATCGCGGTTTGATAACCAGAGCCAGCGCCCACTTCCAATACCCGTTTCGGCTTCCAACCACTGCACAGCAGTTCAGTCATACGAGCCACGATATAAGGCTGCGAGATCGTTTGGGAATGCCCTATCGGCAGAGCGGTATCTTCATAGGCCCGATGCGCGAGAGCCTCATCGACAAAAATATGCCGAGGGATTTCCGTCATCGCCTCCAACACCGCTTCGTTCTGAATTCCGTTTTTCCGCAAGCGCTCAATCAAACGCAGACGCGTACGCCGCGATGTCATGCCAATGCCTTGCAAGTCGAAGTTCACTCAGTCTCTCCCAGCCAATCCTGTAGTTGGTTAAAGGCGTCGTAGCGAGTCATATCTACATGAATAGGCGTAATGGAGACATAGTTGTGCTCCACCGGGTAAAAATCTGTCCCCGGGCCCGCATCGTCTCCCTCTCCTGCAGCTGCAATCCAATAGCGTTTACGTCCGCGAGGATCTACGATTTCATGCGGCTCGCCACCTTTTAAACGATGCCCTAATCGCGTCAGCTGAATACCGCGGATGTCCTCCAACGGTACGTCGGGGACATTCACGTTCAGTACCGTGCGTGGAGCGATGGGCGATTTTAGTTGTCTTAGTAGTAAGTTGGCGACCACTTTCGCTGCAGTCGCATAGTTTTCTTGTCCCCTATTCACCAACGAAACCGCAATGGCCGGTTGCGCCAGAAAACGACCTTCCATAGCCGCCGCAACGGTGCCGGAGTACAAAACGTCATCTCCCAGATTTGCGTGGGAGTTAATGCCAGAGACGACTCGCTCCGCATCATAACCAAACATTTCGCTCAGCCCCATATGCACACAGTCTGTCGGCGTGCCATCAACGGCGAAGAAACCCTGTGAGGTTTTCTGCAGAATCAAAGGGCGAGTCAACGTCAGAGAGTTACTTGCTCCGCTATGATCTCTATCTGGCGCAATCACTCGGATTTCAGCAATATTTTTCAGCTCATCCGCCAGAGCCGACAAACCCGGCGCATGCACGCCATCGTCATTGGACAATAATAATTTCACTACCGCTTTTCCTTTTTTCGCTATTCCCTCATCACCAGCCTTTTACAGTCAATTGCATCAATGAGAGTGACAATGGGAATAGCTATTAGTAAACAGGTTTGGCTGGAATCAGTTTAATCTAAATACTTGGTCCAGCAATACAGAGGCGAAACAGCCGGAGCCAAGAGAAAACGTCAGCTCAATATCGTCGCCGGCCCACTGCCAACTCATATCTACAGGCTTGGCGACAAAAGGCCTCCGCGCTGTCCGCGCGCCGTCTTTGTGAATAGCTGTCAGCCATTCTGATAAAGATGCCGTTCTCAGTTGTTCAATTTCTCCGGCCGTCCCAGACAAAAACTCCGGTCCTCCCAACATAGGGCCTGTAGGAACAGTGGATTCAGACACGACAGAGCTGGCGGCAGGAGCGCCTTCATCCCCATCAATCATGGTTGACCAGTCACCTCGACGAACGCGCTCAGCCAGAATTTCATTAAATAAATAAGAGCGCGCCGCAGACAAATACATTCCCAGATGGGCCTTCTTTTTTGGCTTTTGGCCTTCTACAAACCATGCATGCGCGCGTTGTAAGTTATAACCATCATGACCAAAGCGCTGGTCTCCGAAATAGTTAGGAAAACCATTCGCCTGAATGTATGAAAGCTTTTCATCGATTTGCTCGTGAACACCTTCCACCTGCCTGACCCAGATCTTAAAAGCATTTCCTGAGTGATCGCCACGGCGTAATTTCTTTTGCGTTCGAGTAACGCTGAGAACTGCTACGCCTTCAATCTGTAACTGACTCCAATCTGGCTCAGGACGTATCCCCAAATAAACAGAAAACCATTGTCTCGTCACTGCATGACGATCCTTCAATCCCATTAGCCCGATATCAAAGTCACGCACACCACAAAAACGCGCGAGATTACGAGATACCCACTCGGTATTCTGCCCGCGTTTTTCAATATGTAATAAAACATGCTCTCCTCCCGAATCCGGAGGCGTCCACAGTTCATCTACGCCGAAGTCTTCCGGCGTTTGACGCCATATTCCAGGGGCTGAGTCAGTCCAAAGTCCAGGGAAGTTAAGATCAAAATTCATATTAGTTCTTTTGCGCCTCGAGCAATGCTACCGCATGACAGGCAATGCCTTCCTTACGGCCGGTATAACCCAGTTTTTCTGTGGTAGTGGCTTTTACGTTTATACAATCAATCGAAACATTGCAGTCAGAGGCAATATTGACCCGCATACTTTCTATATGGGGAGCCATCTTAGGAGCTTGCGCAACGATGGTTCCATCAATATTCCCTATCTTGTATCCCTTCTGGTGCAGCTTGCTAACCACAGAGCGAAGTAGGTTTCGGCTATCAGCCCCAGAAAACGAAGGGTCAGTATCGGGGAAATGTTTGCCAATATCTCCAAAGGCTGCCGCCCCCAGTAATGCGTCACATATTGCATGTAGTAAGACGTCGCCATCTGAATGAGCCTGCAAACCACGCTCATGTGGAATGTTCACTCCACCAATGACAATTAAGTCGCCAGTTTCGGAAAACGCATGGACATCGAAGCCATGGCCGATTCGAAATAAACTCATTCTTCTTCCTGCATAATACGGCGTAAAAATATCTCCGCCAGAGGCAAATCCTGAGGGTGGGTAATTTTGATATTATCGCTATGCCCCTCTACCATTACCGGCTTCAAGCCTTGAGCTTCAATAGCTGATGCTTCATCGGTAATGTGTACACCTTTCTCGCTCCCCTGCCTCAGAGCCGACAACAAAGCGCCAAACCGAAACATCTGCGGGGTATACGCCCGCCAGAGGTTGGCCCGGGACACAGTAGCTAACACTTCACCTTTTTCATTGGTCCTTTTTACTGTGTCTGCAACAGGTACACCCAAGAGCCCACCAGGCTGGGTATTCCATAGCAAACGCATCAGATTGGAAATATCGCTGATTCGAAAACAGGGACGAGCAACATCATGGACAAGCACCCAGTCCTCAATAGCAGCGTGAGACTCTATTTTCTCTAAGGCATTAAGCACTGAAGTCGAGCGTTCCTCGCCTCCAGCAACTGATATTACTTTTCCAGTGTATTTATCAGCAATCTCAGGCCACCATTTATCTTGCGGGTGAAGAGGCAAATAAATCTGTGATATTCCAGGCGCTGATAGTAAACGATCCAGCGTATGCTCAAGAACGCTTCGATCAATCAATTTCAAATACTGCTTAGGGCGTTCGCCCCCCATACGAGAACCAACGCCAGCGGCGGGCACTATCACCCAAAGCTTATGCTCTTCCATACTGTCAACAAACACTAACCAAGCTCGATTTCTGTCAAAACCGGGCTAGTATCTGTGAAGCGAATAAGGAAAATCAAGAAAGGTTCAGTTTTCGATGAGCAAATAAAATTGTTCGTCGGGATACACCATCCCTAATTGACTGCGAGCTCTCTCTTCTATTGCGCTCTGCGCGAGTTTCAATTCCATTACTTCAGCTTCAAGCCTGCGATTCCTTTCCACCAATTGCTTATTCTCTTCCTTCTGACTCTCGACCTGACGATCAAGAACCCAAGCCTGGGCGAATGACCCCTCGCCCACCCAAAGACGGAATTGAAGGACGCAGATAATTAGCGCCAAAACTGTCCACAACCAATTTACACGCATAGCAGAACGACAATGAGGTTATATTTCCGTCGTCAATGACATTTTGCGTCCCTGCTCTTTCAAGCAAGTTCCGCCATGGCAATGCTCTTTTTAGTGGCGGAATCGCTTATTTTATAGACTCTAATATTTATAGTCGATAAGTGTTGATAATTTCCAGTAAAAAACACTTATAACTACATAAATTTAATGGCATTTCTTTTTTGGGTTAACCGAGTTGAAAGAATCGAACTCGATTAGAGGTGAGGAACAATAGTACAGGAGCAGGATAGATGATTCAGCACAGCTGGTGTTCTTTTGACATAAAAAAACCCGTCACGGGGACGGGTTCTTCGTATTAAGAGCCTGACGACGACCTACTCTTGCATGGGAATCCACACTACCATCGGCGCTGGACTGTTTCACTTCTGAGTTCGGAATGGGATCAGGTGGTTCCAGTCCGCTATGATCATCAGGCAAAACCGTTAAGCTTTGTCTTAGTTCTAGCTTGTCTAGTTGGCGCTTGGTCAGAAGACCTTTAACTTGGATAAGCAGTTATACTCAATCAATACCGGTAAATTACTTCGGTGTTATATGGTCAAGCCTCTCGGGCAATTAGTACTGGTTAGCTCAACGCCTCGCAGCGCTTACACACCCAGCCTATCAACCTCGTGGTCTACAAGGGCCCTTTAGGAGGATCAAGTCCTCAGGGAGATCTTATCTTGAAGGGGGCTTCCCGCTTAGATGCTTTCAGCGGTTATCCCGTCCGAACGTAGCTACCGGGCAATGCGATTGGCATCACAACCCGAACACCAGCGGTTCGTTCACTCCGGTCCTCTCGTACTAGGAGCAACTCTCCTCAAATCTCCAACGTCCACGGCAGATAGGGACCGAACTGTCTCACGACGTTCTAAACCCAGCTCGCGTACCACTTTAAATGGCGAACAGCCATACCCTTGGGACCGGCTTCAGCCCCAGGATGTGATGAGCCGACATCGAGGTGCCAAACACCGCCGTCGATGTGAACTCTTGGGCGGTATCAGCCTGTTATCCCCGGAGTACCTTTTATCCGTTGAGCGATGGCCCTTCCATACAGAACCACCGGATCACTAAGACCTACTTTCGTACCTGCTCGACGTGTTTGTCTCGCAGTTAAGCGCGCTTTTGCCTTTACACTAACCGTACGATGTCCGACCGTACTTAGCGCACCTTCGTGCTCCTCCGTTACTCTTTTGGAGGAGACCGCCCCAGTCAAACTACCCACCACACAGTGTCCTCGACCAGGATTACCAGTCAGAGTTAGAACCTCAAACATGCCAGGGTGGTATTTCAAGGATGGCTCCACGAGAACTGGCGTCCTCGCTTCAAAGCCTCCCACCTATCCTACACAAGCAGGTTCAAAGTCCACTGTGAAGCTATAGTAAAGGTTCACGGGGTCTTTCCGTCTAGCCGCGGATACACTGCATCTTCACAGCGATTTCAATTTCACTGAGTCTCGGGTGGAGACAGCGCCCCCATCGTTACGCCATTCGTGCAGGTCGGAACTTACCCGACAAGGAATTTCGCTACCTTAGGACCGTTATAGTTACGGCCGCCGTTTACCGGGGCTTCGATCAAGAGCTTCGCTTACGCTAACCCCATCAATTAACCTTCCGGCACCGGGCAGGCGTCACACCCTATACGTCCACTTTCGTGTTTGCAGAGTGCTGTGTTTTTAATAAACAGTCGCAGGGGCCTGGTATCTTCGACCGCCTTCCGCTCCAGCCGCAAGGCTTTCACGTACATGACGGCGTGCCTTCTCCCGAAGTTACGGCACCATTTTGCCTAGTTCCTTCACCCGAGTTCTCTCAAGCGCCTTGGTATTCTCTACCTGACCACCTGTGTCGGTTTGGGGTACGGTTTTGTATTGCCTGAAGCTTAGAGGCTTTTCCTGGAAGCTGGGCATCAATCACTTCACTCTCTTAAAGAGAGCTCGTCATTACCCCTCAGCATTGTGTGTCCGGATTTGCCTAAACACACTGCCTACAGGCTTAAACCTGGACTACCAATCCCAGGCTGACCTAGCCTTCTCCGTCCCCCCATCGCAGCAATACAAAGTATCGGAATTTTAACCGATTTCCCATCGACTACACCTTTCGGTCTCGCCTTAGGGGCCGACTCACCCTGCGCCGATTAGCGTTGCGCAGGAACCCTTGGTCTTCCGGCGTGCGGGTTTTTCACCCGCATTATCGTTACTCATGTCAGCATTCGCACTTCTGATACCTCCAGCATGCCTCTCGACACACCTTCATCAGCTTACAGAACGCTCCCCTACCACTCATCCATTGGATGAATCCGCAGCTTCGGCGCCATGTTTGAGCCCCGTTACATCTTCCGCGCAGGCCGACTCGACTAGTGAGCTATTACGCTTTCTTTAAAGGGTGGCTGCTTCTAAGCCAACCTCCTAGCTGTCTCTGCCTTCCCACATCGTTTCCCACTTAACATGGACTTGGGGGCCTTAGCTGGCGGTCTGGGTTGTTTCCCTCTTCACGACGGACGTTAGCACCCGCCGTGTGTCTCCCGGATATCACTCTACGGTATTCGGAGTTTGCATGGGGTTGGTAAGTCGAGATGACCCCCTAGCCCAAACAGTGCTCTACCCCCGTAGGCGTTCGTCCGAGGCGCTACCTAAATAGCTTTCGGGGAGAACCAGCTATCTCCGAGTTTGATTGGCCTTTCACCCCCAGCCACAAGTCATCCGAATCTTTTTCAACAGATTTCGGTTCGGTCCTCCAGTTGATGTTACTCAACCTTCAACCTGCCCATGGCTAGATCACTCGGTTTCGGGTCTACGCCTAGCGACTAATTCGCCCTATTCAGACTCGGTTTCCCTACGCCTCCCCTATTCGGTTAAGCTCGCCACTAAACGTAAGTCGCTGACCCATTATACAAAAGGTACGCAGTCACAGAATAAATCTGCTCCCACTGCTTGTACGCATACGGTTTCAGGTTCTATTTCACTCCCCTCACAGGGGTTCTTTTCGCCTTTCCCTCACGGTACTGGTTCACTATCGGTCAACTGGGAGTATTTAGCCTTGGAGGATGGTCCCCCCATATTCAGTCAAGATAACACGTGTCCCGACCTACTCGATTTCACTTTGATAAGATTTCAGATACGGGGCTGTCACCCACTATGGCCGCACTTTCCAGAGCGTTCTCCTATCTGTCACAAAGCTTAAGGGCTGATCCCCGTTCGCTCGCCGCTACTGAGGGAATCTCGGTTGATTTCTTTTCCTCGGGGTACTTAGATGTTTCAGTTCCCCCGGTTCGCCTCCTACACCTATGGATTCAGTGCAGGATACCTGATAAATCAGGTGGGTTTCCCCATTCAGAGATCGCCGGGTCAAAGGTTATTTGCCACCTCGCCGACGCTTATCGCAGGCTTTCACGTCTTTCATCGCCTCCAGTTGCCAAGGCATCCACCGTATGCGCTTATTCACTTGACCATATAACCCGAAGTAATTTCATTACTGCCATCACTTCAAGCCACACAGCGCTGGTTTCACCGTAACAATAATTCGCCGATATTGCGCTTGAGTATAACTACTCAGTAAAACCTATCCGTTGAGTGACAAATAAACTTCATCTGTCACCACGTTGGTTTTTACTTTGCTTATCCAAATTGTTAAAGAGCTTCTCTGACCAAATGCCAGAAACCAATACAGTCATCTTTCTGAAACTTTCATGCTGTATTCGTTTCTATCATCTGATACGTCAGACTTCACTTACTTAATCGTCAACCGTACTACTACCATTCTATGAATGGTGGAGCTGAGCGGGATCGAACCGCTGACCTCCTGCGTGCAAGGCAGGCGCTCTCCCAGCTGAGCTACAGCCCCATAATCTTCCTAATCACACTCAGTTATTCACCAAGAAAAAGGAAATTCTGGTGGGTCTGGGTGGACTTGAACCACCGACCTCACCCTTATCAGGGGTGCGCTCTAACCACCTGAGCTACAGACCCAGAACTTGCAATCTCGCGATTGCGTCACGGGTCTGATGACCCTTAAGTAAGCTCTCTACTCGCCAATCAAGCAATTTGTTGTGGACGCCAAACTGAGACAGTTGGATATCGTTTAAGGAGGTGATCCAGCCGCAGGTTCCCCTACGGCTACCTTGTTACGACTTCACCCCAGTCATGAATCACACCGTGGTAACCGTCCCCCCGAAGGTTAGACTAGCTACTTCTGGTGCAACCCACTCCCATGGTGTGACGGGCGGTGTGTACAAGGCCCGGGAACGTATTCACCGCGACATTCTGATTCGCGATTACTAGCGATTCCGACTTCATGGAGTCGAGTTGCAGACTCCAATCCGGACTACGAGACGCTTTAAGAGATTAGCTCCACCTCGCGGCTTCGCAACCCTCTGTACGCCCCATTGTAGCACGTGTGTAGCCCTGGCCGTAAGGGCCATGATGACTTGACGTCGTCCCCACCTTCCTCCGGTTTGTCACCGGCAGTCTCCCTAAAGTTCCCACCCGAAGTGCTGGCAAATAGGGACAAGGGTTGCGCTCGTTACGGGACTTAACCCAACATTTCACAACACGAGCTGACGACAGCCATGCAGCACCTGTCTCAGAGTTCCCGAAGGCACCAATCCATCTCTGGAAAGTTCTCTGGATGTCAAGGCCAGGTAAGGTTCTTCGCGTTGCTTCGAATTAAACCACATGCTCCACCGCTTGTGCGGGCCCCCGTCAATTCATTTGAGTTTTAACCTTGCGGCCGTACTCCCCAGGCGGAGAACTTATCGCGTTAGCTGCGCCACTAAAGTCTCTAAGGACCCCAACGGCTAGTTCTCATCGTTTACGGCGTGGACTACCAGGGTATCTAATCCTGTTTGCTCCCCACGCTTTCGCACCTCAGCGTCAGTTTTTGGCCAGAGGGCCGCCTTCGCCACTGGTATTCCTCCAGATCTCTACGCATTTCACCGCTACACCTGGAATTCTACCCTCCTCTCCAAAACTCTAGTCGCCCAGTTCTAAGTGCAGTTCCCAGGTTGAGCCCGGGGATTTCACACCTAGCTTAAGCAACCGCCTACGCGCGCTTTACGCCCAGTAATTCCGATTAACGCTCGCACCCTCCGTATTACCGCGGCTGCTGGCACGGAGTTTGCCGGTGCTTCTTCTGTGGGTAACGTCAACTGCAGCTGATATTAGCAACTGCCCTTTCCTCCCCACTGAAAGTGCTTTACAACCCGAAGGCCTTCTTCACACACGCGGCATGGCTGGATCAGGGTTGCCCCCATTGTCCAATATTCCCCACTGCTGCCTCCCGTAGGAGTCTGGACCGTGTCTCAGTTCCAGTGTGACTGATCATCCTCTCAGACCAGTTACGGATCGTCGCCTTGGTAGGCTCTTACCCTACCAACTAGCTAATCCGACATAGGCTCATCTGTTAGCGCAAGGTCCGAAGATCCCCTGCTTTCCCCCGTAGGGCGTATGCGGTATTAATCCGAGTTTCCCCGGGCTATCCCCCTCTAACAGGCAGATTCCTATGCTTTACTCACCCGTCCGCCGCTCGTCAGCTCCCGAAGGACTGTTACCGCTCGACTTGCATGTGTTAAGCCTGCCGCCAGCGTTCAATCTGAGCCATGATCAAACTCTTCAGTTTAAAGAGTGTGAATCAGTAAGATTCTTAATCTTGCTCAAGTTAAAACTACTGTACTCTTGAGTGATTGCTCACTCATGAATTGTACGAGTCACTAACTTAAGACTTAATCTTTTCCAGATCCGCCTCAGTTAGCGCCCACAACAAATTGCTTGATTAACTTTTTAAAGAACTTTCTCTTTCGGAGACTCTCTCCGACCGAGGCGCGCATTCTACACTTTCAATCTTCAGTGTCAACTCCTTTTTAGCGCCGCCGATTCTCTCGAATCCGCTTCTCCCTCCCTTCCGACCGGCTTCCCCGTCGAAGTGGGGCGCATTATACGCACCTACTCTTTCACGTCAACTCCATTTTTTAACTTTTATTTAAAAAGTTTTCACACTCCCCCGTTAGCAGATCCCTGACAGCAAAAAGGAGGGCTCGCGCCCTCCTTTTTTGAACAGTGGTTACTCCTGCCCTTTAATCTCTTTAAGGCCACGATAAGGCGCACTGCCAGCCAGCTCTTCTTCGATTCGCAGCAAACGGTTGTACTTCGCCACACGGTCTGAGCGACACAATGAGCCAGTTTTGATTTGTCCTGCACTAGTAGCAACAGCCAAGTCTGCAATGGTTGTATCTTCAGTTTCGCCAGAACGGTGAGAGATTACCGCCGTAAAACCGGCATCTTTCGCCATTTTGATAGCATCCAGCGTTTCAGACAGACTGCCGATCTGGTTGAACTTAATCAAAATGGAGTTGGCGATACCTTTATCAATACCTTGCTTGAGGATCTTGGTGTTAGTAACAAACAAATCGTCTCCTACTAACTGCACCTTATCTCCCAGCTTTCTGGTCAAAGCCGCCCAACCGTCCCAGTCACTCTCATCCATCCCGTCTTCAATGGAGACGATTGGATAACGTTGAGACAAATCTCCCAAATAATCAGCAAACTCTTCGGATGAGAAAACTTTACCCTCACCAGAAAGATTGTACTGACCATCTTTGTAAAACTCAGAAGACGCACAGTCCAGCGCCAGGGTCACATCAGAACCAAGCTTGTAGCCTGCTTTGGTGACAGCCTCTTCAATCGCCGCCAGCGCCGCTTCATTAGATGGCAAATTAGGGGCGAAGCCACCCTCGTCTCCGACAGCCGTATTCAGCCCCTTGTCGTGCAAAACTTTCTTCAGATTGTGAAAAATTTCGGCGCCAACACGCAGCGCTTCACGGAAGCTGGCCACACCCACTGGCTGGACCATGAACTCCTGAATATCGACATTATTGTCTGCATGCTCTCCACCATTGAGAATGTTCATCATTGGCACAGGCATAGAGTACTGGCCAGACGTACCATTGATGTCTGCAATATGTGCGTAGAGAGGCACGCCTTTTTCTTGCGCCGCCGCCTTCGCAGCCGCCAAAGACACCGCCAAAATCGCATTGGCGCCCAAATTGGCTTTATTTTCAGTGCCATCCAGATCAATCATGATGCGATCCAGCTCACGCTGTTCTCTCGCATCCCTGCCAATCAAAGCGGAGCGAATCGAAGTATTAACTGCATCGACGGCCTTCAATACGCCTTTACCCATGTAACGCGCAGGATCTTTATCACGCAATTCCAAAGCTTCGCGAGAACCTGTGGAAGCCCCTGACGGCGCGCATGCGGAGCCAACAACGCCAGACTTCAGCACCACATCCGCTTCAACGGTGGGATTACCGCGAGAGTCAAGCACCTCTCGGGCGCGCACATCTACTATTTCCGCCATATCTCAATTTCTCCTGTAACAGTTGGTAATGTTTCGGAATCAATAATTATTGTGGTTATTGCAGCTACCGGGACCGCTCCATAAGCAATTAATTCGACCGCTTATTTAAGCGTCACGACAACCCACCCTTCCTCACGCAGTATCAATATTGGGAAATTGTTTGACCATATCGTCCAGCGCTTTCATTTGCGCCAAAAACGGTTCGAGTTGGGACAAGCGTAACGCACAAGGGCCGTCACACTTCGCAACATCAGGATCAGGATGCGCCTCCAGGAACAGCCCCGCCAATCCAACAGCCATCCCTGAACGGGCTAATTGCACGACCTGTTCTCTGCGACCGCCAGCGGAACTCGACAGTCCACCCGGCATCTGCAGCGAATGCGTCACATCAAAAAATACTGGATAGCCGAACTGCTTCATAATGCCAAAGCCAAGCATATCGACCACCAGATTGTTGTAACCGAAAGAGGAGCCCCGTTCACAGAGGATCAGTTGATCATTCCCAGCCTCTTCACATTTGCTCAGAATGTGCTTCATTTCTTGAGGAGCCAGAAACTGAGCCTTCTTGATATTGACCGGACACCCTGTCCGCGCCATCGCGGCGACAAGATCAGTTTGTCGCGACAAAAAGGCTGGCAGTTGAATAATATCGGCCACTTCCGCTACCGGTTGCGCCTGATGCGGCTCATGAATATCAGTGATGACAGGCACGTTAAATGTGCGCTTGATTTCTTCGAAGATTCTGAGACCTTCATCCAAGCCTGGACCACGGTAGGAGTTGATAGAAGAGCGGTTGGCTTTGTCGAAAGAGGCTTTGAAGACGTAGGGAATACCCAGCTTCTGGGTAACTTTCACATAGGATTCTGCGACTTGAAGAGCCAGATCACGCGATTCCAGCACATTCATACCGCCGAACAGAACAAAGGGACGATCATTTGCGATATCAATACCGCCCACTTTCACAGTTCTAGTTGACATGTATTCAACCTTATTTTTGAGCATCCCCATCTAACGCCCGGGGTTGCATTGGGCCATAAAATGAAAAGGCCGCTATTTTAGCAAAAGCGACCTCTCAAATAACCCTCAACTTTTGTTCATAGAACAAAATGCATCGCACCGCCTACTTTCCGCCAGCGTTCTCCAGAGCTGCGCGAACGAATCCTTCAAACAATGGATGCCCGTCACGGGGCGTCGATTTGAACTCAGGATGGAACTGACAGGCGACAAACCAAGGGTGATCTTTTACCTCAACCACTTCCACCAAAGAGCCGTCTTGAGACCAGCCCGCTACCTGCAGGCCTGCTTCTTCCAGTCGAGGAACAAGATTGCCGTTCACCTCATAACGATGACGATGGCGCTCCTCAATGATGGCCTTGCCATAACATTCGCGCACCGTGGAACCGTCAACCAGCTTACACTCTTGTGCGCCCAAGCGCATAGTTCCACCGAGATCAGACGCTTCATCGCGCTGCTCGGTCTTGCCGCTGGCGTCTTGCCATTCAGTGATCAAGCCCACAACCGGGTGAGCGGACTTTGGATTAAATTCAGTACTGTGCGCGTCTTCCATACCCGCCACATGGCGAGCGTATTCAATTACCGCAACCTGTAATCCCAGGCAGATGCCCAAATAAGGGATTTTATTCTCGCGGGCATAGCGAACTGTTTGGATCTTGCCTTCCACGCCACGCTCGCCGAAACCGCCTGGCACCAAAATCGCGTCAACGCCTTTAAGCAAATCAACGCCTTGCTGGTATACCTGTTCGGAGTCGATATAACGAATATTCACTTTCGTTTTATTACGAATACCCGCGTGCTTCAACGCCTCAATCAAGGATTTATAGGCATCCAACAACTCCATGTACTTGCCAACCATGGCGATGGTGACTTCATGTTCAGGATTGGCTTCATTGTCGACGACGCTCTGCCACTCGCTAAGATCAGCCGGGCCGCACTCCAGCCCGAAACGCTCCACGATAATCTCATCCAGCCCCTGCGCATGAAGCATCATGGGAATAGAGTAAATGGACTTGGCGTCTTCCAGAGCAATAACCGCACGTTCTTCGACGTTGGTAAATAGAGCGATCTTGCGACGGGAAGACTGATCAATACTGTGCTCGGAACGACATACCAGGATATCCGGCTGCAATCCGATTGAGCGCATTTCTTTGACCGAGTGCTGGGTCGGCTTGGTTTTCACCTCGCCGGCGGTGGCGATGTAAGGCACCAGCGTCAAATGCATGAATAGCGCGCGTCTGGAGCCTACTTCAACTTTCAACTGACGAGTGGCCTCAAGGAATGGTAGCGACTCGATATCCCCCACCGTGCCGCCGATTTCGACCAACGCCACATCCGCATCGCCAGCGCCTTCCACGATCCTGCGCTTAATTTCGTCAGTAATGTGCGGAATGACCTGCACAGTGCCGCCCAAGTAGTCGCCGCGACGCTCTTTGCGCAGTACGGTTTCATATACGCGACCGGTGGTGAAGTTATTACGCTTGGTCATGGTGGTGCGGATAAACCGCTCATAGTGACCAAGGTCGAGATCCGTTTCCGCGCCGTCTTCTGTGACGAAGACTTCTCCATGCTGGAAGGGGCTCATTGTGCCCGGGTCCACGTTGATGTAAGGATCCAGTTTCAGGATGGTGACTTTAAGTCCGCGTGCTTCAAGGATAGCGGCCAAAGATGCGGATGCGATGCCCTTCCCCAAGGAAGAAACAACCCCACCTGTGACGAATATATAGCGCGTCATGCAAAACCCGTTGGTGTAACAGATGTTAATCGGAAAGGAGGGAGATATTCATCTCAAAGATGGGACGCCAGAGTAACAGAAACAGGGGGGTATCTCAATGAATGATGCAATGAATTCCCCGGATTGACAACAGCGTCTCCAACCGCCGCAACCAGCGAAAAAGCGCGTTATGGGCAGACATCCGGGCTGTTTCCGGCCAAATGACTATACTTCAACTATGGCTGGTTCGAATCCAAACGATCAATCTGCGACGGCAGACGTCACTGCGGCGCCACAAATCTCCGGTTTCATAATGAAAATGGCTGGGGCGCTTCTATTGCTGACACACACTCTCTTTGTCGATGCATTAGAAGTAATCAAAGTGAGATATCCTGTTCCCGAGTCCGAAATGGACCTTCGGTATGAATACCCCAAGCAGCTGCTAAAGCTGGCTTTGGAGGAGACACTCAGCTCTCATGGCGCTTATGAGATAGAAGGCGCAAAAATTAGGGCCTCCCAAACCCGCAACGAGATATTCCTGCGTCAGGGATTCAATATTGACATCATTTGGAGGCCAGAGAACGGCTCACTGGATGAAAACTTCCTCCCTATCCGCATTCCTATACTAAAAGGCGCGCTGGGATATCGCGTATTTTTGATTCGCCAATCCGACCAAGGCCGCTTTCACAGCATTAAAACCTTAAATGAGCTTAAAACTCTCACCGCCGGCTTTGGCCACGACTGGCCCGACGTTCATGTGCTCAGGGCGAACAACATTCCCCTTGAACTCACCTCAGATTACGAAGCGTTGTTTAAAATGCTGATTACCGAAAGATTCGACTATTTTCCCCGGGGTATAAACGAAGCTTGGGATGAGTACGAACAACGCCATCCGTTTCTTCCTGAGCTAAAAGTGGAGGATTCCATCCTCATGTACTACCCCCTCCCTGTTTACTTTGTGGTGAATAAGTCAAACAAGAAACTCGCGCAACGTGTGGAAGTCGGCCTGCAGAAGGCCATTGCAAACGGCGGCTTTGATCAACTTTTCTTTTCACATCATCAAAGCATGCTGGAAAGAGCCAATCTTAGCGAGAGAAAGCTATTTATTCTGGATAACCCTTTTCTACCGGAATCCACACCCAAAGGAAGCCAATACTGGCTCAAAGTAGGCCTCGATCAAACGCAGTAAGATAACCATTAAGAAGGGCTTTTAAGTGAAGGAAGCCACGCATTGGCTGATGCGGCGAATTGCTCGGCCACGCCATAGTTCCCCACGGCGGCCAGCTCGTCATTGAAATAAATCAAAGGGATGCGGTCTCGTCGCCACGGTGGAATATCCTGCTCCTGCAGCCATTTTTTTAAAGGACGGGAGCCACCGCGCCCTTTGGGACGAAAGCGCTCACCGCCGCGGCGAAACCGGACAATAACGGTTTCATCGACCGTAGGTTGACGCACCCCCTCATGGGCGGGCTCAGCAATCAGCTTACCAACGGGGGTCAATAGCGCCTCCTCCAAACTCCAGGCCGCTTCGTATCCCGATGGAGGGGCGTCAATCGCCTCTGTGAGATATAGCTTCCCATCGTGCCGACGCAAAACGCTTTCACCCAATGAATAGCATGGTTGGCGTGAGCCTTCCGCATGAAGCATCTGCGCAAGAATCTCGGCTAGATCACTCTCTGACGGCGTTAACCCGGCGGCTTGCAGCCAGTATCGCAACACATTCTTCCTGCGATGAGGCGACAAGCCTGATAGCACAGCAAGCTCCAGCTCGTCCGCACTTACTGTCTCGCCCTGTAAATCTATCTCCGCCAACTCATCCAGCAGACTGGAGGCTTCCGACATTCGCCGACCGGTTTCGGCGATCATCGCCACAGCATTGCGCCATCGCGCGCTCATCGGTCGGAGTATTTCGTTTCGAAGGAAATTTCTGTCAAACACGGCGTCGACGTTGCTTTCGTCCTCCACCCAGCTCAATCCCCAACGCTGCGCCAGCGCTTCCAGTTCCAAGCGGGTGAAATCCAGCAAAGGCCGCCTCAGTATCCCCTTTCCCAAAGTACGCTGACGGGGAATGCCGGCAAGCCCTTTCACACCATGCCCTTTAAGCAGTCGAAACAAAATGGTTTCAGCCTGATCATTCTGATGATGACCTTGCAAAAGCACCGCATCCGCATGCTCACTCAGATAACGCTCGAATACGCGATAACGGGCCTCGCGGGCAGCCGCCTCCAGACTATCGCCAACCGCCATCACGCTCACGTGATGTGCATGACACGCCACGTCCAGACTCTGGCATTCCTTTTGGCAATGCTCCGCCCATGCGTCGGCATTCGGGCTGAGTCCATGATGCACATGTATCGCCTCGATTTGCGTCTTCGCAGGCCACGCACGCCGCGCAGCATGCAGTAATACGCTGGAATCCAGACCGCCGCTATAGGCGATAAACAATCGGGAAAAGTCAGGCAGACCGCACAGGGTCGAGAGAAGACGCCGCTCGATATCGGCGGCGTCATGAGGAGTATTAGAGGAAGCGGTCATAGGACGTCAGGCGCTTATACCGCTCTGCGACCAGCTCCTCGGCATCCATTTCCAGCAACTGGCTCAGAGAATCTTTCAGAGCCGCTTTGATATGGCCGGCCATCAGCTCAGGGTTGCGATGCGCGCCGCCCAATGGCTCATCCAATACTTTGTCAGCAAACCCCAGCTCAGCCAGACGCTTGGCGGTAATGCCCATCGCTTCCGCAGCGTTGGCGGCGTATTCAGCGTTCTTCCACAAAATGGACGCGCAGCCTTCTGGAGAGATGACGGAGTAAGTGGAATATTGCAGCATGATCAAACGATCGCAAACGCCAACCGCCAAAGCGCCGCCGGAGCCGCCTTCACCAATGACCGTTGAGATAATCGGTGTCTTCAAGCGGGACATGACCGCCAGATTAAATGCGATCGCCTCACTTTGACCACGCTCTTCCGCGCCGATGCCAGGATAGGCTCCTGGAGTATCGATAAAGGTCAGAATCGGCATTTTGAAGCGCTCAGCCATTTCCATCAGGCGCAGCGCTTTGCGGTAACCTTCTGGACGCGGCATGCCGAAGTTACGCTTCACTTTCTCTTTGATCTCACGCCCTTTCTGGTGACCAATGATCATAACGGGTTCATCATCCAGCCTGGCGATGCCGCCAACGATAGCCAGATCGTCCGCGTATTTACGGTCGCCATGCAACTCATCGAAGTCTTCAAAAATCATCCGCACGTAGTCCAGCGTATAAGGACGTTTGGGATGACGGGACAGGCGGGAAATATCCCAAGAGGACAGATCCGCAAAAATATTTTCCGTGAGCGACACGCTCTTGGACTTCAGACGGTTGATCTCGTCAGTGATATTCAGTTCACTGTCGTTACCAACCAGACGCAACTCCTCTATCTTTTCCTCCAGCTCGGCGATCGGCTGTTCGAAGTCGAGATAATAAGGGTTCATCTGCTTTTCATGCTTACTCATAGTTTTTTCTTGCTCGGCTATGTCTCTTGAGCTTGAGCTGACGCGCATGTCATTCCATGCCTTGCCGGTTACAAGCGAGGGATCAACTGTAGCGCAGTTGCACCCGCTCCTTGCCCAACAAATATCGCAGCCCCTGAATCAATTCATCGCTTGGATTAACCCGCCAGTCTTCCGCCAGACGCAGTCTGGTGCGGGCGGTTTCCGTTTCATAATTGATCAAAACCGGGCAGCCCTCGGCGCGATGTTCTCCCAAAACGCCGCCCAGTTCGTCAATAAAGCCGTTATTAAAGTCTTTTTCGTGTACAAAGAGAATAAGCTCTTTGGCGAACTTCAATCGCGCCTGACCAATGTCCGAGGTCATTTTCGCCCGGACAGAAAGCCCACCGGAGTAGTCGTCTTCGCCGACAACGCCTTCCACCACCAGAATGCGGTCGTTGTGCAACATTTCTTTGGCCTGCTCGTAGGCGTCGGAGAAAAAAGTCACCTCAATACGGCCGCTTCGATCATCCAGCGTAGCAAAACCTATGTATCCGCCGCGCTTGCTTTTCATCGTGCGCACCGCCACCACCAGGCCCGCAACATTTTGCGGACTCTTGCCGGGACGCAACTCCGAAATAGGCGTACGCACGAAGCGACGCACCTCCTGTTCATATTCGTCGAACGGATGTCCGGTCAGATAGAGTCCCAGAGTTTCCTTCTCTAATTTCAGACGCTCTTTATCGCTCCATTCCTGCATGCCTTCCGTTGCGCTGTATGGATTCGGGTCCGTTTCCGGCACGACCTCGCCAAACAGGTCCAGCATACCGGCGTCTTCATTGCGGGAATGTTGGTCGGCGCGACGCACCGCCTCATTGATGGACGCCATCATGCGGGCGCGGCTCGGCCCCAATTTGTCCATGGCGCCGGAGCGGACCAGCGCCTCCAAGGCGCGCTTGTTGACCCGCCGCAAATCCACCCGCTGGCAGAAGTCGAACAGGTCGCGGAAGGGCCCGCCTTCTTTACGAGCGTCCAAAATACTTTGTACGGGGCCTTCACCCAGCCCTTTTACGGCGCCCAGGCCGTAGACGATGCGATGCTTATCGTCGACCGTGAAGGTATAGCTACTGTTATTGACGTCCGGCAACACCAACTCCAGCTTCATCCGCCGGCACTCTTCCACCAGGGTCACCACTTTGTCGGTGTTCTGCATATCCGCGGTAAGCACCGCCGCCATGAATGGCGCAGGATAGTGGCACTTGAGCCATGCGGTCTGGTACGACACCAAGGCGTAGGCGGCGGAGTGCGATTTGTTGAAGCCGTAACCCGCAAATTTTTCCACCAGGTCGAAGATCTTTTCCGCCAGATCCTGCTCAAGACCCTGGTTGATGCTCCCTTCAACGAAGATCGCCTTCTGCTTGGCCATTTCCTCAGGTTTCTTTTTACCCATCGCCCGGCGCAGCAAGTCTGCGCCGCCGAGGGTGTATCCCGCCATAACCTGGGCGATCTGCATAACCTGTTCCTGGTACAGGATAATGCCGTAGGTGGGCTGTAAGACGGGTTTCAAAGACTCCAGCTGATAGTCCGGATGGGGGTACGCCAGTTCCGCACGCCCATGCTTACGGTTGATAAAGTCGTCAACCATGCCCGATTGCAGCGGCCCCGGGCGGAACAGGGCCACAAGAGCGATGATGTCTTCAAAACAGTCCGGCATCAGGCGCCGGATAAGTTCTTTCATCCCACGGGATTCAAGCTGGAACACCGCGGTGGTTTCACCATGCTTGAGCAGATTGAAAGTGGGCGCGTCATCCAGCGGAATAAAGTTGATATCCAGAGGCGGCTGGCCTTTTTCCGCATGCTGGCGATTGATAATGTCCACCGCCCAGTCAACGATGGTCAGCGTACGCAACCCCAGGAAGTCGAACTTAACCAGACCCGCCTGCTCTACGTCGTCCTTATCGAACTGGGTGACCAGGCCCGACCCCGTTTCGTCACAGTACAAAGGGGCAAAGTCGGTCAGCTTGGTGGGGGCGATCACCACGCCCCCCGCATGCTTACCGACGTTACGGGTCACGCCCTCCAGCTTGCGCGCCATCTCCCAGATTTCCGCCGCGTCTTCATCCGTAGTCAGATATTCCCGCAGCGGCTCTTCCTGTTCATAGGCCTTGGCCAGAGTCATCCCCACCTCAAAGGGGATTAGTTTGGACAGACGGTCGCCCATGGAGTACGGACGCCCCTGCACCCGCGCCACGTCCCGCACTACCGCCTTCGCCGCCATGGTTCCAAAGGTAATGATCTGGGACACCGCATTACGCCCATAGGCTTCGGCAACATAAGCGATGACCCGGTCGCGGCCTTCCATACAGAAGTCGACGTCAAAGTCCGGCATCGACACCCGCTCAGGGTTCAGGAATCGCTCGAACAGCAAGTCGTAGGCGAGAGGGTCCAAATCGGTGATTTTTAGCGCATACGCCACCAGAGAGCCGGCGCCGGACCCCCGTCCCGGCCCCACTGGCACGCCGTTGTTCTTGGCCCACTTGATGAAGTCCATAACGATGAGGAAGTAACCGGGAAACCCCATCTGAGTAATGATATCCAGCTCAAACTTGAGCCGATCATAATAGCTTTGGCGTTTATTGCCGTACTCCGGGTCATCTTGTTTGAGCAGCGTCGCCAGTCGCTCCTCAAGCCCTTCTTCCGAAACCTTGATGAAAAACTCATCGATAGTCATCCCTTCCGGTATGGGATAATTCGGCAGGAAGTATTTACCCAAACGCAAACTGACGTTGCAGCGCTTGGCGATCTCCACGGTATTGGCGATCGCCTCGGGAATGTCCGAGAACAGCTCGCACATTTCCTCCGCTGTTTTCAGATACTGCTCTTCACTAAAGCGGCGCTCCCTGCGCGGATCATCCAGAGTGCGGCCTTCGTGAATACAGACCCGCGCTTCATGAGCCTCAAAGTCGTCACGTTCAAGAAAATGCACATCGTTGGTGGCCACCACTGGGCAGCCAGTCTCCAGCGCTAATTCCACAGAGGCGTGCACGCACTCTTCATCGTTAATTCGCCCCGTGCGCTGCAGCTCCAGATAGTAGGCGTCCGGAAACATTTCCATCCAAACGCCCAGGCGCTCTCGCGCCAGTTCCTGTTTCCCCGCCAACAGAGCTTGCCCCACATCGCCATACTTGGAGCCGGAAAGCGCCAGCAGGCCTTCCGCCTGTGCGGCGATCCAGTCTTTTTTCATTATGGCGCGGCCATGGGACTGACCTTCGGTAAAGCCGCGGGATATGAGTTCCGTCAGATTACGATAGCCAGTTTCGTTGCGAGCGAACAACGTCAGACGAAAGGGAGCCAGAGGGTCATCCAGGTTTTCGACCCAGACATCCGCGCCGACAATCGGCTTTACGCCTGCGCCGGACGCAGCTTTGTAATATTTAACAAGGCAGCACATGTTGGACTGGTCGGTCACCGCCACCGCGGGCATGCCCATGTCGGCCAGCTTTTTGACCAGGGGCTTGACCTTTACCAGCCCGTCAACCAGGGAAAACTCTGTATGGATGCGTAAATGAATAAAATCGCCCATCGGGCCTTTATCTCCAGATTCTTCGTGCAACGCGGCTCTCAGGTCCGCGCTAACCAATAATTCTCAATAAAGTCACAAATTCTTAAATATAGACGCCAATCAGTGGCGATTATTGTCAGTGCCGATTATTGCGGAATAACCGACAAAATCGCACTTTTCGTCTGCGCGCCGATCATCTCGCGCTGCACCTTGCCATCGTGAATCAACAGCGTGGTCGGCAACACCTTGGGAATTTCCACTTTCCAATGACGGGTCGGATCGCCTTGCAAAACCGGGAAGTTGATACCCATTTTATCGATCGTTTTAGTCAGCGCTTCGCCCTTGTGGCCATCGTAGTCGACCCCCAGAACGATGACGCCGGGATGCCGGTTTATCTCATTCAGTTCCGGTATTTCGACTTTACAGGGCCCACACCACTCCGCCCAAAAATTCAAAATGATCCACTGCCCGCCGAGGTGTTCGAGGTTGATTTCTCCGCCGTCCGCCAGCGCCACTACGTTTTCCAATGGCGCATCGCTCTTATCTTCCGAACATCCTGTCACCAGGATCAATATGAGGCCAGCGGCCAACGCTTTAAAAAAAACGCAGCGCAGGGAAGATGGGTAATTTGAGACCTCTTGAAACAGGCGGCTGGATATTTGACGGGCGATCAAAATATTTCTCCGAGTAATAAGCTGACCGGCATTCTACACGAAAAACAGGGGCGAAATGGGAGCCTGGTCTTTCCTTCATTAAAAGTGTTAGAAATGCGATCCTCAGATGCTTAAACTTGCCCACCTAACGCAATGACAGGAAACAGACAATGAGCACAAACACCCTCACTATCTGGCACAACCCCCGCTGCTCCAAATCCCGGCAAACGCTGCAGATTATTGAAGACAGCGGTGCGGAGCCGGCGATTGTGAAGTATCTGGAAACGCCTCCCAACGCAGCAGAACTGAAAGCGGCGCTATCCAAACTCGGTATTTCCGCAAGAGACCTGTTGCGCAAAGGCGAAGAAGAATACAAAACTCTCAATTTGGCCAACGCCGACCTCAGCGAAGACGCATTGATCGACGCCATGGTCGCCCACCCCAAACTGATCGAGCGCCCGGTTGTCATCAAAGGCGACCGCGCTGTACTGGGGCGCCCACCGGAAAACGTCAACGAGCTGCTGTAATTTCTCCATCTATATATAAGAAGGAAACCATGAAGTCAGCGACCGACACTCCTTATCTGCTGGTGCTCTACTACAGTCGTAACGGCGCCACCCGCGTACTGGCCCAACATGTCGCCCGCGGTGCGGCGCAAGTATCAGGCGTGGAGGTGCGCGTACGCACGGTGCCCCCGGTATCCGCCGTCAGTGAAGCGACAGCCCCGGCAATCCCCGAAGAAGGCGACGTTTACTGCACCTTGGAAGACCTGGAAAACTGCAGCGGCCTGGTAATCGGGTCGCCGACCCGCTTCGGCAACATGGCGGCGCCTTTGAAATACTTTCTCGACCAGACCGGTTCTTTGTGGCAGGCGGGAGCGCTCATCGACAAGCCCGCCGCCGCGTTTACCTCCACCAGCAGCCTTCATGGCGGTCAGGAAACCACCCTGCAGACCATGCTGACGCCTCTGCTGCACCATGGCATGCTGTTGGTTGGCCTGCCCTATACCGAGTCAGGCCTCAGCGAGACGCGTGGTGGCGGTTCGCCCTATGGCGCAGGCCACTGGTCCGGTCCCGATGGAGCCCGTCGTCCGGATGAGACGGAGTTGCAATTGTGTCGGGCTTTGGGCCGCCGGGTGGCGGAACTGGCGCACCGTCTGTCTATTACCAGGACTTGACCCCTACCGCGAAACTTGGAGATTAACGTTGTCCCTATCGCAAAAAGTTAAAATCGCCCGCGCCTCGGTGACGGCGAGTTATCTGATCCTGACCCTTTTGGTGCTGTTCAGCACTTGGCAGAGTATTTCCCAAAATACCGAGACATCATGGTTGTTGATTATCAGCGTCAAGTGTCTTCCGCTGCTGGCGTTTTTCCCAGCGGTGTATCTGGGCCACGTACGCGGGCTGATCTGGTTATGCTTTGTGCTCTGCCTATACTTTATTAGAGCCGTCGGCGATTACGCGGCGGGGCAGAATTTAATGATCAGTGGCGCGCTCGCCGTAATGAGCGTTATTCTGTTCAGTACGATTCTGTGCTTTATTAAATGGAACGCACAAGCGCGCCGCGCCGCCTGAATCAGGCGCCCAGGCCGCACAGACAGCGATGTCGGCGGTTTGGAGCGGGCAACTCACTTTTTCGGATTAGACAACAGTAAAATAAGCCAATGAGCATCGCCGCCTCCGCACAACCCCAATGGCTGACCACCGTCGACATCATCAAGCGTCTGGTGCGTCTGAAACGGATCACTCAGGAAGAAGGAGAAAAGTTCCTGAGTTCTCCACGCAGTAAAAGCGAACTGGCTCTCCACCCCATCGAACAGGTGGTCAATTCAGGCCTGATTGATCACAATTCCGGTAAAGCCTTTGACCTGGATGAATTATCTTCCTGGCTGGCGAAGGAAGCGGGGCAGCCTTATTTCCACATTGACCCTCTGAAAATAGACGCCCGGGGCGTAGCTTCCCTGATGTCTTTCGCCTATGCGCAACGTCATCGCATCCTGGGTGTGGAAATCCACAAGGATCACGTAGTGATCGCCAGCGCCGAGCCCTTTGTCACTGGCTGGGAAGACAACCTGCGCCATGTGGTCCGTAAAGACATCAAACGGGTGGTGGCCAACCCTGCGGATATCCGTCGTTTCACAGTTGAGTTCTATCGACTCGCCACCTCGGTGGACAAAGCAATAGGCGGGCGCGGCGAGACCTCCGCCGCCATCGGCAACTTCGAACAGCTGCTGGAGCTGGGCAATGTCGCCAACCCGGACGCCAATGACCAGCACATCGTCAACATTGTGGATTGGCTGTTGCAGTACGCCTTCGATCAACGCGCCAGCGATATTCATATTGAGCCCCGCCGCGAAATTGGTCAGGTGAGATTTCGTATCGACGGTGTGCTGCACAACGTTTATGAACTGCCTATGCAGGTGTCCATGGCGGTGGTGAGCCGACTGAAAATACTGGGCCGCCTGAATGTGGCGGAAAAGCGCAAACCTCAGGATGGCCGCATCAAGACCAAAAACCCGGACGGTTTGGAAATCGAGCTGCGACTTTCCACGCTGCCCACCGCCTTCGGCGAAAAGCTGGTTATGCGGGTATTTGACCCGGATGTATTACTGCGCTCCTTTTCCGACCTGGGCTTCGGCCAGGACGACAGCCGACGCTGGAACTCCATGACCAGCCAACCCAACGGCATCATATTGGTGACGGGACCTACCGGATCGGGCAAAACCACCACTCTCTATTCGACGCTGAAAAGCCTGGCCACCTCAGAAGTCAATGTGTGTTCGATCGAGGACCCCATTGAAATGGTGGAGCCCGCCTTCAACCAGATGCAGGTGCAGAGTGGGATTGGGGTTACTTTCGCCAGCGGCGTCAGAGCATTGCTGCGGCAAGACCCCGACATCATTATGGTGGGTGAGATCCGCGACCTGGAAACCGCGGAAATGGCGATCCAGGCGGCGCTGACCGGACACTTGGTGCTTTCCACGCTGCACACCAATGACGCCCCCAGCGCCATCACGCGTCTGCTTGAGCTGGGCGTGCCCGGCTACTTGGTGAAAGCCACTGTATTGGGCGTCATGGCGCAGCGTCTGGTGCGTGTGTTATGTCCTAACTGCAAAGAACCCACCACGATTGACGATAAGGACTGGCAGAATCTGATCCAGCCCTGGAAAGCCTCCAAACCGGATCATGCCTGCGCTCCGGTAGGCTGTCTGGAGTGTCGCAACACCGGCTATCGCGGACGAGCGGGCGTTTACGAAGTCATGCTGCTCAGCGAAAGCGTAAAAGAATCCATTAACGAGCACTGCGACCTGGAACGTATCCGCAAGGTGGCGGTGAAAGAAGGCATGCGCACGCTGCGCCTGAGCGGCGCGCAAAAAGTAGCCAATGGCATGACCACGATAGACGAGGTGTTGCGGGTGACGCCTTCATCGAGTCTGGCGATCATCTGACGTCATCGCTCCCCGGTTGCCGGGAGCCATTCCGCACTGGGCCAACATTTCCGTCCATACCGCCGCATGCGCGGCGGCGGTATGACGAAACTCCCGCCACAGGCTGGACTCCCCTTCCTGCAAGTAGCGCTGTGCGAAAGCCCGCAGCGCTACCGATTGATCCCCTTGCAGATGCTCATAAGAACGCTGTAACGGCGGCAGCCATTCGCGACGGGCTTTTTCCAGTTGCGCCAGATAGGGCTGCACACGCACGATGTAAATATTGACGAGTACATTTTGCAGAATGCGGCTACGCTCCGTCGGGGCCCCGCTCACACAGAGCGGGCGCTCAGCCAACCGGCGTCGCAGCCCTTCAACGATCGCGCCCATTTGCGCGGAAGCTTCTTCCGTTGAGACAAGCAGCCTCCCTACCATGGGATACGTCAGTAAGCGACGATTTAGCGCCTCCAGACTGTCCGCATTTATACTGGCTGACTCCGGTCTGGCCGACCACTCTGCGAATGAAGACAACGCCAGACTCAATTCCACCCAGTCACCGGCCTGAAAGCCCAGCTCAAACCCGCCTTCTTTCTGCGACATTAACGCTTGCCATTCGGGCCCCGCCCAGGTCGCGTTCCAGGCCACATTGCGAATTTCCTCGCGTTTACTCGCCAACGCCTGGCGCAGCTCTACGGCGAGGTCCGCCTCTTCCTCTTGCGACTCA
The DNA here is from genome assembly GCF_000012985.1 of Hahella chejuensis KCTC 2396. Classification (NCBI taxonomy): domain Bacteria; kingdom Pseudomonadati; phylum Pseudomonadota; class Gammaproteobacteria; order Oceanospirillales; family Hahellaceae; genus Hahella; species Hahella chejuensis. Next base: position 1,883,728 of record NC_007645.1, on the reverse strand, counting down.
AGCGTCGTCAGGCAGGCCTCGCCCAAGCTCAAAAACTGCTGCTCATATAGCCACTTCTGACTGGCGGGCATCATCTTGCCGAGAGAACTGTTGCGAAAGCCCACCAGCCGATTCAACTCACAGTCGGTCAGCCCCAAAAAATCCAGCAAATTGATCTTCAGCTCGGCGACATCTCTTAGCAGTACCTTGCTACGGGGATAAACCTCGACAGGAAGCGTCCGTTCAGCGACAGGAAAGTCAGTGTCCAGCACGCGCTCCAAACGATCACGGTAATCCTGAAACAGCTCAGCGCTGGTGTCGGGGGGACCAAGGCAGGCGGTCAGCGATAAACTCGCCAACAGCATCAGCGCGCCTGCACATAATTGACGAGAAGAAACAAACATGAAAAAAGCGGCCGTTCCGATAGTCCTGTCAGTATCGAAATTGTCGGCCGCAAGCTGTCTGAAAGTCCAGGGGTTAAGGGAATACACGCGTCTGGGCGCGTAAACCCATGCCTGGTTTTAGAAAAAGCCTAACGGGTTGATGTCATAACTCACCAGCAGATTCTTGGTTTGCTGGTAGTGCTCCAACGCCACCTTGTGCGTTTCCCGGCCGACGCCGGATTTCTTGTAGCCGCCAAAGGCCGCATGCGCCGGATAGTGATGATAACAATTGGTCCACACCCTGCCCGCCTTGATTTGTCGTCCCATTCTGAACGCCAGATTGATATCCCGCGTCCATACGCCGGCGCCCAGCCCATACTCGGTATCGTTGGCGATGCTCAGAGCTTCGTCCTCGGTTTTGAAAGTAGTGACGCCCACTACCGGACCAAAGATCTCCTCCTGAAACACTCTCATGTCATTACCGCCTTTCAACAGGGTCGGCTGAATATATAAACCGTCCTGCAGATCGCCGCTCAGCTTTTCAACGCCGCCGCCCAACAATACCTGCGCGCCTTCTTTGCGGCCGATTTCGATGTAACTCAGAATCTTATCGAACTGTTCCTGAGAAGCCTGCGCGCCCACCTGGGTGTCGGTATCCAGAGGATTGCCGCGCTTGATCGTTTTGGTGCGATCAATGACTCTGCCGATAAAGTCATCATAGATAGACTCATGAATCAGCGCCCGGGACGGGCAGGTGCACACTTCTCCCTGGTTGAAAAACGCCAGCACCATGCCTTCCACGCATTTGCTGATGAAGGACTCCTCCTGACGCATGATGTCCGCAAAATAGATGTTGGGGGACTTGCCACCCAGCTCCACAGTGGAAGGAATAATATTTTCCGCCGCGCATTTCAGAATATGCGAACCAACCGGGGTTGAGCCGGTAAATGCGATCTTGGCGATGCGTTTGCTGGTGGCCAGCGCCTGACCCGCTTCCGCTCCCCAGCCATTAACGATATTCACCACACCCGCCGGCAGCAGGTCGCCAATCAACTCCATCAGCACCAAAATTGAGGCCGGCGTCTGCTCCGCAGGCTTAAGCACCACGCAGTTGCCCGCCGCCAGCGCCGGCGCCAGTTTCCAGGCCGCCATCAGAATTGGGAAGTTCCAGGGAATGATCTGCCCCACAACGCCCAGCGGCTCATGGATGTGATAGGACAACGTATTGGCGTCGATTTCCGCCAGTCCGCCCTCCTGAGCGCGAATACAGCCGGCGAAGTAGCGGAAGTGATCTACAGAAAGTGGAATATCCGCCGCCAGGGTCTCCCGCACCGGCTTGCCGTTGTCCCAGGTTTCCGCCACCGCCAGGATTTCTAAATTTTGTTCGATGCGATCGGCTATTTTCAGCAGCAGATTGGAGCGCTCCGTCGCCGACGTTCGCCCCCAGGCGTCTTTGGCTTTGTGCGCCGCATCCAGAGCCAGTTCGATGTCCTCGGCGCTGGAACGGGGGATTTCGCAGAACTTCTTACCATTCACCGGAGAGATGTTGTCAAAGTAGCGACCTTGTACGGGCGCCGTCCACTCGCCGCCAATAAAGTTCTGGTAGCGGGCTTTGAAGTTAACCAAGGCTTTATCGTGACCGGGTTGTTCGTAAATCATGCCGTTGTCCTCTCTGCTTGTTTTTATGACTGTCTGGCGCGGCGGTGCTGCCGCCATGAGACCACTTTAAACTTCTGGACAGCGGCTCTGCTTATCTGTTAGTACATATCTGTTGCCTGTGAGTCCACGGGCGATGAAGTCTGCTGGTTACTCCAAAAATAAAAACATTGACGGGTGACAGAGGTGACAAGAGCAATAGCCATTGCAGCCCGCGAACCACGCGAGCTGATAGAAAACAGGGTTTCCTTCGCCGGCCCCAACTCGGAGTTGAGCGTCTACGACACCTACCTGCCCGCACAACGCGTCGGCCTGTCGGCGGACGAGCTGCTTTACTGCGGCATGATCAGCGGTCGCAAGATACTGCATGGCCGCGACGACTACACGGCGGAGTTTCTGCCGCAAGAGTCATTCGTGATGGCCCCTGGCGAAACTATCAGCATTGATTTTCCCGACGCAGAACTGGACCGCCCGACTTCCTGCCTGACGGTAGAGATTTCGCGCACGCGGGTGGACAGCATCTGTTCGCATATGAACAAAGTGGCGCCGCTGCATAAAGACTTTGAAGAGTGGCGCTACCGCACGGAAACGCTGATCCACACGCCCCACACCCAGGCCACTCAGGCGCTGCTTGAGAGAATGATCGCCACGTTCAGCGAAAACGGCCCAGATCGGGATATCCTGATCGACTTGGGCGTCAGCGAGTTAGTGGTGAGAATGCTGCGCCAGCAGACCCGCGCCTTCTTATTGGGCGCGTGCGAACGTCAGCCCGACATTAACGGACTGGCCGCCGCGCTCAGCCATATCCAGAAACATATCACGCAGCCCTTGGATATCGATCAGCTCTGCAAAATCGCCTGCATGAGCCGCAGCCGTTTTTTCACTGAATTCAAAAGCCACTTTGGCTGTACTCCCGCTGAGTTTCAGCAGCAGTTAAGATTGCAACGCGCCGGCGAGCGTCTGCGCCAGGGGGAGTCCGTCACCCGGGTCTGTTTCGACCTGGGATATCGCAACCTGAGCCATTTTAGCCGACGTTTCCAGCGACAGTACGGACGCAGCCCCAGCCAGTATCAGAAACAGCTCACGTTCACATAAAAACACGACAAAAAGTTCAGTTTTTGCTCAGAGCAAAAATCAGGCAATCATAATGTTCCGGTAAGTTTCTCCTGATTAGGATGAAATTGGCTCACATATAAAGTGGGCCAGTCTTCCTACTTAACTAATAATTAGAACCTCAGGAGATCAGCAATGATCCAGAAGTTATTTGGTCCTTACATTTCCGCCAATCCCCCCTTCGCCCGCAAGCGATTGCAACCCGCCCTGGCTGCGGCGACGCTTGCCTGCGCATTGGGTCTCACCGCCTGCAACTCCGATGCAGGCTCCCGAGATAACGAGACAAAAGCAACCAACAGCGACTCTGCTTCCAATACCGGATCGCAAAGCGCCGCCAATATCTGGCGCCCCAAACCGGGAACAACCTGGATGTGGCAGCTGCAGAACTACGGCTCCATGAATATGAATCTGGATGTCACCGCCTACGACATTGACCTGTTCGAAGGCAGCGGCAGTGGCTCCAACAGTCTGATTCGCCAGTTAAAAAACAAAGGCAAACGCGTCATCTGCTATTTCAGCGCAGGCACCCGCGAAGACTGGCGTCCCGATGCCGACCAATTCACCCCTGGCTCGGTCATCGCTGATGGCGGTATGCAAGACTGGCCGGGAGAGACCTGGTTGAACATAGGCAATAAAACCGCTCTTGAGCAAACCATCAAGCCGATTATGGAGGCCCGTCTTGACTTGGCCCGGGATGCTGGCTGCGACGCCGTAGAGCCGGATAATGTAGACGGTTACACGAACCAGGATGAAACCCATGGCGCCATCAGCGCAGCGGATCAGCTGGCCTACAACAAGTGGCTGGCGGAAGCCGCACACGCCCGCGGCCTCAGTATCGGATTAAAAAATGACGTCGACCAACTGCAAGAGCTGGCCCCTTACTTCGATTTCGCCGTCAATGAACAGTGCTACGCCTGGGGCAATGAGTGCGTAGCCTATGAAAACACCTTCCTCAGCGCCGGCAAAGCCGTATTCAACCAGGAATACTATGAAAGAGGCGAAGAAGGCGTCATTACGAAAGATCAATTCCTTGGCAATGCCTGCTCCTACTTCGTCAGCGCCGGCATTTCCGCGCTTTGGCGGCAAAGTTTCGAACTCGACGGAGGAACCAGCCTATCCTGCCCCGGCGCAGTAGATCCCGGTGACGACGGTGGCGATACCGGCGGTGATGACGGCGACAATGGAGACAACGGCGGCGATACCGGCGGTGATGACAGCGACGACGGAGACAACGGAGGCGATACTGGCGGTGATGACAGCGACGACGGAGACAACGGCGGCGATACCGGCGGTGATGATGGCGACAACGGCGGCGACACTGGCGGTGATGACGGCGACGATGGAGACAACGTTGGCGATATCTGGAGCCCAACGCCGGGAACAACCTGGATGTGGCAACTGCAACGTTATGGCTCCATCAACATGGATCTTGACGTGGACGCCTACGACATTGACCTGTTCGAGGGCAGTGAAAACGGCTCCAACAGCCTCATTCATCAGTTGAAAAACAAAGGTAAAAAAGTCATTTGCTACTTCAGCGCGGGAACCCGCGAAGACTGGCGTCCCGACGCCAACCAGTTCACTGAAGATTCGGTGATCGCCGACGGCGATATGGACGACTGGCCCGGCGAAACATGGTTGAATATCGGTAACCAAACCGCCTTAGAGCAGACCATCAAACCCATCATGGAGGCGCGACTGGACTTAGCCCATGACGCGGGTTGCGACGCCGTCGAACCGGATAATATGGACGGTTACGATAATCCCAGCGAAACTCACGGTGAAATCAGCGCCGCGGACCAGCTGGCTTATAATATCTGGATCGCCCAAGCCGCTCACGCCCGTGGTCTCAGCGTTGGCCTGAAAAACGACGTCGGTCAGGCGGAAGAGCTGGTGGCTTACTTCGATTTCGCCGTCAACGAACAATGCTTTGCTTATGAAGAGTGTGAGGCATATGAGGACACTTTCCTCAACGCCAATAAGGCGGTCTTCAACCAGGAGTACTACACGGATGGCGACGACGGGGAAATCTCCAAGCGACGTTTTCTGCGTCGGGCCTGTCCTTACTTCGAAAGCGTGGGCATTTCCGGTCTGTGGGCGAAAGGTTACAGCCTGGACGGACGTAACGTAGTCGCCTGTGAAAGCAATTAATCAGACGGACAAATAGAAGGAAGCTATTTGTCCGTCTGATTAATAACAGGTTATCTGAAACCAACAGAGCCTGCGCCGGGCTATTAACATGTCAATATAGTCGCCATGTTAATGATGATTGAGGCGAAAGGGCGCAGGGACGCGCCCGATTCATCTGGGCGCTTGCCCTCCACAACAGGAAGCAAATTCTTCTTATGCGTTTATTAGTCATTGAGGACGCCGAGATTTTACGCCAGAGCTTGGTCATCGGACTGGGCGACGCCGGTTATGTGGTTGACGCCGCCGCAGACGGCGAGGAAGGTTTATGGCTCGCCAGTGAGCAAGGCTACGACCTGATTATTCTCGACATCATGCTTCCACACATGAACGGATTCGAATTACTGGACCGACTGCGCACCCTCGGCGCGGATAGTCTGGTGTTGATGCTGACCGCCCGGGACGAGGTTGAAGATCGCGTATTAGGCCTGCGCAGCGGCGCCGACGACTACCTGGTGAAACCTTTTGATTTCGATGAATTGTTGGCGCGAATTGAGGCTCTGCTGCGTCGCCGCGCCGGTTGCGCAAGCAATCTGTTGGAAATCGGTGAATTGACCATCAACTTACACAGCAAACAAGTCAGCGTCAGTGGCGTCCCAGTCTCCCTCCCGCCCCGCGAGTACGCTCTGTTGGAGTGCCTGGCGTTGAACCGTCACCGCGTGGTGTCACGACAGGAAATCGAGCACAAAATCTATGACGACAAAATCGAACCAATGAGCAATGTCGTGGATTCCGCCATTTCCAGTCTGCGAAAAATGATTGATCACAAGGATCGTCCTTCGTTTATTCTTACCCGCCGGGGACATGGCTATCAGATACGCCAGTCATAACCATCGAATCTCAACTTCCAAACGTTCAATGCGATGAAATCCATTCGTTTCACCACCACTTGGCTTACCTTCTTAGGCGTCAGCCTGCTGGGGCTGGCGCTGTGCTCCGCCGCCTATCTGGTGGCGCGAAAGATTCTCATCGACAACTTCGATCGCGATCTGCAGCTGGAGTTTCAAAATGTCGCCAGCGTCGCCCGAGTCTGGCCGGACGGCGATTTCTACATCGACATCGATTTTGACGTGGCGACCCAATACAACTCCGGCGGCTCACGCATATTTCAGGTGTGGAGCGCAGACGGCAAAGAGATCGTGGACCAATCGCCCATGCTGGAGGAAGAAAACCGCCGTCTCTCCTATCCTCCCCGCCCAGCGGATAACAAACCCTACTTCTTCGATCTACAGGACAAACATCCTGCGCGAGCCATTTTTCAGAAAGTCGATGCGCAATGGGGATGGATCGAAGAACAACCGGACCTGAATGCGCCAGAGCACGTGCAAGGCATGCAAGTGCAACTCCTGGTTGTCCGGGAACGCACCTCTCTCGACCAATCACTCTCTCTGCTGCGTAACTGGATGCTGGCCATCGCCGCCATCCTGCCTGCGCTGACGTTTCTGATTGTCTACCTCACCATAGGCCGCGGATTAAAGCCGTTACGCGAACTCGCCACCAAAGTCAGCGCCATTCGCTCCAGCGGAGAAAAACTGGAAGCCGACCTACATTGGCCGCAAGAGATCACGCCAGTTGCGGAGACCCTCAACGCCTTGCTGAAACGGCTGGATTTTACCCTGCAGCGGGAGCGGCGCTTTACTTCCGACGCCGCTCACGAACTGAGAACGCCGCTGGCGGAGCTGCGCATCGCCACGGATATCGCCCTGCGCGCCCAGCAAAATCAAGAGCGACTGCTGACAGCGGTGCGTCACGCCAATCACCTCTCACATTCTATGGCAAACCTAGTCAATTCAATGCTGCTCTTGGCCCGCTTTCAATCCGGGTCGAGTAAGCCGGAAAGCGCACCCATTAACGTCGCCGCCTTGTTTGATGAGCAGCGCCAGCGCATACACGGGCTTGCCACGAAGCGCGGACTGGCGGTGCAAGCGCAAGCGCCCGAGACGCTTGTCATCACCAGCGACAAAGGCCTGCTCACCACCATCATGGCCAATTTATTTACCAATGCGGTGGAATACGCGCCGCTGGAATCCACTGTCGCCCTGACCCTGTCCGCTGACGCCAGCGGATTCGCCCTGGAAACACGCAACACCGCGCCGGACCTAACACAAGAAGACCTTGAGCGCTTATTCCATCCCTTCTGGCGCAAAGGCGAATCCCGCAGCCAGCGCGACCACTATGGGCTCGGTCTCGCTATCGTGCAGGAAGCCGCCGCCTGTCTTGCTTTGAAATTAAACGTCTCATTAAATGAAGACAAAGTTCTAACCATTCGAATACAGACATAGCCGCGACAGATTCAGGTCACTTATGAAAAACCTAAAAGCCTCTTAATTTCAAAACATTACGCCAAGACCAGTCTTTCAGTTATGGCAGAGATAAACGGTTCGGAGGCTTCGCAAAAAGCCAGACAAGAAGCGCTGGATAAGGGACGGGAAGTAATGTCTGTCGACGACGATGGCAATATCGTAATTGATAAAAAGGACTCAGACGGGGTAACACGAACGACTATCGTTAAACGCAAAGTTGATTCATAGCCCGCCGCAATGAGCAGTCAACGTGAAAGCCGTTTAAATTAAAACTACCTGCTAGTCGCAGAAGTTTAAGGGGGCGTTCTTCATCGCCCCCTGTTTATACTCAGGCAGGCTTAATCAACAGATCAGCAAAGCTGGCGACCGCCGGATAAGTTTCCTGACGCTCGATGCCTGCGCCTCTCACCAACTGACATACCTGCAATTCGGCTTCCGCCGCAGCGCTGAGTTCAGCCGGCACATCGGAGAGGAACAAGACGCTGGACGCTGGCTCCGACACCTCGCGCACAATCGCCCGATAGGAGTCGGCGTCTCGTTTGCCGCCGACGCGCGTATCGAAATAGCCGCTAAATAACGGCGTCAGATCTCCCGCTTCGGAAAAACCGAAAATCTGCTTCTGCGCCGCAACTGAGCCGGACGAATACACAAACAAGCGAATGCCTAGCTCGCGCCAATGACGCAGACGCTCGGCCACTTCCGGGTAGACATGCCCCTTGTAGGCGCCCTCGTCATAACCGGAGCGCCAGATCATGCCCTGCAGCGCCTTCAACGGAGTGATTTTTTTGTCTTCCGCAATCCAGTCCAGCAACTGCTTGATCAACGCATCCGGACTTTTGCGGTCAACGCCGCCCAGGCGAGCGACTTCATCCAATTGCTCAGCGACGGCAGGCGCGGAAAAGTTTTCCCGGATAAAAGCGTCCATATGCTTGGCCGCATAGGGAAACAACACCTCATGCACAAAACTGATGCTGCTGGTGGTGCCTTCAATATCGGTGACGATGGCTCTGATTCCGTTAAATTCCGCCATTACGCCTCCTCAATCAATTGTTCAAAACGAGGCGCTTTCGATGCAATTTCGTCGCCCGTAAACTGCGCCACCCAACCTTCAGGATTAGTGAACAAACGCACGCAGGTAAACTCCGGCTCAGGCCCCATATCAAACCAATGCTTAGTTCCGTTAGGAACACTGATCAGGTCGTTTTTACGGCACAACACGACATACACCTTGTCTTCCAAGTGCAGATAAAACAGGCCCTGGCCGCGCACGAAAAAGCGCACTTCGTCTTCACTGTGACGATGTTCATCCAGGAATTTCTTACGGAATTCATCTTTCTGCGGGTGAGCAGGGGTCAGGCTGACCACATCCGCCGTGGTGAAGCCGTTTTCCGCCTTCAGTTTTTCCACTTCCTCCTGATAAGCCGCCAGGATTGAATCCGGCGTAGCGCCCTCATCCAGCTCACGGGTGGACCAACGCTCAAAGCGTATGCCCGCTTCGTTCAGCTGGCGGGAAATTTCCGCGCCATCTTCAGTAAACACCAGGGGTTGCGAAAAGTCGTTATCGTTGTAAATACGCAGGCTACTCATGACTTGATCCTCATCATCTCCAATTCACAGGCTAGCAGGAATTCCATAGCTTCCACATGACGCAAACATTCCGCCATGGTTTCTCCCCAGGTATACATACCGTGGCCGCGAATCAGGTAACCGGGACAATCTGAGTGCTCTTTCAGATACTCCACCGATAATGCGGACAACGCTTCAATATCCTGAGTGTTATCAAATATGGGAACAACGCAGCGCCCTTCGTGGGTATATACGCCACGGAAGGCTTTTTGGAGTTCGTAATCTTCAAATACGATCTCCGTATTGGGACGCAATGCGCGGGAAAGCACCGTGGCGGTCACGGAGTGAGTATGCAGGACAGCGCCGACATTGGGTTTCAGGTCGTAGATAACGGTGTGCAGCAAGGTTTCCGCCGAGGATTTCATCTGACTGGCCACCGCCCGTCCCTGCAGGTCCACCACCATGATGTCCTGCGCCTGCAGACGCCCTTTGTGCTTACCGGAAACCGTAATGGCTATATTCGCGTCGTCGATGCGTGCGGAGTAATTGCTGCTGGTGGCGGGAGACCAGCCGGCGCCGTACAAAAATCCGCCGGCTTCGATGATTTCCTGCGCGCGCAGGGAAAATTTATGCAAATCAAACACAGTGTGTCCCCCCTGAAATAATTGGCCGGTATTATAAGCGCCTCCGCCCTGCATTTCTAAGGTTTCATCGGCTTTCCGCTCATCTATATGAAGCGCCGCCGCGCTGCTAACATAGACAACACGAAGTCGACGTGTTTGCATAGTTGGGTCCACGCCCCATCACAGAGAGGAACTCAGAATGAACATTTCAGCGGAATTGAGCTTTTACCCCTTCACAGACGATTTTAAACCGCCCGTTCGCGATGTTATAAAGCACCTGGAGCAGCAACCTGGCGTGGATGTTCGCCCCAATCGCATAAGCACACAGGTGTTCGGCTCTTTTGACGACGTCACCGCCGCCATTGACGCCACTATGCGCTGGTCATTCGAACGCTATGACAGCTGCGTCTTCGTAACGAAAATCATGAATGGCGACCGCAGCCCCAAAGACTGATCCGACGGGACCACAACCGCCCATGCTGTATTCTGTCATGTCTCAAGAAGAGAGTTGGCGCGACGCTCTGACGTCTGCTTTAGCCCGCGCCCACGCCGTCAATTTCAGAGCGCCAGTTTTGATTCAGGGAGAAGCGCCTGAAATCGACGCCGTGATCTGGCCCATACTTGAGCATTTTACGCCAAACCAACGGATTGTCTGGGCAGGCTCTCCCTCCTCGACGCCTCCGACGTTGCCAGCGCAACTGGAAACGTTAGAGGCGGCCCGCTTTCAAACCAGACTTGGACAGGAAATGGATTGCCTAGTCTTCGACGCGCGCTGCGGATTTCATGCAGACGCATTCGCAGCCCTAACCGGAACGGTGCGCGGCGGCGGCGCAGTGCTTTTATTGACCCCGCCGGCGCCGCGGTGGCCATCGTTCGATGACCCGGATTACCAGAGAATATTGGCGTATCCGCTCACCCACCAGGATGTGGATGGTCACTATCTGCGTCACTTGCAAGGCCGGCTGGATAACGCAAGAGGGTGGCTGCGAGTCTCGTTTGGCGCCAATGCAAAACCAGTTATCCGTGAAACCCACACGGGCCCCGACATTCAATCCAACACATGTCGGGGCGCGGTTCATCAGTCCACGGTAATCACAGCACTGCGCACACTGAGCGCGGGCCAGCAGGATGCATTGGTCATTAGCGCCGACCGCGGCCGGGGCAAATCCGCCGCCTTGGGCGTCGCAGCGGCGCACCGAATCGCAGAGCAGGCGGAAACTATTCTGGTGACGGCGCCATCCTTCGCCGCAGCGGCTAATCTGTTCAAGCATGCGGAAATGACTGCGACCGAGCTGGGCCTGGATCAGGAACGACTCAAACAGCGATTGCTATTCATCGCCCCCGACGATTTATTACAACGCCTTCCCACCGCAGAGATGTTGTTGGTCGATGAGGCGGCCGCGATCCCAACTCCGATTCTGGCGTCATTGCTGGAACATTACCCGACCGTTGTCTTCGCCACTACCATTCACGGCTACGAAGGCACCGGCCAAGGCTTTCCCCTGCGCGTCTTTCCCTTGCTGGACAAACGCCGTCCCGGCTGGCGGCATATGACGATGTCGCAACCGATGCGCTGGTCGCAAGGCGATCCGCTGGAAGCCTTTATCAATGACGCCCTGCTACTTAATCAATACCAACCCGCGCCGCTACCAACTACCTGGAATGAGAATGAACTGCGTTTCGAAAGACTTGATGGCGAGTCTCTGCTGTGTTCGCCGCAGCGACTATCGGAAATATTCCAGCTGCTGACCCTGGCCCACTATCGCACCACCCCGGACGATTTAAGAACCCTTCTGGACAGTCCGGGGCTGGACGTATTTGCGTCAACCGTGCAAGGTCGAGTCCTGGGCGCTGTGCTACTGTCCCATGAGCGCCCCTTTACTGAGCCGCCGCTCATCGACGCCATCTGGCTCGGCGCCCGGCGTCCTCGGGGTCATTTGTTGCAGCAACTGTTCGCCCAGCAGATGGGCGTCAGAAAGGCATTACAGCGTCCGATGGCCCGCGTCATTCGTATCGCCGTACATCCAGAACGTCAGGGACGCGGCGTCGGCTTATGGATGTTGCAGGCATTGAAGAAAATCTTAATCCAAACAGACTGTTGTCTGATCGGCGCCAGTTTTGGCGCCTCCGACTCCCTGCTGCAGTTCTGGGAGCAGGCAGGATATCGCCTGTTGCGCCTGGGCGGCAAACGCGACCATGTCGCCGGCGCCTACGCCGCTTGTGTGGCGACTTCTCTCAATTCCGAGGGGGAAGCGCTGATATCGCAGGCGCACGACCGTTTTGTGCGTCGCAGCGCCTTCGACAGTCGCCATATTTTCGCGCACGAACCGTGGATATTATCCCAGCTCCCAATCTCTGCGCAGAATGCCTTGCAAGCCCAGGAAATAGAACTATTGCAGCTATTTGTCGAAGGAGGCCGGCCATATGAGAATGTCGAGGATCTCCTGCAGATATTAAGTGCGTACGCAGAGTTGACTCATCTGGGAGAGAAAGCCGCCAGGCTCTGGCGCGCCAAAGTACAGCAACAGCAAGACTGGAGCGAAGTCGCCCGCCTGACGGGCCTGAGCGGCAGAAAACAAATCATCGCCCAATTGAGAGAGTGCGCGCGGGTGCTGTTAGCATCGCTCGAAACCGCTGGAACCCCCGCAGGATAAGTGATTCTACGAGATTGCAGCGACTGAGCCGCCATGTTTCCATTGCCTGCATAATTGTTGGCCATGCGAGATGTATCTATGACCGAGGTTCGAATCGAACACGACTTACTGGGTGATGAGCCCGTTCCCCGGGACGCGTATTACGGAATTCAAACCCAACGCGCCAAGCAGAATTTCAATATCACCGGCGTTCCCATCAGCCACTTCCCCGAACTGATCAACTCCCTGGCCATGGTGAAAATGGCGGCGGCCCGCGCCAACCGGGAAACCGGTCAGCTCAGCGACGCCAAAGCGGACGTCATCGAAGCCGCCTGCCGCGATATTATCAACGGCGGCTATCACGACCAGTTTATTGTCGACCTCATTCAGGGTGGCGCAGGCACCTCCACCAATATGAACGCCAATGAGGTGATCGCCAACCGCGCGCTGGAGATCATGGGACATGTTAAGGGCGAGTATGAATTCCTGCACCCTAACAACGACGTTAACATGTCCCAGTCCACTAATGACGCCTATCCTACCGCTGCGCGACTCGCCATTATTTTCGCCTCCGAGCCGCTAAGCACGGCGCTGTCTGATCTGATCAAGGCCCTGGAAGAGAAGTCCCGCGAGTTCGCCGACGTGATCAAGATGGGGCGCACGCAGTTACAGGACGCAGTTCCCATGACCCTGGGTCAGGAGTTCGGCGCTTACGCCGTGACATTACGGGAAGATATCGACCGCATCAGCTACGCAGCCGGCCTGCTGCAAGAAGTGAACCTGGGCGGAACCGCCATCGGCACCGGTCTGAACGCCCATCCGGATTACCCGGACCTGGCGATTGACGCACTCGCCGACATCTCCGGCAAGCCCATGCAACTGGCGCACTGTCTGGTTGAAGCGACCTCTGATATGGGCGCTTTCATTCTGTTTTCCGGCGTACTCAAGCGTCTGGCGGTGAAGCTATCGAAAGTCAGCAACGACTTGCGTCTGCTATCAAGCGGTCCTCGCGCCGGTTTCAATGAGATCAATCTACCGCCCATGCAGCCCGGCTCCTCCATCATGCCCGGCAAAGTGAATCCGGTTATTCCTGAAGCCATGAACCAAACCGCGTTTCAGGTCATCGGCAACGACCTCGCCATCACCATGGCGGCGGAAGCGGGACAGTTGCAGTTGAACGCCATGGAGCCGTTGATCATTTACAACCTGCTCAGTGGTATGCGCATGCTGGGCGAAGCCATTAAAATGCTGGAAACCAAGTGCGTCGCCGGCATTACCGCCAACAAAGAGCACTGTGAAAACACCGTTAAGAACAGCATCGGCATCATCACCGCGCTGAACCCTTTTATCGGTTATCAAAACGCCACGCGCATCGCCAAGAAAGCGCTGCATACCGGACGCGGCGTTGTGGAGCTGGTGCTGGAGGAAGGTTTGTTGACCGCCGCGCAACTGGATGACTTATTGCAGCCGTCCAAGATGCTTTCCACGCGTAGAATCAAGCCGCGCGGGTAAGCCACCTATTTGAACAGAAAAAGCCGGGCTTCAAGCCCGGTTTTTTTTTATTATTAATCAGGCAGACAAATAACTTCCTTCTATTTGTCTGCAACGACCGGGCCTGCACATGATAGGCCCTGTCTCCCGCGGCTTGCCGCCGCGCAGGCGCATCCATGCGCCTGATGATTAACATGCCAATATCATTGCCATATTAATAAGAGACGCCTAACCCAGGATTCAAGCCCGCTCGTAGTTCTCAGGAAAAAAACGACGCTCCACCAACTCAATCAGAATATGCAGCACTTTGATGTGCAGTTCCTGCACCCGGTCTGCGTATGAACCGCCGGGAGCGCAAATGCATACGTCCGCCAGACTCTCCAGTGGCGAGCCTGCTTTCCCCGTCAGGGCGATGACGCTGACGCCCATTTCTCTCGCCGCTTTCGCCGCATTGAGTATGGTTGGACTCTTGCCGCTGGTGCTGATGGCGATGAGGCTATCGCCTTCGCGGCCATGACTTTCGATATATCTTGAGAAAACATAGTCATAGCCAAAATCATTAGCGACGCAACTCATATGGCTTGGGTCGCTGATAGCGATCGCTCCCAACCCTGAGCGATTTTTCCGGTAACGCCCGGTCAGTTCCTCTGCAAAGTGCATGGCGTCGCACATGGAGCCGCCGTTGCCGCAGGAATATACCCTTCCCTTGCTTTCATAAGTCCGAATCAACGTCTCGGCCGCCGCCTCCACGCTACGCAAAGCCTCCGCGTTGGCGATAAAGTTATCCAGAGCCCGCTGTGCTTCAAGCAGACTGCCTTTGATATGTTCGATCACAGTGGAGACACCCTTCATAAAAATTTAATAAAAGCTTCTAAGGCCGTGCGGCCTGCATCCGATAATAAGCGTCAGAGATTAATTTTCCTAATTTTTCATACGCTTTGTCGTCGGTTAAGTCAGCCGCACGCACAACGCCCCACTATTAAAAAAACGCATCCATAGTTATCCGCTTCAATTAATTTATTCGAAAAAAGTATTTCTTTATTTCCCTCAGTTATTTAGAGCGGGCGTTATGCCGGAAAACAGATCGCCCACTCATTTTGAAATAAGCCTAGGCCATTGATTTAACAAGCCATACACCCTCCTGCATAGCTCCTAGGAACTACATAAAAGGCCTCCGCTCCTGTGTATTATTAAGCGGCTATGCTTACCAATTAACCAGTCCGGCGCAGAGGGAGTTAAGGCTCCGGGCATGTCATTAACCATGAGAAATGGATGATTCCGGATGAGGCCGCCGACGCACAAACTCCGGCGCATATCCCGTCCATGGACCTCTTGCCTGAAAGGAGAGCTAGAAATGAAGGCGCTTGCGAAGTTATTCATACCTGTCTTTTTGCTGTGCTCATCCGCCTTCGCCACAGCAGAATCAGTGACCGAGCTGCATATCCAGTTGGATCGCACTCAAGTTAACGCCGCCAATCCCAGCGACCTTTCCGCTGGCGTCAACGCCAGCGTGAAAGACAAAATCGCCAAACAGGCCAAATTTTATCAGGACGATGAAATCGTTTCCGACGACCAACTGATGGTCATAGGTAAAGACGCCCAGGGGCGAGAAGTCTACCGACAAGCGGTCGACAACCCGTTGATCATGCACGCGGAAACTTTCGATCCCGAAAGCGGCCAGATAGAAATTGCGGAAGAGATTGTCAAAAGCACCGGGACGCTGCGTCTTGACGTTCCCAACCGTCTGGATATCCGCACTTTAGAATTGAACTCCATTAAAAAACAGCGCTCAGGCTATCAGTTCAACTTATTGCAGCGCATCAAGCTGGGAAAGAAACAGACAGCAGCGTCAGTGAGCCTGGAGGCCCAGGCGGATAACGGGGTTTACAGCGTATTCAAGACCGGCGATTCGGAAAACCGGGCCGATCTGGTATTACTCTCAGAAGGCTACACCAACGGCGACCTCAGCAAGTTTGAAGAAGATGTTCGTAAAATCGTAGAAGGCTACTTCGGCGAGGATATCTATAAAGAATACAAAAACCATTTCAACGTATGGCGTGTAGAAGTACCGAGCAACCAAAGCGGCGCAGGCAACGGCAGCCCCATCGACACCAAATTCGGCGCCCACTTTAACTGCTATAACATTGAACGCCTGCTTTGCGTCGACGAAGGCAAGGTGCTCAATTACCTGAAATCCGTCATGCCGGCTAACGCCATGGATAAAGTCCTGGTCGTGGTCAACACCGAAAAATACGGCGGCGCGGGCGGTCAGGTAGCCACCATGTCCCTGGCGCCGCAAGCCATCGATCTGGCGCTGCATGAGCTGGGCCACAGCTTCGCCAAACTGGCTGACGAATATGACTACGGCACATGCCAGGTGCACGAACCTGACAACGCCAACGCCACCGCCAATTCCAGCGGCGCCAAATGGCGGCATTGGATGGACGTGGACTCCAACGTCGGCGTATTTGAGGGAGCGATGTACTGTACCCGCGGCATGTACCGCCCCACGCAGAACTCGATGATGAAAGAGCTGGGTCAGCCTTTCTACGCCGTCAATGAAAGCGAAATCGTGCGCCGTATTTATGGACGCGTTAATGTCATCGATGCAGCGAATCCCGCACAGACCGACATTTCCATGGGACAAGGCGAGTCCAGAGACTTTTCCATTACGCCAGTGGATACCGCTTCTCATACCGTAAAGACGCTGTGGTATCTGAATGACCAGCAAGTAGGCGAAGGCGCGGAATTCACCTTTAACAGCAGCAAGTATCAGGAAGGCGTCTATAAGCTGAAGGCCGTTGCCGCGGACAAGACTTCCCGCGTCATCAAAGATCCCAACAAGCTGCTGATCGCAGAGAATACCTGGACAATCACACTGGGCGACTCTGATTCCGGCTGCAAAGAAGCGCCGTCTACGCCAACCGGTCTGGCTTCTGCGAATATCGGCGCAACGTCATTCAGCTTCACTTGGAGCGCCGTCTCTGGGGCGGAAAGCTATCACACTGAAATCTGGAATGAATCCGCTTCCAAATGGGAAGCTCTGGAAGACACCTCCGAGACGACTTTGTCCGTCAACGGGCTGGAACAAGGCAGCACTCAATGGGTCAGAGTATCCGCCAAGAACGCCTGCGGAACATCCACGCCTTCCGAATACCTTGCTGTGGAGTTGACTGACAGCCAGGACTGCACGCAGCCCCCAGGCGTCCCGGGCGCATTCGCCGCATCTGATGTAACCGATGGCCGCTTTACTCTGAGCTGGAGCGCAGCGGACGGCGCCGCCTCCTATGCGGTGCAGAAATGGACCGGATGGGAGTGGCGCGACCATAAGGAAACCGATGCGACCTCCATGGAAGTCACTGCGAGCCGTTTGGGCGCAACCGAGTACTATCGCGTTTACGCCAAGAATCAGTGCGGCTCCGGGCAGGCGACTAACTGGATCAAAGTGGTCATCCCCCAGAGCAAAGATTGTACGAATCCACCCGCCAAGCCAGCTGGTTTGCAGTCTTCCTACGTCTACTCCACCCAGTTCAGGTTGACCTGGCCAAAAGTAACCGGCGCCACGCAATATGAAGTGCAAACCTGGGACGGCTACGCCAGATCCTGGAAGCCCTATCAAAGCACCCAGGGCAACTATGTGGACTTCTATCAACTGCAAAAAGGTTATGTCTACTATCCAAGGGTCGTGGCGAAAAACGCTTGCGGCGCAAGCACGCCTTCCAACTACCTGACAGTCAGACTGCCACGCTGACCCCAACGCAAAGAACCCGGCTCACGCCGGGTTCTTTTTGTCCGCTCAGAATTCCATACCCAGGCTCCTAGCGCGCCAAAAGCTCCGCAAACTGCCCTGCTCCCAGGGCCGCTCCCACGATCGCCAATGCGATAATGAAGCGCGCCAACGCAGGCGCGACGCCATCCGCAGTCTGGAAACGGTCCCAGAGTCCGAGGCGTTTTTGGCGTTTACGTTCAGCGCCCGGCAACAGCACCGAATATTTCGCAGGCGCTCGGGAAGGCTTCGGAGCCTCTCCAATTTGCTCTCCGTCTTTCAGGCTTTGCGCTACCTTGGCCTCCGTGAACAACAACTGCTCCAACGCCGCATGCTTGAGCGCAGAAAAACAGCCGGCGGCGCTGTTTATCCAGCTGTCGATGGCCTGCATCCACTCATTGATATTGTTCTTGCTGGGCGGCGGCAACTTGAACTCGCCGAACGCTTCACTCCAGCTGGAGAGGCCAAGCTTTTCGCTCAACGTAGCGTCCAACGTCACCTCCGCAGCCACCGCAAAGTCGAGGCGCAGAATTTGATACACCTCTTCCGTCACGACTAACAAGCGCTTCAATTCACGGGAACTGACATTACGATCCGCGGTGATGACAGCAACCACATTAGCCATCAATCCCTGCGCGTCCCTTAAATTCGCCTCCGAGTGATCAGCGTAGTGCAACATGGCCGCCAAACCTGTCAGATAGACATCCCAGCCCCCCGAAAGCCTTTTCGCCGCCGCGCGAAACACACTGCGGCAACGGCGATCATGGCGACAAATCCGTTCGCGGGCGTCTTGAACCTCTTTTTCCAGTTCAGCGATGACGCCCGGCAACTCCGCCCTCTTGAGCTCCTGTCCACGATGGCGGATAACGCCGCCTGGAGCAGTGAAAACTTTGTCGTAGACCGCTTGCAGCGAAACCCGTTCCTCTTCCAGATTGCGCAAGCGCTCCAGGTCCACCGTCAAGGTTTCTGGATACAGGGCGTCCAATTCAGTGTTGATGGCGTTCGTAATAGGTTTCTTGTCATATAAATCATCAACTGTCTCAGCGTTACGCACGACTGAGCGTCCCAGATAAACGCCCCGGTAAACAGGGTTCAAATACGCCCGGTCAAACTGGTTGTCCAGTTTCAACAGGGACTCTTGAATATCCGCCGGCTCCGCCTCTTCCTCCAGGCGAATCAGATGAGCGCTCATTTGCGCTTTCATCGCCGCCGGGTCGGAAAATAACTCCCATGCAGAGCGCTCATCCAAAGGCGCCGCCACATAGACGCGCTTGGCGTTGTTCTCTCTTTCCGAATTTTCTGGATGCGTCGCCCACATGCGAGGCGGTTGCGCCAAAGCGGATTTAAAAACCCGATGCGCTTCCGGATTCGCCTCTGGCAACAAGGGGACGCAGCCATAGTCAGGTTTGTCCAGAATCTTACCAATGCTTTCGATGACGCGGCTTTGCACAGCGAAAATATCCTTTACCCCGCGCTTCTCGCTCAACTCCCCACCCACGAAATGCAAGGCGCGATCCCAGGCCTCATCCGCGGCCTGCAATCGGTGCAGCGCATGCACCAGGGCGTCGCTCCCCGTCAAAGACACCGCCACCAGATCCGCCTGCAATTCCATTTCCCGCGACAGCGCGCGCTGCGCCATCACCACCAGACTGAACACGGTGTCCAACAGCGATCTTATCGACCAGACGATCAAGGACAGCAACCAACCGATCCAGGCTATACGTAAATCGAATCGGGACAGCCCGCGCAAAAAGTTATCGAACATATCCCGCTCAGCGATGATGTAGGCGGCGATTTGATGCGCCACATACACCCATCTACCTACCGCCATCGACCGCTGGGCGAAGTGCCCAAACTCATGGGCCAGGACAGCTTTCATCTCCCCTAGAGTCAGCACGTTCACCAGTCCGAGCCCTATTTCCAGGTTCTTCTTTGAGGGGAAGATCAGGTTGATGATGGACAGATCGTAAAATACGGCGGCATTGACCCGTGGAGATAGAAAGACGCGATGCGGCCTCGGCGCCCCCGCCTCGTCCGCTAGCCGATATAAAAACTCGAATAGTTGAGGCTCTTGTTGCGGCGTGATTTCAATATCGCCGGATTCATGTCCGTGCTTGACAAAAAACAACGCCTTCAACAGGAATAGAGCCAAAAATGCGGCCAAGGCGCCAGCGATCGCGTTAAATAGTACGTCATCTCCCCCCAAGTATGCCGCGTACAAACGTTTACTGGCGATCCAGCTGAACCAGCCCGCCAAAAAGAAGTAGAGGGTGACGAACAAGGCGAGTCCCGCCATAGCAAGCCAGGCTTTCTGCTTATAGCCCGCAGTGGGACGGGTTAAATTCTCAGGAACTGAGGCGGGACCAGGGGGATACATATTTTCCATTCACTTTGCTCCAACAAAGTTTTTACAACAGGACGGGGACAGGATTTCCCCTGATGTATGAAGACGAGCTTGCGATAGCTTTCATGCGACTGGCGCTGGCGAACAATCCCTTGCATTAATTTTGGATTTTGAATGGCTGGCGTATACGCAAAATCTATGGCGAAGCCGACCACCTAATATAGTCGATAGGTCCTTTTTTCGCCATTTTTATTACACATCCCTTTTTTTCAAACACTTAGACAACCTCAAAGCAAGGTGAGAAAATATCGCAAAAACCCAGACTCCACTTGCACCAATTAATTTCAGCGTTTCACAATACGGGTGCATACTTATACGTTTCATGCATGAGACGTGTCGAAATTTCGATTGTCTGATTCATACGCGAGCCATTAGGCTGCTTATCTCATGATGCAGTACTCGCTTCTAACGACCATGTATCATTTTCTTTAGGGATAACCTGAATCAACTCTAGATTGATTTAACGCCTTCTAATGCTGACCTGTCGGCAGTAGACGCGGCTGGTGGCTCCAGGACGGAAGTTTTCGGTCGCTCATAATAAACAGTCATTCCCAACAAAGAAGGAAGACGAAACAATGAAAAAGACTCTTGGTATCATTGCCGGGGCCGTTCTATCACTAGGCCTGGTAAACGCTAACGCCGCGACGCTCAAGCTCGCGCTGGACGCAGACCCCGTTTCACTCGACCCTCATGAGCAACTTTCCGGCGGCACTTTGCAGCTGTCTCATTGGTTGTTCGATCCGTTGATTCGCTGGACCAAAGATCTCACCTTCGAACCGCGTCTGGCGGAAAAATGGGAGAGAGTCGACGATCTGACCATGCGCTTCCACCTGCGCAAAGACGTTAAGTTCCACTCCGGAAACACATTCACCGCCAAAGATGTGAAGTGGACTTTCGATCGTCTGAAACAGTCTCCTGACTTCAAGGGAATCTTCGAGCCATTCGCGGACGTTAAAATCGTAGACGACTACACCGTCGATCTGGTGACCAAAGAGCCTTTTCCATTGGTGCTGAACAACGCTACCTATTTGTTCCCAATGGACAGCGCCTTCTATAGCGGCACGGATGACAACGGCCAGCCTAAAGACCTGTTGGTCAAACACGGCAACTCCTTCGCCTCCCGCAAAGCTTCCGGCACCGGTCCTTATACCGTGTCTTATCGCGAGCAGGGCGTAAAAGTTGAGTTCTCCCGCTACTCCGGCTACTGGGACACCAAGTCTCCGGGTAATGTCGACAAAATGATCCTGACGCCAATCAAAGAAGACCCGACTCGCGTCGCGGCGCTGCTTTCCGGCGATGTGGACTATATCGCGCCAGTGCCCCCAACCGACCTCAAGCGCATTGAGTCCGACAAGAACTCCAAGCTGGTCACGATGAGCGGCACTCGCATCATCACTTTCCAGATGAACCAGAATCGTCGTCCTGAGTTCAAAGATCCTCGCGTCCGTCTGGCGATTAACTATGCGATCAATCAGGAAGCAATCAGCGATAAGATCATGAAAGGCTTCTCCACGCCCGCCGCTCAGTTGAGCCCCAAAGGCTACCTGGGTTACAACGCGGACCTGAAACCTCGCTTTGACCTGAAGAAAGCCAAAGAGCTGATGAAAGAAGCGGGTTACGAGAAAGGTTTCTCCATCACCATGATGGCGCCGAACAACCGCTACGTGAACGATGAGAAAATCGCTCAGGCCGCGGCAGCGATGTTGGCGAAGATCAACATCAAGGTCGACCTGAAAACTCTGCCGAAAGCGCAATACTGGCCTGAGTTCGACGCTCGCGCAGCGGACATCATGATGATTGGCTGGCACTCTGACACAGAGGACTCCAACAACTTCTACGAGTTCCTGGTGACCTGTCCCAATACCGAAACCGGCGCTGGACAGTACAACAGCGGCAACTACTGCAACCCGAAAGTGGATGAAATGGTGAAACAGGCCAACAAGTCCACTGACCCCAAAGAACGCGCAGAAATCATGCAGACCATCGAGAAAACCCTTTACGACGAGGGCGCTTTCGTCCCACTGCACTGGCAGGACCTGGCCTGGGCCTCCAAGAAGAATGTCGGCGCCGAAGAAGTGTTGAACGTTATGGACTTCCCGTACTTCGGCGACTTGGTGATTAAGTAAGCTAACCAAGCTTGATTAATCCGCCATTCAGGCAAAGAATCAGAGCCAGATTCTGGAGGGGATCGGACAGCAGTGATGGGACTGCTGTCCGAAGGGAAAGAATCTGGCTCTCCTTTTAACGCCTTAGGTATCTATTAGATGTTGGCATTTTTAATTCGCAGAATCGCTCAGGCTGCGGTGGTGATGTTCGTCATCAGCCTGATCAGTTTCTCCATTCAAGACAATCTTGGCGACCCGCTTCGTGAATTGGTGGGACAAGCCGTATCAGAACAAGAACGTAACGCTCTGCGGGAAGAATTGGGACTCAATGACCCCTTCCTAACCCAATACTGGCGTTTCGCAAAAAAAGCCGTTCAGGGAGATCTTGGCGACTCTTACTTTTTTAAAGAGCCCGCCTTGCAGGTTATCCTCAAGAAACTTCCCGCCACCCTGGAATTGGTATTCGGCGCTACGCTGATCATCGTCCTGCTGTCGGTACCGCTCGGCGTATTTTCAGCCATCCGGCCACACCACTGGTTTTCCAAGCTGGTGATGGGCGTCAGTATTATCGGGATATCGATACCGGTGTTCCTGACCGCCATACTATTAATGTATGTATTCGCTATTGAACTGGGGCTAATGCCGTCCTTCGGACGCGGCGAACTGGTCCATGTGTTTGGCTATTGGGACTCAGGTTTCTTCACCTGGGACGGGATAATGCACTTGATTCTTCCCTCTGTCGCCCTGTCCTCCATCATGCTGCCGCTATTCATCCGTCTGATTCGCTCAGAGATGATGGAAGTTCTGGAGTCGGAATACGTGCGTTACGCCTGGGCGAAAGGCCTGAACCCGAAACGGATTTACTTTCTGCATGCGCTTAAAAACACCATGTTGCCCGTCATTACCGTCGGCGGCGTGCAAATAGGCACTATGGTCGCTTATACGATATTGACCGAAACAGTCTTCCAATGGCCTGGCATGGGCTTCCTGTTCCTGGAAGCGGTGAACCGCGTCGATACGCCCTTGATCGTGGCCTATTTGATTGTCGTCGGCGCCATCTTCGTGATTACCAACACCATCGTGGACCTGATTTACGGACTGGTTAACCCGACCGTAAAACTGGCCGGTAAGCAATAGCGTCAGGAAGGAGAGTAACCCTCATGCAATCAACCGTAAAAGCTTCACCGAGCCGATGGGCGCAGTTTAAAGACTCTCACTTTTGGCACAGCTTTAAAAAAGACAAAATCGCTATCGTCAGCTTCACTATCTTCGCGCTGATTTTGTCCGCAAGCCTGCTGGCGCCGGTATTGGCTCCCTTTGATCCCTACGACCTCACCCAGGTCGACATTATGGATGCGGAAATTCCGCCAAACTGGCAGGAGAACGGAGACGAGCGCTTTGTGTTCGGAACCGACGCGCAAGGGCGCGATATGTGGAGCACCATTCTCTACGGCACCCGCATCTCATTGATGATCGGCGTCTGCGCAGTTTTGCTGCAGGCCTTCCTGGGAATCGTCATTGGCCTGATCGCTGGCTACTTCGGCGGCAAGGTGGATAACTTCCTGATGCGTCTGGCGGATATCCAGCTATCGTTCTCTACTTTAATGGTGGCGATCATTGTCCTGGCCGTGTTCCAGGCGGCATTTGGCGCAGAGCTGTATCAAGAGCTGGCTCTATTCATGCTGATTATGGTTATCGGCATCGCCGAATGGCCGCAGTACGCCCGTACCGTTCGCGCCACTGTTTTAGCCGAGCGCAAAAAAGAGTACGTGGACGCCGCCAGAGTGATCGGCCTGCGCTCCAACCGCATCATGTTCCGCCACATTCTGCCAAATACGTTGTCGCCAGTACTGGTCATCTCCACAGTGCAGATCGCTAACGCCATTATTTCGGAAGCGTCCCTGTCCTTCCTTGGGTTGGGCATGCCGCCGTCGAAACCGTCTCTCGGCTCCCTGATTTCCAGCGGATTTGAGTTTATTTTCTCGGGCTCCTGGTGGATCACCATCATTCCCGGCATCGTGCTGATCTGTCTTGTCCTGGTGGTGAACCTGCTGGGCGACTGGATGCGCGACGTTCTCAATCCCAAGCTTTACAAGGGCTGATCCATGGCGCTATTAGAAGTTAAAAACCTGGAAGTAAAATTTGGATTGCGCAGCGGCGCCGTGACCGCCCTGCGGGACATCAGTTTTACTGTCGACCGCGGCCAGCGTCTGGGCATCGTGGGTGAGTCCGGCGCAGGTAAATCCGTCGCCGCCTTCTCCATTCTCAATTTGCTGAGCCGCCCCGGTTATATCTCGAGCGGTGAGATCAACTTCGACGGCAAAAACCTGCTGAAGATGTCTCCCGACCAACTGCGCAACGTGCGCGGCAATCGCATCAGCATGATCTTTCAGGACCCGATGATGACCCTGAACCCCGTGCTGACGGTTGGCGCTCAGATGGTTGAATGTCTGCAGGCGCACACTCGGGTATCCAAAGAAGAGGCGAGAAAAATCGCCCTGGAAAAGCTCAAGCTTGTACAAATTCCTTCTCCGGAAAAACGACTGGATCAATATCCTCACGAGCTTTCCGGCGGTATGAAGCAGCGCATCATTATCGCCATCGCTCTGTTGCTGAATCCAGACATCATCATCGCCGATGAACCTACAACCGCTCTGGACGTCACCATCCAGGCGGAGATCATGGATCTGCTGCTGGAACTGTGCAAAGGCCAGAATCTGGGGCTGATCCTGATCACCCACGACCTGGGCGTCGTATCCCAGGTCACGCAACAGATGATCGTTATGTATGCAGGAAAAATAATCGAGCAAGGGCCGACCAAGGAAATCATCAATGACGCACAGCATCCCTACACGCAAGGCCTGATCAACGCCTTACCGCAGCAGGGTGTGCCCGGAGAACGTCTATACCAGATTCCCGGAGCGATGCCTCCGTTGCAACGCATTCCCAAAGGATGCGCCTTCCATCCTCGTTGCGCTTACGCGCAAGAGCGATGCGAGAAGGAACAGCCGGACTTTACTATATCCGGTGGTTGCCGCGTGGCATGCCATATGGTGGAGGACATGATCAAACAGGCTAACGTCCCCGCTTCCGAAGAGAAATAGAATTACAAGAGTCCGGTCTTATGACAGCATTGGTGAATATAAAAAACTTATACAAAAAGTTTCCGATACACGGCGACTGGTTGGATCAAATCAGCTTCGCCAACGGCCGCTTCCACATGAAGCACGAGTATGTGCACGCCATTAACGGCGTTTCTCTGGATGTGCAAAAAGGAGAAGCGCTATGCGTAGTCGGCGAGTCCGGCTGTGGGAAGTCTACGGTCGCACGCGTCGTGATGGGACTTCTTTCTCCCAGCGGCGGCGAAATTCGCTACGAAGGCCAGCGTATAGACCACTTGTCGTCCAACGCAATGATGCCCTACCGCCGCAAGATGCAGATGATATTTCAGAATCCGTATGCATCGCTGAATCCGCGCATGACAATCAAGCAAACCCTTGAGGAGCCAATTCGCTGGCACCAGCCTAAACTGGCCAACAGCGAGCTGAAAGACAAAGTAGCGGAAGTTATGAAATCAGTGGGTGTGGACCCATCCTGGGGCGAGCGCTTTCCTCATGAATTCTCCGGCGGTCAGCGCCAGCGTATCAGCATCGCGCGCGCCCTGATTGTAGACCCTGAGTTTATCGTCGCCGACGAGCCCATTTCTGCACTGGATGTTTCAATCCAGGCCCAGGTGCTGAACCTGCTGATGGACGCCCAGGAGCAGCGCGGGCTCACCTATCTGTTCATTACCCATGACCTGTCTGTGGTTGAACATTTCGGCACTCGCGTCGCCGTAATGTATCTGGGGTCTCTCTGCGAAGTCACTACAGCGCGCAAGCTGTTCGCAGCGCCCCGGCATCCCTACACCCAGGCCCTGCTCAGCGCCATCCCTCGACTGGAAGACGAGAAGCCTGACTTTATCCGCCTCAAAGGTGAAGTGCCCACCCCGGTAAATCTTCCCTCGGGCTGTGTATTTCATGGCCGATGCCCTCTCGCCAACGACCGCTGCAAGCGTGAAGTCCCCGTATTAAGGGAGGTAGACGGAACACAAGTGGCGTGTCATGCTGTTGAAGAAGGCCGGCTAGATTAGCCGGCTTTTTCAACCACCCCTAACAATAAAATCATAGCGGACTGTAGATCTGTGGAAATTCGTTGGCTTGAAGACTTCATAGCTCTCGCTAAAACCCGGCACTTTTCACGCGCCGCGGACGAGCAGAATGTGACGCAGCCGACATTTAGCCGTCGGATAAAACTTCTGGAAGAAGAAATGGGCGTACAGCTGGTGGACAGGAACACCTTGCCACTCTCGCTAACGCCAGCGGGCGAGTTGTTTCTCGACGCCGCGGATAAAATTACCCGCATCCTCAGGGATACGCGGGAGGAATGCCACGCTATTCACGAAGAGCAGTCGAGCCGACTGGTTTTCGCCACAACGCAAACCCTTTATCTTTCTTTTTATAAAACATGGCTGGAGCCTTTCAGCCGCGCGCTGGATATCGCGCTGGATCTGAATCTCCATTCGACAGCCTGGACGGTTCGCGACTTTTCTCATGCGTTACTGGAGCAGCAATGCGACATCATGCTGTGCTATTGGCACCCCAGCATTGAACTATTGGCGGATGCGACGCCCAATGAGTTCGAATACGTCAAAATTGCGGGAGAGCGATTGCTGCCATGCAGCTCCGTAGACGAAACCGGTGCGCCGAAATTTGTGCTGCCCGGGCACAAAAGAAGGCCAATTCCATTTATCGACTACCATGACAACGCCTTCCTCAAGCCAGTGGTGCATCACACAATTACACACTCGCAGAACGACCTGCACTTGGTGACGGTGAACAAAAACTTCCACTCGGTTAGCGTCAAAGCGATGATCCGGGAGGGTTTCGGCGTAGGCTGGATTCCATTCAGGCTGGCGCAGGAAAGCATTCGCTACGGCAGAATGAAAGCGGCCGGGGATGAGAGATACTATACAGATCTGGAAGTGCGCTTCTATCGCAAGAAGGACAACAAGCACCCCAGCCTGGAGAAACTGTGGAATAAGCTAAAGGAACATACGGAAGCCAACGTGAGCGTGGTTTAGCTTCCGTAAACAATCTGAATCTCGGTTAACTTATTGCTGCGAAACCTGATAGCCCTGTTTTTGCAGCAAGTCCACAACACTGCCGGGTCCCACCAAGTGGCCCGCGCCAACTACGACAAAGCAGACTTCTCTGTTTTTCAAACAGGTCTCTACCGACTTCGCCATTTTTGGGTTGCGGCCATCAAACATCAGTTCATAGACAGGCTTCGCGGCAGGCGTTTCTTTCAAAGGCTCGCTAATCGCCAGTCGATACATCGCATCCGCATCCCCTTTTTTCCACGCAGTCGCCATTTCACCCCAGAGCTGCTCGTACTCGTCCATTCTGGACAGTTCTTCCCGAGTGGCCTCTTCAACTTCAGGCAGCTTCATCACCAACTCCATCTGCTCCTGAAAAGATTCAATCTCGCGAATGGGCTTACTGCCTCTCGCCTGACTCATGAAGTAGTAATCGATGCCTCTATCTTGCGAATAGCCCAGACGCATTGCCTCCAGCGCCGCCAAGGTTAATTCGATAAAGCCAATACGCTGACGCTCAATCGCCTGCAATGGAATCTGATGCAGGCTGAGTCGCTCTTTAAGCAGCTTAATAGTTTCTGGAGACAAATGATCATGAATGGTTTCGCCATTGGGGTAAAACGCCATACGCTGAATAATTTCCTGCTGCTTCTCGGGTGGTATCGCCTTATCATCCATTTCCACCACCAATACATCACTGCGCTTGAACGCATCCATAATCTCTCGGCGCATGGGATAGAACTCGTCGGAACCAAAGTGTATGGCGCCAAGCAAATAAGCCGTCGCCCCACCCGACTCTACTCTCCAGAATAACCCCTTATCTCCAGCAGCCTGGGCGCTGACAACCAGCCACTGTAAAACCATAAAGCACAGAACGCGCTTCAGCATGACATGCATTTTAACCCCTTGATGCGATATTAATAATCCGAAGGCCAACAGAATTGTCGCCCCAACATCGCCTAGCATAGCAGTAGAACTATTGAGGTAAAGGTAAATTGTCGAGTAAAAATCGAGGATGCGTTAAGGAAGGAAATATTAAAAAGGCCGGGCTTTATCCATTGCAGACAGGCTTCCGGCCTTGATCCATTCCAGCGCGCTCTGCGCCAGTGGTTATTTGAAGGTTTTGGACAATGTCTTGGAAGACTCGCTTTCCAGTCCGTTCACATCCACCGCCGTCACAGCAAATGTGTTATAACCAGCGGGCAGATCCGACAACTCAATACTGGTTTGCGATGGGTTGCTTACTTGAATCACCTTCTCATAATTTTCATCTGGAGCGCGATGGTAAATACGGAACCCTCTCAACTCAGTCTTAGCCAAGCCATCGCCATTTTCTCGCGTAGTTGGGATACTCCAGGCTATCTTCACTTTTCGCACGGGCTTGGTGGATACCTTAATACTGGCGCGGTTGCTAGTGACGCTGCTCACATCGTTGCTGACCACAACATCATAATTGCCGCTATTGTTCAGGGTCAGTCCTTTCAACGCCAGTGAGCTGTGAGTGGCGTTAGGCAGATTGACCCCGTTTTTACGCCATTGATAGCGAATTGGATCTGTACCTGTCGCTGAAACATTCAGTGTCACGGATTCGGAAACGTATGCGCTTGCCGAAGTGGGCTGAATGGAAATCTTAACTGGGGTGGAGTCCCCTAGTGCGGCCCGCTTGGCGAACTCTGAAGACTGCTGACTAATCTGGGACAGCAACGACTGCACCGACTTGTTGCGAGTCATCGCCTCCAAATCTGTAGAGATCGCCGACGCCTCGTTGAATAGAACATTCATCGTCACCAGAGATTGAGTATTAAAGTCGCTAGGAGGTAGCCCGCCGGTCTCCGTGTATGACCTTATCGCATCGCCCATTACTTTGGCGATGGACATACCTTGACGCTGCGCCAAACCTGCAAATGCAGCGTTGACCACGCTCGCGCGCATGTATTCAATTCCCACGCCTGTGGCGTCACTATTGGGCAGAGCAACCAAATCCAGGGGACGCTTATCAATGAATCCCTCTTGAATACCCAGAGACTTCGCCAAATCGGTTTTCGCCTTACTCCAGGAAGCAGACGTTAAGCCCTTACTGCTTTTGTGAGACAGGGCGACGGCCAAGTGCGTCAATGCAGAAATATTCAAAACCGCCTTATCCGCTGTCGGCAGAGGCAGGTAAGAATCAAGAACGAACCCTTCCGATAAAGACATCACATCGCCAAACGATGTTCCCTGTCCAGACGCATTTAGACCGCAGCCAGCAGTGGCGTCGCAGGTCATGCGCGTGCTCTCGTTGGAAGTCGCCTCAATTAGATAGCCGCCCGCCACCGGATTTTTTATGATCAGCTCATAGCTTCCGTCAGCATTGGTCAGCGTAAGCGCAGCCGGGCTCTGAAAGTCCGCATCATTCGCCGCGCCCTTCGCTACCACAGGAAACGCCGCTACCAATGCGTTTTTCAGCGTCCCTTTCATTACATAACCACTGACCGTTAACGAGCGTTCCGGCTCAGCTGGAGCGCCGTCATCGGAAGACGCATCGTCGTCAGGCTGCGAGGGAGTTGTTGGCTCAGAAGGCGTAGCAGGATCTGAAGGTGTAGCGGGATCTGAAGGTGTCGTAGAATCCGTGGGCGTATCTGGCTGAGAAGGGTTGGTTGTACCGCTTCCTCCGCCGCCAGGAGTTGAAGGAGTAGTAGATCCAGTATCAGAAGAACCGGAGTCAGCTCCAGAGTCGTTATTTGTAGCGCCGTCGGAGCCAGAACCGTTTTGCGTTGGGGAGGAAGTATCCACAGGGGCGCTGTTGGACTGTCCACTGTTTTGAGTAGACTTGTCCCCATTGGAGTCATGTTCGTTACAGGCTGCCAATCCCAAAGCGACAGCAAAGCATCCTGCCATTAGCAGCACACGGCGGTGAAAAGTATAGGAGATCATTGTGTGTCGTTCTCTATTAGTCGCACGGTAAGGATACTGATCACAGTAAAATCCACCATTGGCCGTTAGGCCTATTTACCAAAACCGCACACAATCCATTTGGACTATTCCTGTCCAAAGACAACACGTTGATTGCGTTAAGGAAAACACTCTGGCCGGAAAAGGGTCGCAGTATAAATTTCAGCAGCATATAAAGGAAGAGGGTGATAATATTGCGCCGCCTGACTTGCATGCCGCAATGGATGCATTTACCCTGAGCACATCTGTATACTTTTCAACCAAAACAAGTTTCACTTATCGATACATTGCATGCTGCAAGCAAATGTGATCAGCCTGCCGCAAAACGTAAATCGGCACAAACATACTCACTACCAACTAGTGCTGGGTCTAACCGGCACTGCTGAGATCGACATGTGCGGTCTCGCAGCTCGGCTGGACGTCAGCCACGCCTGCATCGTACCTACCGAGACATTCCATGACTTTTACGGGCGACCTCGTAATCACGTATTGGTCATTGATCTGGATCAGGACTACCCTGCCTTTCTCGACTCCCATCACCCCGACTACGACCTTTTGAACCCTATGTTTGAGAGACCACAACTGGTGACGCTGGACCGGGGACTACAACAACTGACGCAAGTCTCCATTCAGGAGATACAGTGGGCGCAGGATGATCGCGCATTGCGCCACCACTTGGCGTGCAGCATTATCCGCTGCCTAAGCCGAAGAATTTCTCCAAGTGTAAAACGGCAGAAATCTCCCGTGCTCGATATGCACAGGATTGACCAGTTCATCTATAAGCACCTGCATGAGCGTATCTGCATTTCAGATCTCGCCGGCAGCATTTGCGTCAGTGAACGCCACTTCCACGAGCTCTTCAAACAGGCGACAAATCAGACGCCTCATCAATATGTCATCCGGGCCCGCTTGGATTACGCCAAGCGCTTGATGCTGGAGACTAATTTGTCTATTGCGGAAATCAGCCAAAAGTGCGGATTTTCCAGTCAAAGCGCTCTGACCAACTGCATGCGCAAGCATGACGGACTCACCCCCAAACAGGTGCAAAAACGCAGTCAACAATCCGACAGGATGTAAATGCGACAGGTCAATTTTTGATTATTGCAGTTCTGTAAAGCACAGTTTTTTGCAAAATCCATGCAGTTTTTTGTAAGACCTGAACGATAGCAAAACATTACATTCTGTCCATTCGCCCCGTCTCAGGCCGTTGCCGTTCTTTTGAACAAATTAAACGACAACGGAACAGGCCGGGCCGGCTCCTTTCAAAAGCCGGACCTTTACAGACAATAACGCCAATTATCGCGGTTCTGGAGTACTCCGTATGTTTAAAGCTTCATCCGTACTTTCGCCCGACATCCAAGCTGTTAGCCTGGACTCGCTGTGGACGGCGATAACCCAAAATTACGCCGTTGACGAAGCGGCCTATCTGGAAGAACTCATGGCTCTGGCGACGCCCGGAACCGAAGAGTTGAGAGCCATCACCCAAGGCGCCACCAAGCTGATTGAAGACGTCCGCGCCCAGGACGACTCCGTGCACATGGTTGACGCCCTGCTGCAGGAATACAGCCTGGATACGCAGGAGGGCGTGTTGCTGATGTGTCTGGCGGAAGCGCTGATGCGCATTCCCGACAAAGCCACCGCAGACGCACTGATTCGCGACAAGATGTCCGCCGCGCAGTGGGACAAGCACATGGGCAAGAGCGAATCGACGCTCGTCAACGCTTCCACCTGGGGACTGTTGCTGACCGGCAAAGTGGTCAAGCTGGATCGCAATATTGACGGAACGCCCGCCAACGTTCTCAAGCGCCTGATCAACAAGTGCGGCGAGCCGGTTATCCGCGGCGCCATGAACCAAGCCATGAAAATCATGGGCAAGCAGTTCGTTTTGGGACGCGATATCAGTGAAGCGTTGCAGAATGGCCGCAAATACCGTGATAAAGGCTACAGCTACTCTTTCGACATGCTGGGCGAAGCCGCCCTTACCGCGGAAGACGCAGAGCGCTACTTCCAGTCGTACATAAAGGCGATTGAAACAGTCGGAGCCGATCAATACGACACCCGCCCAGGCGCATCCAGCATTTCCATCAAATTATCCGCGTTGCATCCCCGTTACGAGCAAGCCCATCAAGACCGCGTACTCACAGAAATGTACGAGAAGGTCCTGTTGCTGGTCCGCGCCGCTCGCGAACGCAATGTCAGTTTGACCATCGACGCGGAAGAAATGGATCGCCTGGAGCTGTCTCTGCGTCTTTTCGAAAAACTATACCGCTCACCTGACAGCCGCGGCTGGGGCGAGTTTGGACTGGTTGTGCAAGCTTACTCAAAGCGCGCTCTTCCGGTCCTGTGCTGGCTCACGGCGCTGGCGGCGGAGCAAGGCGACCGCATCCCTGTGCGCTTGGTAAAAGGCGCGTATTGGGATAGCGAAATCAAGCTTTGCCAGCAACGCGGTCTGCCCAGCTATCCTGTTTACACTCGCAAAGAAAGCACCGACGTTTCTTATCTGGCTTGCGCCCGATTCCTGTTCAGTGAGTATGCGCGCAACCATATCTACCCGCAGTTCGCCACTCACAACGCGCACACTGTCGCGTCCGTGCAGGCTCTGGCGGAGAAAAACGATCGTCCTTTCGAGTTTCAGCGCCTTCACGGCATGGGCGACGCCCTGTACAACGCCCTGCTGGCCAAGCAAAAACGCACTGTGCGTATTTATGCGCCAGTCGGAGCCCACAAAGACTTACTGCCTTACTTAGTTCGTCGTCTGCTGGAAAATGGAGCCAACTCCTCTTTCGTACACCGTCTGGTGGATGCAGAAACGCCCATCGACAGCCTGGTGCAGCACCCAGTGCATGAGTTGACCCGTTATTCTTCGCTGGCCAACCATCGCATCCCGCTGCCTGCACAGATATTCGGCAACCGTATTAACTCTATGGGAGTGAACCTGTTCGTGGAAAATCAATATTCACCGTTAGAAAAACAACTGAGAGCCTGGGATCAGCACCAGTGGAAAGCCTGCCCCGTTATCAACGGAGAACACCGCACACTGAGCGCGCCCAATCCGGTGTTGAGCCCTTACGACCAGTCCCAATCGGCAGGCACAGTCTACTGGAGCCAATCCAATGACGTGGACGATGCGCTCTCAGCCGCTTACGTCGGTTTCGAAAAATGGAACAACACTCCCGTTGAAAAACGCGCGCAAAGCCTGGAAAAGCTGGCTGACCTGATGGAAGCCGGGATGCCGGAGCTGATGGCGCTTTGCTGTCGCGAAGCAGGTAAAACACTGCAGGACAGCATCGACGAGGTGCGCGAAGCCGTCGATTTCTGCCGCTATTACGCAGAGCAGGCGCGCAAGCACTTCAGCAAACCCAATGTGCTCCCTGGGCCGACAGGCGAATCCAATGAGTTGTACCTGGAAGGCAAAGGCGTATTCGTCTGCATCAGCCCCTGGAACTTCCCGCTGGCGATATTCATTGGTCAGGTCACCGCGGCTCTGGCGGCGGGCAACGCCGTAATCGCCAAGCCTGCGGAGCAAACCAGCCTGATCGCTGCACGCGCCATTGATATGATGCTGGAAGCCGGCGTCGCCAAAGAGGCGATCCAGTTCCTGCCGGGCGACGGCGCCCAATTGGGCCCACAGCTGCTGAGCGACAACCGAGTATGCGGCGTTGCTTTCACCGGCTCCACTCAAACAGCCCATATTATCAACCGCTCTTTGGCGGCTCGCGATGGCGCCATCGCCACCTTGATCGCAGAAACCGGCGGCCAGAACGCCATGATCGTGGACAGCACCGCCCTACCTGAACAGGTGGTCAAAGATGTAGTCCAATCCGCCTTCGCCAGTGCTGGGCAGCGTTGTTCCGCACTACGGGTGCTGTTCGTGCAGAAAGACATCGCCGACGGAATTCTCGAGCTGTTATCCGGCGCACTGAAAGAGCTTAAAGTGGATCATCCGAAACACTTGAGCACTGACGTAGGCCCGGTTATCGATGCAGAAGCTCAGGCAGGACTGCTGAAGCACATCGAAGAAATGAAAGCCAACTCTCGTTGGAACGCAGAAGCGATTCTGCCTGGCGATCACAACAAAGGCTTCTTTGTCACCCCAAGCGCGTTTGAGATCGGCTCTATCAATGAGCTGAGCAAAGAACATTTCGGCCCGATATTGCATATTGTTCGCTATGCTGCTGAAGACCTGGACAAGGTCATCGACAGCATCAACGACACCGGTTTCGGACTGACGCTCGGCATTCATAGCCGGAATGAGACTACCGCCGCTTATATCGAGAAGCGGGTAAAAGTAGGCAACACCTACATTAACCGCAACCAGATAGGCGCAGTGGTTGGCGTTCAACCTTTCGGCGGCCACGGCCTTTCCGGCACCGGCCCGAAAGCGGGCGGTCCTCACTATCTGCTGCGATTCGCCAATGAGCGGACACGCACCATTAACACGACAGCCGTCGGCGGTAACGCAACTCTGCTGTCGCTGGGCGTAGAGCACATTTAACCCCCGCTCAGCGCCGCACTCATAGCGGGCGTCCTGCGTACGCCCGCTTTCATAGAACAATTAAAAAACAAGCAGGAGTAACCTAGCATGATTGAAAATCAATTTGCTGTGGGAATGACTTTCTTAGTATATCTGTTAGGGATGCTGGGTATTGGAGTTTGGTCATACTTACGCACTAAGAACCTCTCCGATTATATTTTAGGTGGGCGTAGCCTTGGCCCATTTCCTTCCGCGTTAAGCGCCGGCGCATCCGACATGAGCGGCTGGCTGCTGTTAGGCTTGCCTGGCTATGCGTACGCCGCAGGCTATGAAGCCGCCTGGATCGCTATAGGTCTGTTAGCTGGCACTTGGCTGAACTGGCTTATCGTTGCGCGTCGTCTGCGCGTTTACAGTAAAGCGGCCAACGATTCTCTGACTCTTCCCGAGTTTTTCGAAAACCGCTTTGAAGACAGCAGCCGCCTTCTGCGGGTGATCTCCGCTTTCTTCATTCTCTTGTTCTTCCTGTTCTACACCAGCTCCGGTTTGGTTGCAGGCGGTAAGCTGTTCGCAACTGTGTTTGGCCTGGACTATAACTGGGCGGTATTCGCAGGCGTGCTGGCTGTTGTGTCCTATACGCTTTTCGGCGGTTTCCTCGCAGTTTCCTGGACCGATGTGGTCCAAGGTCTGTTGATGGCGGCGGCGCTGGTCATCGTACCGGTTATCGCTATTAACGCTGATGGCGGCTGGAGTGCAGCCAATGCAGCAATGGCGGCAAAAAACCCCGAGATGCTGAACGTATGGACCAGCGTAAAAGGCGAACCTCTGGGCATTATCGCCATTCTGTCTCTGCTTGGCTGGGGCCTGGGCTACTTCGGTCAACCCCATATCCTGGCTCGTTTTAAAGCCATTCGCTCAGAAAACGATATTCCCATGGCGCGTCGCATTGCCGTGTCCTGGACCGCTCTCACGCTGATCGGAGCCCTCGCCTGTGGTTTTGCAGCGATTTCTTACTTCGAAAATCCGCTGGAAGACTCGGAAAAAGCTTTCATGCTGTTGATCAATGCACTGTTCAATCCAATTGTAGCCGGCATTCTGTTGGCGGCGATCTTGGCGGCGGTCATGAGTACAGCAGACTCTCAGTTGCTGGTCTCCTCATCCGCACTGGCTGAAGACTTCTACAAAGCATTGTTCCGTAAAGATGCAAGCCAGCAGGAACTGGTCAACGTTGGCCGTCTGGCGGTAGTCGTCATCGCCGTCATCGCCGCATTGATTGCATTGAACCCAGATAGCAAAGTACTGGGCATGGTGAGTTATGCATGGGCGGGATTCGGCGCAGCATTTGGACCGGCATTGATCCTGGCCCTGTTCTGGAAACGCATGAACCGTAATGGCGCCCTCGCAGGCATTCTTGTGGGCGGCATCACTGTTGTGGTCTGGAAGCAACTGAGCGGAGGACTGTTCGACCTGTATGAAATCATCCCCGGTTTCATCCTCGCTACCGTTGCGATTATCGCAGTATCTCTAGCGACGGAAGAGCCATCCGCCTCTGTGCAAAAGCAGTTTGACAACGCTGTAGGCTAATTTTATTGCGGCGCAATCCCTGCGCCGTTGACGAATAGCCGGGCGCAGGGAATGCGCCCATCCCTCCGATTCAGCTTACCTCCCCTTAAGGTTATACTGACCGCCAACAGCCCTACTCATTAAACGGCGCTTCAGTATGCTTGATAATCTTGTCCAGGGTTTACGCCTGGCCTTCTTCTTTCCCGCCACCTCCATTCGGTTCCGTTTGAGCCCGGGCGCTTTTTGGTTCGTCGCCGTCATTGGCGCTCTGGTAAGCGTTCTCATGGGGATATACGCAACAGAGAGCCCGCGCATATTTCAGGCGGAAGGGCTATTCAGCGAAACCTTCCTGTTGGTCGCTGTTCTGGCGGGTAGTTTTGTCGCCAGCAAGATAGTTGGCGATCCCTATTCGCAATATCGCATTCCCACGCTGTTTCTCAATTCGATCATTGCACCATATGTCCTCTATACAGTATTCGAGCAGGAAGTCACCCTCGCATATTATTCCGACTACCCTCAGCTGTTCTGGTGGTCATATTACGCCCTGATCGCCTGGACGCTGCTCATCGCCTATCGCGCGATCAGTTTATCCTCCGTCGGCCTCCCTCTTCGTCAAATCTCTGCTGCATTACTGCTGACGATCATCACGTTCCTGCCTGCGCACTACTTATACTTTTATGATTTCTGGATCACAGATTACAGCCAAAACCTCGCACAAGAACCCCAGGCGCCCGCCCTGAACGCGGAACGCATACTGAGTCGCCAGGGACCTTTACTGCAAAAGCAACTGGAAAAACTACAGGCTTCCAAACCCGGGGAGCAGGACATGTTTTTCATTGGTTACGCAGGCTGGGGCGAACAGCAGGTTTTCGCCAATGAGGTCGCTTTCGCCAAACGTTTGTTCAATCAACAATACACACGCTCAGAGCAAGAGTTAATCCTGGTCAACGACGTCAACAATCCGGAAGGGGCTCCTCTCGCCACCGCGACGAACCTTGAGACAGCGCTCAATCATATGGAGACCTTAATCCAGCCAGAGGAGGATATTCTGTTTCTCTTCATGACCAGCCACGGCGGAGAGGATCACAGCATCGCCAGCAGTCTCAGCAACCTGCCGTTGAATGACGTGCCAGCAGAAAAGCTTGGCGAAATACTCAACGCCAGTCCGTTCAAATGGAAAGTCGTCGTCATTTCCGCCTGCTATTCGGGCGGAGTCATCCCCCATCTTGAGAATGAAAACACGCTCGTAATCACAGCGGCTCGATCTGATAGAACATCATTTGGCTGCAGCGACGATGCTGAGTACACCTATTTCGGACGCGCCTTCCTGGTCGAATCACTGACGCAAACGCCTTCATTCGTCGCCGCGTTCGACAAAGCCAGGGACTTAGTAAGTCGTTGGGAGAAAAGAGATGGATTTACTCCGTCGGAGCCGCAAATTCGGGTGGGAGAGAAAGTGTTGCAACAATTGGTGCAATGGAGCGAGAAAAGAGAAGTAAACGAAGAGACCCATTGCCAAACTAAATGTTGATGAAGTTATCCCCCGCCACGGCTCCAAACGGGGCCGCAGCGGGATAATCAGGGCAAGGTCTTACTTGCGGATGCCTTCTACTGTCATGTAAAGCTGGATTTCTTCCGCTGCCGGTCCCAGGCTTTTGGGAATGCCAAAATCCTTCAGCTTAAAAGTAGTTGTACCCTCAAAACCTTCGCGATAGCCGCCCCAAGGATCGTTGCCGCCAGCGATATGCTTAGCGTCCAATACCACTTCTTTGGTAACGCCACGCAGAGTCAGATCGCCAACGATTTTTGCTTTTCCGTCACCTTCGGGAATCACTTTCTTGCTTACAAACTTCGCGGAGGGAAACTCGTCTACATGCAGGAAGTCTTCGCTACGAATGTGTTTGTCACGCTCGGCGTGATTAGTGTCTACACTGGAGGGATCGATGTTCACGGATACTTTCGCCGCAGAGGGGTTTGCCTCATCGTATGAAAATTCGCCGTCAAACTTGTTGAAACGGCCCAGCACCCAGCTGTAACCCAGGTGGGACATTTTGAACTGAATAAAAGAGTGCGCATTTTTGGTGTCCATGACGAAATCCGCTGCATGTACAGATGCCGCGCCAGTCAACATAACGCCCAATACAGCGCCAACGATGCTCTTCTTCATTACTGTTTATCTCCTTGGATCTAAGTTAAAACGTATCGGTTTAAATAACCCGCCGACAGCACTGGCGGCTATTTAGGTGAAAACATCCTCATCAGAGTTTTATCTTTATCTATCACATGGTGTTTGATAGCCGCCAATGCATGCAGTACGGCTAACCCCACCAATGTCCACGCCAACCATTCGTGAACTTCACCGGCAATATCCTCCATCCCTTTCACAGGAGGGAGCAAAGCAGGAATTTCAAACCATCCGAACACATCAATGCCGCGCCCATCAGCAGTGGAAATGAGATATCCGGCGATCATGGTGGCGATCAACAACAAGTACAGCAGACGATGCGCCCATTCACTGGCGACCTTTTCGATACGGCTCAGTGAAGGTTCTGGTTCAGGGCGCACATTGATAAACCGCCAAACCAATCTGAATACAATGACAAACAGCAGCAACATACCGATGCTTTTATGAATGAAAGGAGCTTTTTGATACCAGGCGTCGTAATAAGACAGGTCTGTCATATAGAGCCCCAGTCCGAATAAACCGAAAACAACAAGCGCAACCAGCCAGTGCAGCAGAATTGCTATAAGCCCATAATTTTGTTGCGTATTTTTCCACATCTTAAGCAGCTCCCATCATCAATTGCCGTAGTCTAATCCCAATTTTTTCGTATAAATATCGATAAATTTGAGACGGAAAATTCTATTTTTTAGAAAGCTTAGACCGAAGCCCCTCTTTTACCAGCCAGCAAGTGCATTACTCGCCGCAACTGTTCCCTGGGTATATTAATGATAACCACTCCCAACAACGTTAACGCGCCGCCGAGGGACAACTTCCAGGTCAACACATCCCCAAACCACACTACTCCAAACACCATCGCAAATATCGGGGCCAGCAACATCATCGGAGTAACTAATGAAACGCTGTAACGCCCAAGCAAACGATACACAATGCCATGACCAATAATAGACGCCGCCACAGCCGAATAAAGTGGAGCCCAGTAGTCACTCCATTCACTTTGAACCAAAAGCGACCACTGGCCGTCCTCAAATATATAAGACAACGCCAGCAGCGACGGAGTAGCCACCAGAGCAATCCATGCCTGCAGCCGCATAACTCCTAACGTCGGACACTGCTTCATCAATATGGTCGCAACCGCCATGCTCGCAGCGGCGCCCACCACCCAAGCCAAAGCATCCAGATGGTTAAAGACGACTGGGTCAAACCCAATTATGAATACCCCGGCTAAAGCAAGAACAATCGCCCCTCCTTTAATCCACCCAATACTTTCTTTTAATATCGCCGCCGCCAGGATGGCTGAGAACGGAACATAAAGCTGTGTGGCAATCGCGACCGAAGCAATATTCCCTCCTGCGTTAAGTCCCAGGAACATCATACTGAAGTGTAATACGCCCAATACAAATGCAACCGACAGCAACGGCTTCATATACCCCTTCGCCGGCTTCAACCATGGCGCCGTCAACGCCAGCAAAATGGCGAAACGCAAAGCGGTAAACAATAGAGGTTGAAAGTGTTGGGCGCCCTCCTTACCTGCAATAAAATTAAATCCCCACGCAAGATTCGCCAGCAGGCCCAACAACAAATCCAATAGGCTCATAAATATTTTTCGCCTGCAGCGACGGTTTGATACAAGTTAGAGCGCAAAAAGCATATACAAAATAACTTGGAATAGATCGTTAACATGCTGTAATCAGTGGGGATAAACAGGGGTTGATAATTAGTACATTAGTATAGATAGGTAACTCTACCTAACTTGTTTTGTGGATAATTGGACTATATTTAACCAGTCCTTAATAAGGAGGGGAATCATGGAAAATCAATTTGACGAAGACGTAATTATCCCAAGCAACAACTAAAAGTCATTGAAGTATTACGAAGCCCATTTATCGAATCGGCAATCGTAAAAATCCGCTGACGCAACGGCGGAACCGCGCCTCAAAAAGGCGCTAAATAGAATTCGGATCAGTTATTTTATCCAGACGCAGTGCGCCGTTGCGCGGCTACAACCGGTTGAGGCTACCCACCGGTCAACTTACGTAGCGCGTAAACATCGAACCGACCGCTTTTTCCCGTCACAGTAAAACTTGGCTCACGCCCCAACAAACACGGAGCCCCCTTTGGTCGCTTAACCACTATTCGCTTAACTTCCTGCCGCAAGGCCGCCGCCAATAGCTCGTCCGCATCAGGATCAGCGCCGACAATATCCTTAAACGCCTGCATTTCTTTCTTCACAGCGCTACTCTTGCGACGCTCAGGAAACATAGGGTCGAGGTAAACTACATCTATCCCATCAGGAAATGTATTAAAGGCCTCTCCCAGATGCAGCGTCATACGCGAGACCACTGACGCAGCGTCAGCACACTCTAGCGCACGACGCAAACCATCCGCCAATAGAGCGTGCACCAACGGATTACGTTCGTACATCACTACATGACACCCCAGCGCCGCCAGCACATAGGCATCCCTTCCCAAGCCCGCTGTAGCGTCCAGCACATTCAGGCATTTTACTTCGCCTTTCAGCCCGACAGACTTGGCCACCATTTCACCTCGGCCGCCGCCATGCTCGCGCCGATAGGCTAGCGCACCTTCGACAAAGTCCACAAATACCGGCCCCGGCGCCTGCTCGCGCCAGTTGACCAACTCAACCCTCGTGTCGGAGAAGTTGAGCAAGTACACAGCCCTGTCGCTTTTGGCCGGCAATGCCTCCAAAGCGACAAGGCGCAAACCGAACTGAGAGGAAAACGCTTCAGCCTCCTCCCAGCGCTGATTGCTATAGCTCACCAACACCTGATCGTCATAAGAAATCATGGCGAAATATCCATAGAAGAAAGAAAAGAAGGGTATTTGAGTAGGACTTTAAACGAACAAATCTATGCTTACCAAGCTATCAACGCCATCACGAGGCGCATTATTGGCGGTAGACTGATAGGTTTGTATAGCCTGTTGCGCGGCAAGAGAGACATCATCCGGCTCGGGCTTCCGTTGCAGCTGTGTTTGCTCAGCGGAATTATTGGCGTTAACACGACGAAAAGGAATACTTTCCTGCGTTCTGGTCTGCTGCGCTTCTTCCACAGGAAGCGCCTGTTCGACACTGCGACGCTGTGACTCATCACGAGGCGACGCATTTGCATCGCTGACAGTTGGTCCATCATTGCGCTTAATAGTGGGCAGTAACGGCAGCGAGGAGCCGACTCCGCCAATCATGCAGCCATCCTTCCGGCGACTAACGCCCGGTCCATGTCAATTATAGAGACGCTCAATTAGCAAGGCTCCGTGCAGATTGCCAGGACGGTCTTTAAAGTATAGACCGCCCCGCTACAGCCGTTAGTGGCGGCCCGCACAAATACGGGCGCCCAACTTAGGCTACATACAACCAGACCAGCAGGCCTGCGCCTAATAGCATGCGATAGATTACGAATGGCATGAAACCTATCTTCTGTAAAAATTTTAAAAATAAGTGAATACAGGCATAGGCGCTGACGGCTGAAATAAGTGTCGCACCGGCAATCTCCGACCATTGCGAGCTGGTCCCGGTATCCGCCAACTCCAGCCCTTTAAACAGCCCGGCTGCGGCGATCAAAGGGATAGACAGCAGGAAAGAGAAACGGGCCGCAGTGTCCCTATTCAATCCCAGAAATAAGGCCGACGTCATGGTAATGCCAGAACGCGAAGTACCCGGAATCAACGCCAATGCTTGTGAGACGCCAATAATCAACGCGTCTTTCAGAGTAAACTGATCAATATCGCGAGTTCCTTCTTTGCGGTCAGCCATCCCCAACAACACCCCGAAACCTATTGTCGTCAGGGCGATAACCAACGCTGAGCGCAGGTTCTCTTCTATCCAACTGTCCAGCAACAATCCCGCCACGCAAGCAGGTATAGTGCCGAGAATAACCGCCCAGGCAAGACGCGACTCTTGTGATGCTCCGCCGCCAGTAATCTGCTTAATCCATCCATTGAGCAAATTGAAAATATCAGCGCGAAAATAAACCATAACCGCCAGCAAAGTGCCGACATGAACAGCTACGTCAAACGCCAGCCCCTGATCCTGCCAACCCCAAACCTCAGAGGGAAGAATCAAATGCGCGGAACTGGAAATAGGAAGAAACTCCGTCAGCCCCTGGATCAGCGCCAAAACAACGATTTCAAGCCAAGTCATCTAAAAATGTTCCCATAAAAAAATTAAGCACAAAAAAGCCCCTTAAAGTTCCACTTGTCGAGGTCGACGTCAAGCGCGACATTCGTGAAAGTTTGGAGAGGTAAACAGAAAGAGAAACTAACGGCTTTTAGCGCCCGGGAAGTTTTTTCCAGGCCACTTCATCACGTAAATAAATAGGCTGGGCTTCGATGGCGGATACTACCCGCCCCGCCTCAAACATCGACACCGCCATTTCAGCCATCGCAGCAGCGCGTGGGGCCCATTCAGGCTCCTGTACAGAAGCGTTTTCCACCAAACTGGACGGCAAGCGTTCAAGGTAAACCAGGCCGCTCCCTAAAATCGCCGGCTTCTGCCCCAAAGTGGGAGCAGCAACCATTTCTGGCGGCGTAACCTGCTCCCCATAGACTTCTTTAACGCTATCAGAGGAACGCTCATAGCCAGCCC
This sequence comes from Hahella chejuensis KCTC 2396, assembly GCF_000012985.1. Taxonomy (NCBI): domain Bacteria; kingdom Pseudomonadati; phylum Pseudomonadota; class Gammaproteobacteria; order Oceanospirillales; family Hahellaceae; genus Hahella; species Hahella chejuensis. The sequence goes on along the minus strand of NC_007645.1, from coordinate 1,840,632 downwards.
AATACACTTCGTTCATACGCGCATCAAGCAGGCACACCACCTGGCCTGTACATTCTTGACGCTTAAACCAGGCGAACGCCATCGCTTCCAGCGTAGAAACAGGGGCAACAGGCAAATCCGCCCCAAAAGCCAGTCCCTGAACAATGCCCGCGGCGATGCGGAGTCCGGTAAATGAACCCGGCCCTCTCCCAAACGCCAGCGCATCCAACTGCCCCACGCGCAAGCCGCTATCGCCAAGCAAACTATCAACCATGGGCAAGCAGCGTTTAGCGTGAGCTCGCGGCGTCGTTTCCAGCAATTCAGTCAATTCACCGTCGTTCCATAAGGCTACGGAACAGGCGTCGCTTGATGTGTCCAGCGCTAGTATTTTTGCCATGAGGATTGTTCAATAAATTCTGAAGAGAAAGCGGCGCTGAACAGCGCCGCCCGAGGATGAAGATACCGGTATTACTTCTGCAGCCCGGTGAAGACACGGTCACGAATTTCGTCTACCGACCCGACGCCTTCAACGCGCAAATATTCCGGCGCCGCGTCCGCGTCCTTCTCCGCCCAGCTGCGATAGTAGTCGACCAACGGCGCAGTTTGGGAGTGATAAACCTCCAAACGCTTGCGCACAGTTTCTTCTTTATCGTCTTCACGCTGAACCAAAGGTTCGCCGGTAACGTCATCCTTACCTTCCACCTTGGGTGGATTGTAGTCGACGTGATAAACACGGCCGCTGGCCTCATGCACACGACGTCCGCTCAAACGCTTGATGATTTCTTGATCATCCACAGCGATTTCTACGACATGATCAATTTTCACACCGGCTTCACGCAGCGCTTCCGCTTGTGGGATCGTGCGAGGAAAGCCGTCAAACAGAAAACCGTTGGCGCAATCGTCTTCTTTAATGCGGTCTTTGACCAGCGCGATAATGGTTTCATCCGACACCAATCCGCCCGTCGCCATAACCTCTTTCACTTTCAGACCCAATGGAGAGCCTGCTTTTACTGCAGCGCGCAGCATGTCGCCAGTGGAAATCTGGGGTATCCCGAATTTCTTCATAATATTCTGCGCTTGCGTGCCCTTTCCGGCGCCGGGTGCGCCCAACAAAATAATTCTCATACCAATTACACTCCTGATCCAAGCAACAAATTCCTGTGCGCTTGCGCCGGCTACAGGCCGACGCAGCAGTCTGTCGACGAGTTATTATTGTCGAGCTCCATCATGGCCGTGTGTGCGACCAATCTCAACACATTGATTCTAATCGCATTTCCCCGCGATTCCGGCGACAATTCACATCCGATTAGAGACGCTGCACATTGTAGGGAAGATTAGCAAAGAGCTGAATTATACGGATATAGGCAGGCAACCTGAAGCGCCAATCTCGATAAAGCCGCCCGGGCGGCGGCGGGCCGGCGGAACTAGCCCATTTTAGAGGCTAATTGATTCAATGAATCGCTGGATTGCTTCAGCTGTTCGAACACTTCGAACACGATCTCAGGCTGTATATCCAAACGCTTGGCGTAGTACACCGGGTCGTCCGGAACTTGGTCGTCGCCTAACTCAAGCTCTTTGAGCAAGCAGTTGGACAACTGAATCAGCAAGACATAATCCTCATAAGGGCCGTGATAATCTTTAACCTGATGTCCGGCGGCGGTCATAGAGACTTCCTTCGGCAACCTCCAATGCTCCAACAGAATAGAGCCCAGCATCCCGTGCCCCAACCCGACCAACTCCTTGGCGCCGCCCATGCCAAGCACCTGTTTTTCCAGCACGGCCAGTTCGGCCATTGGGTCCGCTTCCGCAAGTTTATTGAGCATGGTGTATTCAGGGCGGAATAAATGCCCCAGGAGCAGAATACCGAAGTTGTGCAGCAACCCTGTCAGATACGCCAGAGACGGATTAATGCGGTCATCCGGCACATGGAACGCCAAGCGCTGGGCCAGCAAGGAAACATGCAGCGCATGACGCCAGAAACAGACAATGCCAAGAGGCCCCTCATTGGGCAGATCAAACGCCTTACTGGCGGAAATAGACAGGGCCAACTGACTGACGCGTTCAAACCCGAGCACCCGCATCACCGCATCCTTGACGCTTTCCAGCTTCCCCCTGTACCCATACAACGCGGAACGGGCTTGTCGCATAATCTGCGCCGCAAGGCTGGGGTCCTGCTCAATAATCGCCGCCAGCTCGCCTGCCGTCGCGTCAGGATCAGAGGTTGCCTGCAGTATCCGCGTCGCAACCGTCGGCATCGGCGGCAGCTTGTAAAGACGCTTCAGCCGCTCCGCCACGCGCTCAGCGTTGGCTTCGCCTACATCGGGACTTTCTGGAGTATCTGATGACAAAGGATTCATTGCCTGCGCCTCGCAACAGCCTTGCTTAAGCTTTATAGCACTACTCATCACTCTCTGAAAGCTTTCGCGGTCCAAGCGCAGCAAAGTGTTATGACACCCTGACTGAATGTATATCTGCTCCTTGGCGAACAGACGCTCATCGCACACGGCATGAACGCCGTACGCGTTGGCGATAGGGGGATGTGAACCGGGTTCGCAATCCCGGAACAAACGATCCGCCTGGCGTCCGGTAAGTCGCTGCAGGTTGCGCCGAATCGCGCTATTGAGGGCGTCCAGGTTCATTTGCGTCCCAAATTCGGTGATCGCCATCACGACGCCTTTGGCGTCCACCAGGATTTCCGCAACCGCCACACAGTCAGGCAATACCTCCGCCGCCTTCAGAGCAGCATCGATATTGCCTGCGCGATCATGGTGTATCTGTTGATACGGCACTCCCTGCCGGTTCAGATACTGCATAACTCTGGATGCAAGCGGCACACTTCCCCCGTTTTACTAAACCAGTACAAATAATAGTTTAGTTTATATGTGGTTGAGGGGATGTGCGTGATATGAATCACATGCAAAGGTAAGCTTGCGTTGCGCAATGTTGGAGTTTGGTAACCGACCCGGCGACGCCAGGCCGGTGGCGGATTTATCCGGTATTGCGCATACCGGCGGCGACCCCCGCCATGGTAACTTTCAGCGCTTTCTCAACCGTTTCTTTGTTGGTTTCACCTTCGGCCCGATCACGCACCAAGAGCTCCACCTGCAAGAAGTGCAGAGGGTCCGTATAGGGGTTGCGAACCTGCAGGGAGTGCATGAAGACCGGGTTATCCAGCAACAGTTCATCCTGTCCCTTCAGCTCATTGATCAAACGCACGGCGCACCCCGCCCGACGACGCAATTCATCGCCCAGGGGATGCAATTCGGGCTTGACCAGACGCTCTTCATAGAAACGCGCAATCTCCGGGTCAACTTTGGACAACACCATTTCCAGCATGTCCACATGCGTTTCAAAGAATGGCCAGCCGGTCAGCATGGCTTTCAACGTATCCGCTCCGCCATCATCTACTGCGGTTTGCAGCGCTGTATCGCTCCCCAGCCAGGCTGGCAGCATCAGTCGCATTTGCGTCCAGGCGAAAATCCAGGGAATCGCGCGCAGACTTTCAACGCCGCCAGACGCCTTACGGCGCGCAGGGCGGCTGCCTAACGCCAGCTTGCCCAACTCCTGCTCCGGCGTCGCAGAGCGAAAATACTCCACAAAACCTGGGCGCTCACGGACGACTTCGCGGTAGGAGTTCACCGCCAGATGGGATAACTTATCCATCATCTCGCGCCAGGCAGGCTCCGGCTCCGGCGGCGGCACCAAGGAGGCCTCCAGTACCGCGCCGAGGTAAAGATTAAAGCTTTGCTTGGCCACCTTGGGCTGCCCGAACTTGAAGCGGATCATTTCACCTTGTTCGGTAATCCTGAAGTTACCCGCAACAGACCCTGGCGGTTGCGACAAAATAGCGCGGTTTGCAGGACCGCCGCCGCGACCAACCGTTCCACCGCGACCGTGGAAGAGCGTAAGCTTCACATCATGTTTCGCCGCAACTTTGACCAGCGCCTCTTGCGCCTGATATTGGGCCCAGGCCGCCGCCATCTGTCCCGCATCCTTGGCGGAATCCGAGTAGCCGATCATGACCTCTTGTTTGCCGCCGATGTACTCCCGATACCAAGGAAGGTCCAGCAAACGCCCAATGCTGTCCGCAGCGCCCTGTAAGTCGCTCAGGGTCTCGAACAGGGGCGCAATCGGAATGTGATGACGCATGCCGCTCTCACGCAGTAATAGAATCACCGTCAGCACATCAGACGGATCACTGGCCATGGAGATAACATAGGAGGCCAGCCCTTCCGGGGGTTGCATCGCCACAACCCTGCATGTATCCAATACTTCTCTGGCTTCCGCAGACGCCGGCCACTCTTTGGGAAGCAGCGGACGCCGGCCCTCCAGTTCTCGAATCAGAAACGCCTGCTTCTCTTCTTCCGTCCATTGCGAGTAATCGCCAATACCGAGGTAAGCGCATATTTCCTTCATAACGTCGCTGTGACGCTCAGAGTCCTGGCGTATATCCAGCCTTACCAATTGCAGACCAAAACATTGCGCCCGTCGAATAACATCCAGCAACGGACCGTTGGCGATAACTTCCATGCCACAATCCCGCAACGAGCGATAGCACACCATTAATGGCTCGATCAGCTCAGCGTTATTGAGCAATACTTCAGCGGCAGGTTTCTTCGTAGAATCCAAGGCCTCAGCGGCCCAGGCCCGCGTCGCTTCCAGTCGACTACGCAGTTTGGCGAGTATTTTTCGGTAAGGCTCCCGACTCTGCCCTGACGCTCTCGCCAGCTCACCATTACAAGCAGTCATAGATAATTCCGAGCGCAACGCTTCGATATCGCGCAAATACAAATCCGCCGCCATCCAACGGCTCAGCAAAAAGACTTCGCGAGTGACTTCTGATGTGACATTAGGATTGCCGTCTCTGTCTCCCCCCATCCAGGATGCGAATCGCACAGGGTTCACATTAATCGGCAGTCCTTCTCCAAAACGTTCCAGAAGCGCGGCGTCCATTTGACGCATGAAATCCGGCACCGCCTGCCATAGGGAGTTTTCAATAACGGCGAAGCCCCATTTTGCCTCATCGACCGCTGTGGGACGCTCGTAACGAATCTCATCCGTATGCCAGGCTTCGGTGATCAGACGACGTAAACGCTCAACGATCTTGGCGTATTCTTCGTCGAGCAAATCGCTACGGTCCAGGGATTCCAGGCATTCAGAAATCTGGTCATATTTCTGAATCAAAGTGCGGCGGGTAATTTCAGTAGGGTGCGCCGTCAGCACGAACTCAAGATTCAAGTCCGCCAATTGCGCAAAAAATTTATCTTTACTGACGCCTTGTCCAATTAAACGATCGAACACGACTTCGATAGTGTCCAGGCGATTATCCACCAATTCGCTGGCGGGCGCCCGACGCCTCACAATATGGTATTGCTCTGCGATATTGGTAAGGTTCAAAAACTGGTTGAACGCTCTTGCGACCGGCGCCAACTCCTCATCATTCAAGCCTGAAAGCACTTCTTTCAACTGTTTTCTCTGACTGATTTCCGCGTTACGGTCAGCTTTTGCGGCGATACGGATTTTCTCGATTTTATTGAATATCTCGTCGCCAAGGTGGTAGCGAATGCTCTGTCCCAACAACTCTCCCAGAAGGCGTACGTTTTCTCTTAGCTCAGGATGCAATTCCTTCATCATTTCTCTTACTCCGCCGCTTTTTCAAAAGTCTTTTCTTCGTTGACGTTTTGCTGCAATCGCCTTTTCTTAACTATAACTCAGTGAAATATCGAAAAATTCCGAACTAGAACAATAGCACCCCCCGCCCTGGTTGTCTCATTATTCAAATACTCCTGAAGCCGCCCCGCCGAAGTCGGTCTAAACTGAATATAAACCTTGCGGAAACGTCCGCGGCGCATTCCGCTGCCTTCTGAGGCCGCTACGTACATGCTCTTATGGCCCGATCAAAAGGGGCCTCCTAGACTGAAATTGATGTCGTTTGTTTTACATAGGCCGCTTTATGAAAATTAACGCTCTTGTACAAAATTGGGAAAACACCGCCAATGTTCGTCTTACGAACAAGGAATACCCCCTGCGCCTGCGCATAGAAGACGCCGCCAGAGTCGCAGCCCTGGCGGAAATGTATCCTCTCCGCAGCCAGGAAGAAATCATCAGCGAACTCCTTTCCGCCGCGCTGGATGAGCTGGAAAGCAGCTTCCCTTACGTGCAAGGAGCCAAAGTAGTAGCGGAAGACGAAATGGGCGACCCTATGTACGAAGACGTCGGCCCGACGCCAAGATTTTTGCAATTGAGCAAGAAGTACATCAGCCTGCTTAAGCAAGAGTTAAAAGCGGCCAATAGCTAAACTAAAGCTTTCAAAAATGCGCGCAGACAGCGCGCATTTTGCTTTACAGGCCTTCTTCCTTAGCCTGATCCCAAAGCAAGTCCATTTCCTGCAAAGACGCATCGTCCAGAGTCTTGCCCTGCTCTTGCAGTAATGACTCGATGCGGGAGAAGCGCCTTACGAATTTGGCGTTAGCCCTGCGCAACGCCGCCTCAGGATCAGCCTTGACGAATCGCGCCAGATTCACGCAGCAAAAAAGCACATCCCCCAGCTCATCCTCCAACTTATCCTGATCCAGAACCGGCGCCGCCAGCTCATGGCGTAGCTCATCAATTTCTTCATGGATCTTGTCGAGAACAGGGTTGATTTCGGGCCAGTCAAAGCCATGCAACGATGCGCGCTTCTGCAGCTTTTGCGCTCGCTGCAGCGCGGGCATGGCGTTGGGAATATCCGCCAACACACTTGAGGGCGCTGTCGACTCTTGCACTTCGCCCTGCTTCTTCAGCTCTCGTTCCTGCTGTTTAATACGCTCCCAGTTGGCCTTAATCTGTTCTTCCCTGATAGTTTCCCCTGGGGCCAATCGGCTTTCCAAGGTTCCATCAGGAAATACATGGGGGTGCCGGCGCAACAGTTTACGCACGACGCCATCCACAATATCAGGCCACTGAAACAAGTCTTTCTCTTGCGCCAATTGCGAGTAGAAAACCGCCTGGAATAGCAAATCTCCCAGTTCGTCACGCAAGTGCGGCCAGTCTTCGCGCTCAATCGCATCCGCTACTTCATAGGTTTCCTCTATGGTGAACGGAACAATGGATGCAAAATCCTGCTTCAAGTCCCATGGACAACCATCCTTCGGATCCCGCAAGCGCCGCATCAGGTATAAGAGATCTTCCAGTGTGTATTGAAGAACGCCCTCGTCTTTCTCGCTCATCACCCCTCTCCCGGCTTGGCGCGGCGCGCATCTATAATATTGGGCAGCCGCCGAATGCGATCGAACATGCGACCCAGCACATCAATGGACGTTACTTCTACGGTCAGACGAATATCCGCCGTGCTTTGCTTCTTGTCCGTATTAGTCAACGCGGCGGTCACGTTGATTTTCTCGTTCGCTAGCAACAAGGTAATATCGCGCAGCAGTCCCGGACGGTCGTAGGCTTCAATGACCACGTCTATGGGATAGGTGTATTCCGTGTCGCCCCAACTTACTTCAATCATACGGTTGGGCTCAACTGTCTGCAGTTGCAGCGCATTGATACAGTCTTGCCGGTGAATGGAAACGCCGCGTCCGATGGTGATATAGCCGACGATAGGATCGCCCGGCGCCGGCTTACAGCAGTTCGCCATCTGAGTCATCAGATTGCCAACCCCACGAATGTGCACATCGGAGGACTTGGCGCTTTCCTGCGCAGCATGTAAATGCAGAGTTAATTGCTCGTCCCGCGGCTCCAACATGTTTTGCGCCGTATGGGCCACCTGCATCGGCTTGAGATCGCCGGCGCCGATAGCGGCGAACATATCTTCCGCGGAGGGATAATTTACTTTTTGCGCCAGGTCGTCGAAATCCAACTGCTCCAATGACAGTCGTTTCAATACGCCTTGCAGGATATCGCGCCCCTCTTCGACATTTTGGTCGCGATCCTGCAGCTTAAACCAGTGGGTGATTTTCGCCCGGGCTCTGGATGTATTGGCGTACCCCAGATCAGAGTTAAGCCAGTCCCGACTGGGACGAGCTTGATTCGAGGTCAGAATCTGCACCTGATCGCCGGTTTTTAACTTGTAGTTAAGCGGAACTATTCGGCCGTGAATCTTGGCGCCCCGGCATGCGTGCCCAATTTCCGTATGCACCTTGTAGGCGAAATCGATGGGGGTTGAACCCGCAGGCAGGTCTATGACGTGTCCGTCCGGCGTGAACACATAAATGCGGTCGCTAACGATGTCGTTGCGCCATTGATCGACAAGCTCCGAAGTCTTGCTCCCCAGCTCGTCCTGCCACTCCAGCACCTGCCGAAGCCAGGCGATTTTCTGCTCGTAACCGTGAGATTTCTGCTGCGTATCCGTGCCTTTATATAGCCAATGCGCACAGACGCCAAGTTCCGCTTCCTCATGCATTTTCTGAGTGCGGATCTGCACCTCCATGATTTTCCCGGAGGGGCCTACTACCGCCGTATGCAAGGATTGATACCCGTTTTGCTTCGGGTTGGCGATATAGTCGTCAAACTCATGGGGAATGTGGCGCCACAAGGCATGCACCACCCCTAAAGCAGAGTAGCAGTCGCGAATGCTGGGAACCAGAATACGAATGGCTCGGATATCATAGACTTGCGAAAAATCGATGCCCTTGCGGTGCATTTTGCGCCATATGCTGTAAATGTGCTTGGCCCGACCGGAAAGCTCCGCCTTGATGCCGCTGGCTTCCAATTCCTGACGCAACGCAGAAAGGGCTTCCTCAATGAACTTCTGCCGGTCCATACGGCGTTCATCCAGGAGTTTGGCGATTTTCTTATACGCAGTTTCATGCAGGTAACGGAAGGACAAGTCCTCCAGCTCCCACTTCAGATAACCAATACCCAGGCGGTGCGCCAACGGCGCATAGATATCAAATACTTCTCTGGCTACGCGGTGACGTTTGTCGGACCCTGCGTTCTTGACATCCCGAATGGCGCAGGTTCTCTCCGCCAGCTTGATCAACGCCACGCGCACGTCGTCAATCATGGTGACCAGCATACGACGAATGTTGTCCACCTGGGTCTGTGTCTGCCCCAGTACGCTGCCCTGAATGGGATGGCGCAAGCTGGAAATCGCCGCCATCTGCGAAACGCCTTCAATCAGCTTGGAGACTTCTTCGCCAAATTCTTCATTCACTCTGACCAAAGAGAGCTTGCCCTCACGCACCGCGCGATAGAGCACCGCTGCGATCAGACTTGGCGAATCCAGTTGTAACTCTGAGAGAATCTGAGTCATTTCCAGGCCGGTCAGAAAGCTGCTGGAGCCTTCCGACCAAAGGTTTCCGGCGCGCACCGCCTCTGATTCGATCTCTTTCGCCAGCAGGCAGGCGCGACGAAACGACGCCACATCCTCCAGTTCAACCTGTTGCTGTAAACGGTCAATCCAACCGTTGATATCAACTGACCCGTCCTGAGCCAAAGGATAATCTTCGCGAACTTTAACCATAGTGACGCCTTTCGCCAGACTCTCTTATTTTCTGAGTAACGGGCTTATGCTTTCTCGAATAAGGCCATTGACTCGACATGGGCCGTATGCGGGAACATATCCATTACCCCGGCCTTGATCAACTTGTATCCCTGCGTCGCCAGAATGCCGGCGTCCCGCGCCAAAGTGGCGGGGTTACAGGACACATAAACAATTCGCTTCGCCCCAAAACGGGTCATTTGTTTCGCTAACTCTTCCGCGCCAGAGCGTGGCGGGTCCAGCAGAACTTTGTCATAGGTTCGCAGCCATGCATGTTTCGCTTCTTTCGCTGGGGCTAACGGAAGATGCAGGTCCGCAGCGTGAAACTCTACGTTACTGATCCCATTAAGCTCCGCGTTGGCGTATCCTCGACGCACCATATCCTCACTGCCCTCCACGCCCACAACATGCGCAGCCGAACGGGCGATGGGCAGGGTGAAATTACCCAGTCCGCAAAACAGGTCGAGGATGGTCTCTCCGGCCTGCGGCTGCAACCATTCCAGCGCCTGCGCCAACATACGACGGTTGATATCGCGATTGACCTGGGTAAAGTCCATCGGATGGAACTGCATCGTCAAACCATAGTCGCGCAATTGGTAGCTGAGCAGTTCCTGGCCATCTTTCGGCCACAATTTGGCGACGGTATCGGGACCTTTTGGCTGCAAATAGATTGCCAATCCAGTTTGTTCGGAGAAAGCGATCAGTTTTTGCAAATCTTCTTCAGTGAGCGGGTCCATATGACGGATCACCAAAGCGCACATATCGTCGCCCGCCGCCACTTCGATCTGAGGAATACGTTGATAGCCGGAGAGGCTTCGAACCAGCGCTTTCAGTTCAGGAATACGGCCCCCGACAGACTCGATCAATATCGGGCATTCATCAATGGCGGTCAGGAAGTTACTGTAGCGCTCGCGGAAGCCGACAAGAACTTCATCACGCTTGGCGACATAACGCACGCCCAGTCTCGCTTTTGTGCGATAACCGCGCCCCGCGCCCACCAGAGGCGGAACAACCTGTTCCGGCTTTAAGTCGCCAAAATGGCGTAGGTGGTCCAGTAACACAGACTCTTTGTGGTTGATCTGAAAGCCCAGATCAACATGCTGCATGCTGCAGCCACCGCACAGTTTGGAGAATTGACAGTCAGGCTCAATGCGTTGCGGATGCTGCGTCAGCACCTCTTCTACAGCAAGCTCATCATAGCTGCGACGACTGTTTACATATCGCGCAGTCACAGTTTCGCCAGGCAATGCGCCTTCGACAAACAGGGTTTTGCCATCTTTATGAGAGACGCCACGCCCTTCGTGACTGAGAGATTCGATTTCGCAGGTAATGGACTCTTGGGGTAACTTCTTTCTACGACGAGACATGCTTATAAACCTGGGCTATGGGGCCGATCTGGATAAAAAGCCGGCCATTATAGCGGCCTCCCGCAACAGATATAAGGGCTTTGGCGTCGCGCTCCGGCGCAACAGCTTTAGCTGCGGAATACGCCGGTAGACAGGTAGCGGTCGCCCCGATCACAGATAATGGCGACGATCACCGCATTTTCAACCTCACGGGAAATACGCAACGCTCCAGCGATGGCGCCGCCGGAAGATACGCCACAGAAAATACCCTCTTCCCGAGCCAGTGCGCGCATAGTCTCTTCGGCTTCCTGCTGGGCGATATCCAAAACCAGGTCCACTGACTCGGGCTGATATATTTTTGGCAAATACGCTTCCGGCCAACGACGAATGCCAGGTATGGACGCGCCATCGGCAGGCTGCAGGCCGACAATCTGAATCTCCGGATTGCGCTCTTTGAGATAGCGAGAGGTTCCCATAATAGTGCCGGTGGTCCCCATGGAGCTGACGAAGTGAGTAATCGCACCATCGGTTTGGCGCCAGATTTCCGGGCCCGTCGTCTTGTAGTGCGCCAGAGGATTATCCGGGTTGGCGAACTGATCCAGCACCTTGCCTTTGCCTTCGGACTCCATTTGCTTGGCGAGATCACGCGCCCCTTCCATCCCCTCTTCTTTGGATACAGAGATGATTTCCGCACCATAGGCGGTCATCGCCGCGCGACGTTCTTCACTCATATGCGCCGGCATGATCAGGACCATACGGTAGCCTTTGATCGCTGCCGCCATAGCCAGGGCGATCCCGGTATTTCCGCTGGTAGCCTCAATTAATGTGTCGCCAGGTCGGATGTCGCCCCGATTCTCCGCTTCTTGGATCATACTCATGGCGGGACGGTCCTTGACTGATCCCGCCGGATTATTTCCCTCAAGCTTCGCCAGAATGACATTACTGGTGTCGCCGGGTAGTCTTTGTAGTCGAACAAGCGGCGTGTTTCCAACGTAGGATTCAATCGTGGGGTATGACATCTTTAACGTTCGCTTCTTTTTAAATTCAATCAATTAGCTGTAGAATCGGAAATGTCCTTGTCCGCTGCGGCGCCGCTGTGACAATGACTCAACGTCGCCTGAGCAAAAATCCGGTCCCTGTTACGCCATCGAACCATTTCCTTCGATAGCTGTGTCCGGACTTGATATTGGCCGAACATCGGCCATGATAAGCAATAATCTGAGAGTGGCGATATATTCTTTTTTAATATAAAAATCACTTTATATCATAAATACCATAATATGCCGTTTACCCGCGCCTCCTCTACAAGTCGCCGAAGGGCCCCTGCATGAAACGCTGGGGTATAAAAGTAAAGGTCATTCTATTGACCTTGGCGCCGTCACTCACTATTGCGTTCACGTTGTCCGCAGCCTTTGTATTTACTCGCCTGGACGATCTCAGCGACGTGCTCCTGGAGCGCGGCTCCGACTCCGCCCGTCACCTCGCCAACGCTGCGGAGTATGGCGTTTTCACCGGAAACCGCCGCCAATTGATTGGACTGACCAACGCCGTACTGGAAGAGAAAGATATTCGTTCGGTCTCTATTTACGGGCGTCAACGCCAGATTTTGGCCCATGCCGGCCCACGTATTCAGGAAGAGCACACGATCCCCGCCAGCTTATCCACACAGCTTACGATTTATTCCAGTGAGGATGTGCTGCGCTTCACCGCCCCGGTCACCCTGCAAGACCTTAGTCTGAGCGAGGACGCTAATTTGCAGGAATCCGAAGCCTCCAATGGGCTACAGGATAATATCCTGGGGTGGGCGGTCATCGAGGTGTCCCGCGCGCCAACTCAGGTCGCCAAGTATCGAACGATTCTCTTCGCCGTCAGCGCCGTGTTCACCGCCATAATTGTGTGCACATTTCTTGCGCTGCGTCTGAGCCGCGACCTTACTTCGCCGCTATCTCAGGTGGCGCAAGCGCTTACCCGTATAAAAGAAGGCAAGCTGGATACCCGCGTCTATATAGAAGCCAGTCCTGAACTGGCGCTGCTCCAGGACGGCATCAATTCCATGGCGGAAGCTCTCGCCAAGGCCCGCAGTGAGATGCAGCAAAATATAGATCAGGCCACGGAAGACCTCAGGGAGACGCTGGAAACCATAGAGATCCAGAACATAGAGCTGGATATGGCCCGGAAGGAAGCTATCGAAGCCAGCCGGGTAAAGTCGGAATTTCTAGCCAATATGTCTCATGAAATCCGCACTCCGCTCAACGGGATAATTGGGTTCACGCATCTCCTGCTGAAATCCAACCTGGGGCCTCAGCAGCGAGACCAGCTCAACACAATCCTGAAGTCGTCCGAAATCCTGCTAACGATCATCAACGATATCCTGGATTTCTCCAAAATCGAGGCCGGCAAGCTGGTTCTGGATAATACCACCGTCAACCTACAGGAAATCGTGGAAGACGTTCTCACCATGCTTGCTCCCGGCGCCCACGAGAAAAATCTGGATCTGGCGGGTCTTGTCTACTCCGACGTGCCAAGCCATATCATGGGCGATCCGCTGCGCATCAAACAGATCGTCACCAATTTGGTCAATAACGGCATTAAATTCACTCAGAGCGGTGAAGTGGTGGTGCGCGTGATGCTGGAAGACGAATCCGATGAGAGTTCGCTCATCAAAATCACTGTCACCGACAGTGGCGTAGGACTTTCCCGCGTCCAACAACAAACGCTGTTCAGCGCCTTCAGCCAAGCGGACGCATCAACAGCAAGGCGCTTCGGCGGCACCGGCCTGGGCCTGGTTATCTCCAGACGCCTGACCGAACAAATGGGTGGACAGATCGGGGTTGAAAGCGAACTTGGCAAAGGGTCCACGTTCTGGATCGAGCTCCCCGTCGAAATTGCTCCCAACCAGCCAGACAACGAGCTCAACCACCGTTTGTTTGAAGGCGAACGGGTCATCTATCTTGAGCACCAGAAGAAAACTGGACTGGCGGTGGAGCATACGCTCAACAAATGGGGCTCCAACGTCACTCAGGTAGACAATATCAAAGACCTGGCGGACAAAGTGGAGGAAGCGCAACGCAAAGGCGAAGGCTTCGCTGTCGCCATTATTGGTCTGACCCGCCACCACCTGCGCTCGAACTCTTACCTGCAGACCGTACGCAAGCTGGAGTACAAACTCGATTGCCGCACGTTGATACTGACGCCGACCATCGACACCGGTAACGAGGAGCCGCCAATACTGACTGACGCCTCGACTTTCCTGATTAAGCCGGCTTCACAGCGTCGGCTGGCGAATGCGCTAAGCTGGCTGATCGAAGGACGCTCTGACGAAGAGGAAGCGCCGTCGGCGGTATCTATCAAACAGTTGAACGCCACCAGTGGTCGCAAGCCGCTGGTGCTGGCTGTGGATGACAACCTCGCCAACCTCAAACTGGTGGAAGCCTTTCTCTTAGACCTGGGAGCCGTGGTGGAAACAGCCATGAGCGGCTACGAAGCCCTCACCAAGGCCAAGCAGAAGCGCTTCGACGTAATCTTTATGGATGTACAGATGCCCGGGATGGATGGGGTTGAAACCACGATCAAGATTCGTGAGTTTGAAGCTGGTAAACGACGCACCCCGATCATCGCCCTCACCGCACACGCAATGTCGGAAGAGCGTAAGCAACTACTGCAAAGCGGCTTTGACGATTACCTCACCAAACCCACCAATGAAGATGAGCTACAGCGCATTATAGAGCGCAGAACCGGCTTCCAGCTGTCGCCGCAGCCCTCGCTAACCCAACAACCTGTCCGGGAGCCAGGAAAGATAAAGCCATCAGTGAAAGCCGCCACCGAGCCGTGCGTGGACATTCGCAGTTGCGTCACTCTTGCCGGAGGCAAAAAAGGATTAGCGGAAGAATTATTCTCCATGCTGCTTGAAAATCTGCCGGAAGAGCGCAAGTCCATAGAGAGCGCCTGGGAGCAGCAAGACCGATCTGAATTATTGGAACGCGTTCATCGTCTTCATGGCGCGACGCGCTACTGTGGAGTCCCCTTGCTGCGCAACGCCGCAGCGGAACTGGAAGGACAAATCAAGCGTGAAGTAGAGCCGCTGGAGACTGCCGTGTCCGTTCTATTTGAAGAAATAGAACGAGTGCTTTACTGGTCTGACAGAAATGACTGGCAGACAGAGTTCAGAGAATATCAGACTCAGTCAGCCCCGCAGTCCTAGTTAGATTTGGGTTTTCGCGACATCTACCTTTGACGGTGATTAGCCCTTGGTGAGCTTGAGGTAACTGCGCATCAGCTCTCGGGAGTGCAGAGGACGACCGCCTAATAGTTCATCAAGGCACCGGCGTGTCAACCTCTTGGCTGCTGAAAGACTACCTGGAACAGACCAGTCGCGACCAGCTATCGCTATTAGATGATGACCTTCAATCACAACTGAGCAAGGCTCTGGCGTCCGACTAACGCCTTCAGTAAGGGAGAAGTAATAGGCGATGTTATTTTTCACGATATCGCCTGTAGCGCTCTCTACACAAAAATCTACGCCAAAGCCCAGTTCATTTAGCAGCGCAAATTCCAACTCCCGTATTCCAGGCTCCAGATTGGGCTGTGGAAGCGATAAGAAAGTCAGACTCGACTTGTAGGCGTCAAACACTTTTCGGCAGCCCTCCAGTGGTTGCAGCAACTTCACCAACAACTCATTGAGGTAAAGACCGGCATAGAGAGCCGCTCCCGCCAAAGGATAGCGAATGTTAGTCGTCTCGTATCGAATGAGGGACTTAAGCTCGCCACGCCCTCCCAGCTCAACCTCCAGCTCGGTGAAGGGTTGCAGGGTGCCTGGGACGCCTTTTCTGCGACCGCCGCCTTTCAAAACGGCTGAGGCTTTACCGTCGGCCTCGGTAATCAGATCAACAATATAGCTGCTTTCGCGGTACGGCCGACTATGCAGCACATAGGCGGCCTGGAGCGAAACCCGGTGCATAGCGGCCGAAATTTCCGTTAGCGGTCGTCGTAACCCAGGCTTTGCAAGGCGCGCTCGTTATCGCTCCAGCCGGATTTCACTTTCACCCAGGTTTCCAACATGACCTTGCTTTCAAACAACTTTTCCATGTCTTTACGCGCATCGGAACCAATGCGCTTGATTCGCTCGCCCTTCTGACCAATCACAATTTTTTTCTGGCCTTCTCTTTCCACGAGAATCAGGGCGCTTATTCGCAACAACGCACCTTCACGCTTGAACTGTTCGATTTCCACAGCAATTTCATAAGGCACTTCGTTGCCTAACTGACGCATGACTTTCTCGCGAATAATTTCCACCGCCATGAAGCGTTCGCTGCGATCCGTGATTTGATCTTCAGGAAAAAAGTGAATCCCCTGTGGCAACATCTCGTTAATAACGGCTTCCAACCGATCAATATTCAATCCACGCAGGGCGGAGAGAGGAATAATGTGCTGAAACTCACACATCTTCTGCACTTTGTCGATAAATGGCAGCAGATCGTCTTTATTTTCCAACTTGTCCACTTTATTGATCACAAGAATGCGGGGGCGATTTACCTTGGCGATTTTTGACAAGACATAGTCGTCTTCTTCCGTCCAACGCTTTCTATCAACGACAAAAACAATCACATCCGCATCTTTGATCGCCGATGAAGAGGCTTTATTCAGCACTCTATTAAGCGCTTTCTTGTCCAACTGATGCAGACCAGGCGTATCCACATAAATAGCCTGATAGTCGCCTTCTGTCTTGATACCCAAAATCTGATGTCTAGTAGTCTGAGGCTTTTTCGAAGTGATGCTGATCTTCTGCCCCAGTATGTGGTTCAACAGGGTGGACTTGCCCACGTTCGGTCTGCCCACGATCGCCACATAGCCGCAGCGGCTATTCTCTTGCGGATTTACATCAATACTCACTGATCCACTCCTAACGCCAACAAGGCTTGTTTCGCCGCTTTCTGCTCCGCCACTCTCCGGCTGCTTCCGGTCCCTTCCGTTGCGTCAGACAGGCCGTCTATTTCACAACGCACATGGAAAGTTTGAGCATGAGCTTCCCCCTGCACTGAAATAACTTCGTAGCGAGGCAGATTAAGCTGACGCGCCTGCAGATATTCCTGCAAACGTGTCTTGGAGTCTTTCTGAGTATCCTTTAGATTAAGCTTCTGCAAACGCGCTTCAAACCAGTTCAACACTCTATCGGCGCAGACTTCAAAGCCAGCATCCAGATAAATAGCCCCAATAATAGACTCCAGCGCATCGGCCAGGATAGATTCCCGACGAAAACCGCCGCTCTTCATCTCTCCTGACCCCAATCGCAGATATTCGCCGAGATCAAATTCTCTGGCTATTTCCGCCAGAGTCACCCCTTTGACCATTCGCGCGCGCAGACGGCTCAACTGCCCTTCCCGAGCTTCTTCAAAACGGCCAAAGAGGTAGTCGGCAATAATAAAGTTGAGGACAGAGTCCCCTAAAAATTCCAAGCGCTCATTATTACGACCACCGAAGCTGCGGTGGGTAAGCGCCAAAGTAAGCAAAGCGGGCTCTTTAAATGTATATCCGAGCGCCCGCTGCAGTCTTTCCAGCTTAGCTGTCACTGATTATTGGCTTCCAATTGGTGTTGAAATGAAACAGCGGCGTCAATGTTCTTAATGATATTCGTACGCTGCTCATAATTGATATCTATGCGCATTTTGGTATTTTCCCGAGTTATCTTGATATTTTTCTTATCGAAGTTGCGCACGTTGTTAACCATAAAATGTTTATCCAGCCGCGATAGGATTTCAGCATTGGACAAGCTCGCCAAGTCAGCCTCTCTGTTTAACCCCTCTAATGAAGATTTCACAGCAAAATCATCAATGTAGATGGGGACTAGTTTAATACCCAGCGTAATAGCCGATATCCCGACAACCACCCAAATCAACATTACGAGAATAGAAGCGCCCCGTTGATTCTTGCGCATACTCACTCCTTACCATCCTCTTAATTAATCAATATTATCTAGAGAGTAGACGTTAACTCACTGTTTTTACACTAATGCGCATTTATTGTATCGAGCCAACTCGTGAAAAAGTGGGTAATGACAAGAACTTTTCCCAGTGCATCCAGATAGCAAAAGCCCTGCCGACGATATTTTCATCCGGCACCAGCCCGATATAACGACTGTCCTTACTGCGATCCCGATTGTCGCCCATCATGAAATACTTACCTTCCGGCACGACCCATTTGCCTTCATGCCCTGTGTTTGAATAGTTTTCCTTAATGATGCGGTGCAGCTTTTCACCCAGTTGTTCTTCGTAATAGAGCTCTCTGGGAGCGCCTGCTGGAAGGGCTGCAATTAGCTTTTCATCCACGGGCTCGCCATTGATGATAAGCTGTTTGTCCTTATACTCCACCGTATCGCCAGGAACGCCCACCACCCGTTTTATGTAGTTGGTGGTGTTATCCTCTGGCGTACGAAACACCATGACATCGCCACGCTGCGGCTCTCCCAGGTCCAGAAATTTGTATCCCAATACAGGAACTCGCAGCCCATAGGAGTACTTGTTAACAAGGATGAAGTCGCCTACTTCCAGGGTGGGCATCATGGATTGAGACGGAATTTGGAACGGTTCAATGAGAAAGGAGCGAACCACCAACACCAAAAACAAAACTGGAAAAAAAGACCGGGAATACTCCACTACAACCGGCTCTTTGATCATCGCGTTACTTCCACCACGCGTCCTGACCTTTATATACAGCCAAAAGCCCAACCAAATCAGACCTGAGACCAGAGTCAGTACAACCAGAATCAAAGAGAAATCAAAGTCCATCATGTGTCCTATTCAGTTTGTATTTATTGCTTTCAGTCCGCAATTGTCTTATTTATCGACCTTCAGCACGGCGAGAAACGCGTCTTGTGGAATTTCAACGCTACCCACTTGCTTCATACGTTTCTTACCTTCTTTCTGCTTCTGCAAAAGCTTTTTCTTCCGTGAAACGTCGCCGCCATAGCATTTGGCCAATACGTTCTTGCGCAAGGCCTTGACGGTAGTTCTCGATACAATTTGTCCACCGATAGCCGCCTGAATCGCCACGTCGAACATTTGACGAGGAATCAGCTCTTTCATTTTTTCTGTCAGCAGGCGCCCTCGCGAGGCCGCGTTGTCGCGGTGAACGATAAGCGCCAACGCATCGACTTTATCGCCATTGATCAGAATATCCAGACGCACCAGATTGGCTGCCTGGAAACGAACAAAGTGGTAATCCAAAGACGCATAGCCACGGCTTACCGACTTGAGTCGATCAAAGAAGTCCAGGACAACTTCCCCCATCGGCAATTCATAGGACAGCGCGACCTGGTTCCCCAGGAACTGCATATTTTTCTGCACGCCGCGCTTTTCTACGCAAAGGGAGATGACGTTGCCAAGATAAGCCTGCGGCACAAGAATATTCGCCTCAACGATAGGCTCACGCATTTCCTCGATAAAACCAGGGTCCGGCAGCCTGGAAGGGTTGTCGACTTTAATGACTTCATTCTTTTTGGTCAGCACTTCATAGACTACCGTCGGCGCCGTGGTGATCAGATCCAGATCATATTCCCGCTCCAAACGCTCCTGGATGATTTCCATATGCAGCATTCCCAGGAAGCCGCAGCGGAAACCAAACCCCAAAGCGTCAGAGGTTTCGGGCTCGAAGAACAATGACGCATCGTTAAGCGTCAACTTGTCCAGTGCGTCACGGAAATCTTCGTAGTCATCAGAACTGACCGGGAATACGCCAGCGTATACCTGAGGTTGTACACGCTTGAATCCCGGCAAAGAGGCCACGTCAGGCGTTTTCGCCAGAGTGATGGTGTCGCCGACGGGAGCGCCGTGTATATCTTTAATGCCCGCGATGACATAACCCACTTCACCCGCTTTAAGGCAGCCGGTTTCGGTACGCTTTGGCGTAAACACGCCAATGGAAGTCACCAACTCCTGAGTCTTGGTCGACTTAATCAGAATTTTATCGCCTTTATTCAGCGTTCCGTTCTTAACCCGGACCAAGGACACAACGCCCAGATAATTATCAAACCAAGAGTCAATAATAAGAGCCTGTAACGGGGCGTCAGGGTCTCCTTCCGGCGGCGGCACCAGTTGAACAATTTGCTCCAGGCTCTCTTGAATGCCCATACCGGCTTTGGCGCTGGCTTCTACGGCGCCCGCGGCGTCAATGCCGATAATCTCTTCGATCTCATGACGCACCCGCGCCGGCTCCGCCTGCGGCAGGTCCATCTTGTTCAGAATGGGAATAACTTCCAGCCCCATTTCGATGGCGGTATAACAGTTCGCCACGGACTGCGCCTCAACGCCTTGCGCGGCGTCAACCACCAGCAATGCGCCTTCACAGGCAGCCAAAGAACGAGACACCTCATATGAGAAGTCCACGTGTCCGGGAGTATCGATGAAATTCAACTGATAACGGGACCCATCTTTTGCGTCGTAATAGAGCGTTACGCTCTGGGCTTTAATAGTAATGCCCCGCTCCCGCTCGATATCCATTGAGTCGAGCACCTGTTCGGACATTTCCCGATCAGATAAGCCACCGCAATATTGAATAAAGCGGTCAGCCAAAGTGGACTTGCCATGATCGATGTGGGCAATGATAGAAAAATTTCTAATGTGGTTGAGTTTACTCACGGACTACTGTCACTCAGATTCAAAGTTGAAGGCGGCGAAATTTTAACAGCTCCGCCGAGTAAATTGCAGCGAATTAACAAAATACCCTCAGAATTCACACCGATATTGGGAGAAACGCCGCTTTCTCTCCAGTAAAACGAGCAACGGCCGGGCTTCATCTTAAGAAACCCGGCCGCCTGCCTCGGCCAATCAGAACTGGGCCTATTTATTGTTCAACTTCAACACAATGAAGGCTGGGTTGCCCTGACGAATAATCAGTACTGGCAGCGACTTGCCAACCGGCAGCTTCTCAACCACTTCATGGAACTGCGCGACTGTCTCTACATCTTTATTATTGATGCTGCTGATCACATCATTAGGCTGAATTCCGGCTGTCGCCGCAGGCCCTGGGAATACTTGCGCCACCATGACGCCTCCCGCCACCTGCATACTCTCTTTCTCCTCATCCGTCAGATCGCGGACCTGCAAGTTGAGAGCGTTGTTCTGAGGCGCGGTCTGGCCTGCCGGCACACTGGCGACCCCGTTGTCGTCCGCCGGCAACTGGCCGATCTCGACAGCAACATCCATTTCATCGCCACGACGCACAACTTTCATACTCGCTTTCTGTCCCGGTGAGGTGCGCCCCACCAGATGCGGCAACTCAGAGGATAGCCCAATCTCATTGCCGTTGTAGCTGACGATGACATCCCCAGGCTGCAAGCCGGCCTTGTCGGCGGGAGAGCCTTTCATG
Organism: Hahella chejuensis KCTC 2396; assembly: GCF_000012985.1. NCBI lineage: Bacteria > Pseudomonadati > Pseudomonadota > Gammaproteobacteria > Oceanospirillales > Hahellaceae > Hahella > Hahella chejuensis. The sequence continues at coordinate 1,819,482 of NC_007645.1, read as the reverse complement.
ACCTGCGCCACCAATGCGCCGCGCGGCTTGTTCAGATTGAAGGATTCAGCCAAATCCTTGTTTACTTCCTGTATCAACACACCCAACCAGCCGCGCTTGACCGCACCGGTGTCTTTCAGTTGATTCATTACATCCAGCGCAACATCGATGGGAATCGCAAAAGAAACCCCCATAAAGCCCCCTGAGCGGGTATAGATCTGAGAGTTGATGCCGACGACCTCCCCTTCGAGGTTAAACAACGGCCCGCCAGAGTTACCGGGATTAATAGCTACGTCAGTCTGAATAAAAGGCACGTAATTCTCATTCGGCAAGCTGCGCCCCTTAGCGCTGACAATGCCCGCCGTCACCGTATACTCAAATCCAAAAGGAGAGCCGATGGCGACGACCCATTCACCCACCTTTAACTCAGAAGACTTGCCTAAATTAAGAACCGGCAGATCGTCAGCTTCCACTTTCAAAACCGCCAAATCCGACTTCTCATCAGATCCGATCAGCTTCGCCGTCAGCTCGCGACGGTCCATAAGCCGGACAAAAATTTCATCAGCGCCCGCAACAACATGATTGTTGGTAAGGATGTAGCCATCTTTGGATACGATAAAGCCAGATCCTGTGGATTGGGCTTCCTGCGGACCTCTGCGACGGTATGGATCACCAAAGAAATGGCGAAAGAATTCAGGTATCTGGTCTTGTTCAGGGCCGCCAAAATAATACTGAGCGCTATCGTCTCCAACTTTACGTACGGTGCTTATGTTCACCACCGCCGGTGAAGTTCTCTCCACCAACCCCGTGAAATCAGGTAAATCAACAGCCCCCGCCCGCATACTGACAACGGCGCTCAACCAGACCAGCAAAACCGCCGTATATTTCTGACAAACCTTCATATGCAACTCCACTTGGTTACCCAAATCACCCACGCCCACCGTGGGCTCTGTCGTTTGACCCAGGCGCTCCAACCAAACGAGCTAACGCCTCTCGGCTCACATAATGGCGTCAGATTCCCTTTAGATAATTGGAACTAGGCTATACGACGCTTAACAAAGCTTGCGTAATAATTGGGGATGGTAGGTGGGATTGCAAGACAGCCTTGATGACAAGATTTTAACAAAAACAAAGCCTAAGCCCAGTCCTGACAAGCCCGCCAGGGCGACGCCAAGATCGGGCCAATGCAATAATGAGCGACTGACTCCAGCCAAAATCATCATGGCAACCAAGGGCGTCAGATAAACCAGCAGGGAGGCGTTGAGCAAGGCCTGTTCGGCCACACCGATTTCCACTTCGTCACCGACTTCAACATCAAATGTTTTCGCTACTTTGATCTGGGTGGATGCGCCATTACTCATCTGATTAAGAAGCCGAGAACCACAGCCCTTCCGGGCCGAGCAGCTCTGACACACGGACTCCCGGATAGTCCTTACCCAGACTTCATGGTCGCCAACGGCAACGACTTTCCCGGTTTCCAATATCAAGACGCGTCTCCAGCGGATGGACTTGATTTCATATTATCCGCCACCCGCTTGACCGTCTCAATGGGCACTTCGCCCACAACGGTGATAACGTAAGTCATATCACCCTGTTTAATATGTTTCGAATAAGCAGTGGTAGCTCCCATGCGCGAAGCCCCTTCCGGCATGGCCTGGGGATTGTTCTCTTCGACAAATATGCTGAACATGGTCAAACCATCGCCGTATACCTGCGTGCGCATATCTCCAGGCATAACGTCATTGCGTTTGGTCACATTAGGCGACATGCTGAACCCTTTCGGAAGCCACGCTGGCGTCCATTGTTCGGGCAGCGCGTCTGGAGCCTCTTCTTGCTCCGGCTTGACGGATTTAACATCCGCCTTGGGCATTGAAGGCGCCAGTTCCTGATCCGTCACTTGAGCTCCCAACTCCAACACCGTGTATTGGAAATGCTCTAACACTTCTCCCTTACGGTTGGTCAGGAGGGATTTCAGCAGCATACCCGAATTTTTTTCCAGCCACAGGTAATAGCTGTAGCGATACTGGTCCTTGGCCATAACCGCCATTTTTAGTACGTCATGGCCCGCCACTCGTTCCTCACCAGCCATTCTCAACTCGTAGACCGAGTGGACATCCGAGCCGCCGTTCAATACCGCCCCAGGAAAAGGCCCAGTATATGCGGCCTGCTCCAGTCGAACCTGTTTGCCGCCGGGAAACACGCAAATCAGCATGTCTCCGTCTCGAATGATCTCCCTCATCTCACCGTCCATGGCCACCAAACGCTCTTTTTCTACGCCATCCTGCGTACGATGAAAGACCTTCATAGAACTCATTTCATCGCCACGACTGTAGATAAATGCGCCACGGTAGGAGAGTTCCTGACGCGCCTCCAGCATTCGCTGCAGCCACTCTTGCGGCCCCGAAGCCTGCGCTGGGGCGGAAACCAGAGAGATTAACGCCAGAAGCGAGACCAGGCTCCACTGCCGGACATCATCCTTGATCGCCGCCAATTTACAAATTACCCGTTTCATTGCTTACCTGCGTTGCTCTGTTCCCTGCCCTTCTACTGCCTCAAAGGCGCTCAAACGGGCATAGGGAGAAATAACCTGCGAGCCGTTCAATGCAGCCTGCTCAGCATGCTTCATTAAATACGCGTTCAACCTGCTCGCATGCTCTGCGGAGAATGGAATCGCGTCTTCGCTTTCCGCACTGGAATCAGCCACCAAATGGGAACCGGCGCCGTTAACATTCAGTGAAGGCGCAATCTGTTGTCCGCTGGCGACAGCAGGCGCAGGCTGCGTGGAGCCTGGCCCGCCAGAAAACTCCACCATAAACACCGCGGCGAAAGCAACCGATGCAGCAACAGCAACGCCCCGCCACCAACCGCCGCCAACACGGGCTTCTTCCGGCGCGACTTCACCTTCTACAACGCTCTCACTGCGATCAACGCCCTCTTCTTTCTCCAGCGCAGACCAAATACCCTGCCGCAGATCAACATGCGCCCATTGCGCTGCTTCTTCGTGGAGCTCATCGCGAACACGCTGATACCGACTCCAGGTCGCCATCACTTCTTCATCGTGGGACTGCGCCAGTATCCGGCGCACCTCCAACTCATCCGCTTCTCCATCCAGGAGCGCGGACATAGATTCTTTCAGTCGTTCATTCATAACCGTCAACCTCTGCAAACCCGGGGCCTGTGCGCCGCTCCGGTCTCTCTATAATACTTTTCATTTCGCCAACTCCGGGATTCCCGGAGTTCCAGCTCCCATTCGTTTTGCGCCTATCTCAGGCGCGCATTTTCTGTTCCAACATTGGCGCGATTCGCGCATCCACCGCATCCCGGGCTCTGAAAATCCTCGATCGCACCGTGCCCACTGGACACTGCATGATTTCTGCTATCTCTTCATAGCTGAGGCCATCGAACTCACGCAGCGTCAGGGCTGAGCGTAAGTCTTCCGGCAGCTCATCCAAGGCTTGGAATATCGCCTGCTTAACCTGATCGCGGTGCACCTGGCGCTCGGGGGAGTCAATATCTTTCAAGGCAGAGCCGCCCTCATATAAAACCGCGTCGTCGGCGTCCACGTCCTCCCCTGGCGGGCGACGCCCTTGAGCCATAAGATGATTTTTCGCCGCATTAATGGCGATACGGTAAAGCCATGTGTAAAACGCACTCTCGCCGCGAAAATTAGCGAGCGCCTTATAAGCTTTGATAAACGCTTCCTGCGCAACATCCATCACTTCGTGGTGATCGCGAATATAACGGGCGATAATCGCCATGACCTTGCTTTGGTACTTCACCACCAGCATGTCAAAGGCGCGCTTGTCACCGCGCTGAACCCGCTCAACCAATTGTTGGTCTGTCGTCTTGTTAGGAGCGCTCATATTTTCCTTATTATCCAGTAATTCAGCGCGACCACGCGTTGATTCAAGAGCGGTCAAAACCTGCACTGACATAAAAGAACCACCGTTTGCTGCGTCTATAAAAGTTGATTGCATAGCCCTATAGACACAACTTTTTTCGGATAGTTCACTCTTAGCCATTAATGTTAGTATATTCAGCTATTCTGCTTGGGCCCAACCACTATCCGGTCCTTTTTCCTGGCTGTTTTTTCCTGATTGCTGGAGTCACGCAAAGGCTATGAGTTTAAGCTTCGAACACGATGTTCTCATTATCGGCAGCGGCGCCGCTGGCCTTACCGTCGCCCTGAATCTTCCTGCCGATTTAAGAGTGGCGGTATTGTCCAAGACAGAACTCAAAAGCGGTTCCACACTTTGGGCGCAGGGCGGCATCGCAGCGGTGCTGGACGATGACGACAGTACTGAATCCCACCTGCAGGACACCCTGGTGGCGGGCGCCGGGCTATGCGACAAAGATAGCGTGCGCTTCACCGTTGAGCATGGCCGTGAGGCGATAGAATGGCTCATTTCCCAGGGGGTGCAGTTCGATACGGAAGAATCCGAAGAATCCACACAGAAATACCACCTTACCAAGGAAGGCGGACATAGCCATCGCCGAATTGTTCACGCCGCAGACGCCACCGGCCGTGCAGTATCAGGCTCACTGGCCGATCGCGCCCGTGAAAAAGCCAATATTGAAATATTCGAAGACCGCGTCGGCATCGACCTGATCACCCATAGCAAATTGTTTCTTCCCGGAAACCGCTGTGTCGGCGCCTATGTGCTGAACAAGAAAACCAGTCATGTGGAGTTGTTCCGCGCCAAATTTGTGGTGCTCGCCACGGGCGGCGCCAGCAAAGTCTATCTCTATACCAGCAATCCTGACGTGGCGACAGGCGACGGCATCGCGATGGCCTGGCGCGCAGGCTGTCGCATGGGCAACATGGAGTTCAATCAATTTCACCCGACTTGCCTTTATCACCCCCAGGCGAAATCCTTTCTGATAACAGAGGCTGTTCGCGGCGAGGGCGGCAAGCTTTTACTGCCCAACGGCAAGCGCTTCATGGCTCAGTTTGACGAGCGCGAAGAACTCGCCCCACGTGATGTCGTCGCCCGCGCCATCGACCACGAAATGAAGCGTCTCGGCGCAGACTGCCTGTACCTGGACATCAGCCATAAAGACAAAGATTTCATCCTCGGGCACTTCCCCACAGTGCATCAACGCTGCCTGTCTTACGGCATTGATATCACTAAAGAACCTATTCCCGTGGTTCCCGCCGCCCACTACACCTGTGGAGGAGTGGTTACCGACAGCGCCGGCCGCACGGACCTGAACTCTCTTTACGCCGTAGGTGAAACCGCCTTTACCGGACTCCACGGAGCCAACCGCATGGCCAGCAACTCCTTGCTGGAGTGTCTGGTGTTTGGGAAATCCTGCGCCGAGGACATCGTCAGCCGTATCGCACACACGCCTGCGCCGCCGCCCGCTCCTTCCTGGGACGAAAGTCAGGTAACAGATTCTGACGAAGACGTTGTGATCTCACATAACTGGGACGAGCTGCGCCGCTTCATGTGGGACTATGTCGGCATCGTGCGAACCAACAAACGCCTGCAACGCGCCAAGCATCGCGTAGACTTATTGCATCAGGAAATCCGCGAGTATTACAGCAACTACAAGGTATCCAATGACCTGCTTGAACTGCGTAATCTGGTGACGGTCGCAGACCTGATTATCTGCTCGGCGATTCAGCGCAAAGAAAGCCGCGGCCTGCATTACACTCTAGATTACCCTCACCCGCTCAAAACGCCGGAAAACACGATTTTAACCCCCGTTAACTTTCCCGCTGAACCCTGGTGAGCGATGACAGGGCGTTCTGATAAGGTTTCACGCCGCCATGGGTGGCGGCGAAAGCCTGGGACCGTTATCATGCAGCCAGAACGACGGCCCCCGGGCAACATACAGAGGCGCAAATGACTGAAGATGTAGAATACAAGCGTTTATTCTGGCACAGCCGACGCGGAATGCTGGAGCTGGACGTACTGCTGGTTCCCTTTCTCAAGGAAGCCTACCCTGAACTCCCTGACGAAGACAAAGCGCGCTACCGTATGCTCTTAGAGTGTGAAGATACAGATATGTTCCAGTGGTTTATGCAAAAGTCCACGCCGGAAGATCCTGATCTGGCGCGCATCGTTAAAATCATCTTAGACCGTGTTCAACCAAGCTACGATTGAGCTGCGGCCATCGCTACAATTGACGCTCTTCTTTACCGTCTTTTTCGGCCTGATTGGCGCAGTGCTGTTGGCTCTGACGATGCCGAGCTGGCTAAAGCTTTCTTTGAGCGCCCTGTTAGGCGCTCATTTTGTCTTCACCGTCGGCCAGTATGCTCTGTTAGCCTGGCCGACAAGTGTGATAAAAATCCGCTATGAAAAAAACAGCGATGAAGACGTGAAAGTAAGGCTGTTCAAACGCAATCAACGCGAGCTGGAGACACGCCTGCACGGAGACACTTGCGTCACCCCCATTATCACTCTGCTGGTCTGCCGCACAGGCTGGCGGGACTTGGTGTTTCTCGTCCGGGACAATTGCGATCCGGATGCATTTCGTCGTTTTCGAGTTTGTTTACGCTTCGCCAGGAATTAAGGGAGATCCATTTATATGACGTCCTTTTGGAACGCCTTCGCCAAACCAGCAAACACTCTGGCGCCCCAGGAGAGTGACGGCGCCTTGCATCTCCACAGACTGACCAATGTCGCCTTACTGGAAATAAAAGGGCCCGACGCCGTCAAATTCATGCAGGGGCAATTTACCTGCGACATTCAGGAAATCACCATCAGTCATTCATCACTGGCCGCCTGCTGCACTCCCAAAGGCCGCATGGTCGCATTATTCCGCATAGCGCAAGCCAAGCCAGACTGCTATTTGTTGAGACTTCCCGTAGAGGTGGCGCAAAGTTTTCTCGCTCACCTTAATAAGTACAAGGTGTTTTATAAGTGCACCGTCACGTTACTGGAGGATTGGGGCGTAATAGGATTAAGTGGAGATCTGGATTCGCTGCCTTCCCTCTCTTCCGCAGTTCCTACATCAGCAGACTCCTGCCAGACCAGCGATGGCCTGCTGCTTATTCGCCCTCCAGGCAACCTCTCCCGGATGGAATGCTGGCTAGATAGCGCCCAGGCGTCAAAGCTACTGCCGGATCTGGATAATCAATGCGCCGCCGGCGCCGTCGAGGACTGGGAGCGCCTGGAAGTGCTTTCAGGATTGGGAGAGGTTTACCCGCAAACCCTGGATGAGTTTATCCCGCAAATGCTGAATCTGCAGGCGCTCGGCGCCATCAGCTTCAAAAAGGGCTGCTATACGGGACAAGAAATCGTCGCCCGCATGCAGTACCTCGGCACGCTAAAGAAGCGCATGTTCTTGCTCTCTTCTGAAACAATAACCCCCGCCCCCGGCTCAGCAATTATCGACGAAACAGGCGCTCGTATTGGTTCAGTCGTGCGCAGCGCCCAAGGACAAACTCTCGCCGTACTGGACAAGTCAGCCGCCGACGGCAAAGTCCTGCGTCTGGAGGAGTCTCCAACTACCGCACTGCAAGTACTTGAGCTTCCCTACGCCATTGAAGAAGTTAGCAACACAAAGAAAAAGCTCTGACATAATCCTACTCCTTAGCGGCGCGTTTCTATGCGCCGCCGGCAAGCATCCCGCCAAAATTCTGCTATAACTTAAATTGGACCTTGAAAGAGGCCGAAGCGCTTCTCAGCGGGCCCGCATCCAATGCAGCCAACCTATTCACGGATATGCAAATGGCAGAATTAGAAGAGAAAATCAAAGCAGACATACTTCAGGCAATAGATTCCGATAAACTGGTGCTGCCCACCCTTCCTGAGGTCGCTCTACAGGTTCGAGAGGTGGCGGAAAGTCCTGACTCCTCCGTTCAGGACCTTGCAAAAGTCATCAGCAATGACACCGCTATGACGGCCCGCATTATACGCGTATGCAACAGCCCGCTATTACGCGGGAGCCGTGAAATATCGAACCTGACAATGGCGATTGGCCGCCTCGGCATGGCATATACCGCAAACCTCGCGACAGGGCTGGCGATGGAGCAAATGTTCCAGGCCACCTCGGAGCAGGTAGACCAACGCATGCGGGAAATCTGGCGCAACAGCACGGAAGTGGCCGGCATTTGCCACGTGCTCGCGCAGCATTACACCAAGTTGAAACCCGACCAAGCGACCCTGGCGGGGCTAGTGCATCAGATTGGCGCCCTCCCCGTATTGACGTACATAGAGCATCACGACATTCATGTCGACAACGAAACCCTCGACAAACTGATCGAAACCCTGCAGCCCACGATTGGAGAGTACATCCTCAAAAAATGGGACTTCCCCGCAGAACTCCAAATCGTGCCCACAGAGTTCAGTAACTTCCATCGGGAAGCGCCCAGCGTCGATTACGCGGACGTGGTGATGGTGGCCAAATTGCAAAGCCTGATAGGCAGCAAGCATCCTTACACAGAGATGGATTGGGGGCAGATATCGGCATTTAACCGACTCGGTCTCGATCCAGAAATAGACATGAACGAAGCAGAGGATTTAAGCGCGGAAATGGAAGCGGCGATGGCGCTACTCTCGCCTTCCTGATTCCCATAAAAACACGGCGGACCTGGGTCCGCCGGTCGGCCTCACTCGACGGAAGCTGGCGTTTTCTTTATCAGTTGCCCTTTCTCATCCAGTCGATCCTTCGGAGGTAGACGCCAGTCGATGGGTTTCTTTTGATGGGCTCGCAGATAATCGTTCGCGCTGGCGAAATGACCACACCCCATAAAACCGCGATGTGCTGATAGAGGCGACGGGTGAACACTCTCCAGCACACAATGACGCTGCCGGTCGATAAAAGCGCCTTTGCGCTGGGCGTAACTGCCCCATAGCAAAAACACCACATTCTCCCGTTCACTGTTAATAAGCTGTATCACCCTGTCAGTGAATTGCTCCCACCCTTTGCCCTGATGCGAGGCGGCCTTACTTTGCTCCACGGTCAGCACACTGTTCAACAACAAAACGCCTTGTTGCGCCCAATAAGCCAGACATCCATGCTCAGGCACGCCTAAACCGAGCTCATTGTTGATTTCCTTAAAGATATTCACCAATGATGGCGGCGGCGCAATACCCGGCAACACGGAAAAGCTAAGTCCATGCGCCTGACCCGGACCGTGATAGGGGTCTTGCCCCAGTATGACTACCGACACATTCTCAAAAGGCGTCGAGTTGAGAGCGTTGAAGCAGTTATCCAGGCTGGGATATATGACCTTGCCCTGCCCATCTTGCGCCCCAAGAAACTGCTCCAATTGCACCATGTAAGGCTTGGAGAACTCTTCTTTCAGGGCGTCCTTCCAGCGGGTGTCTGGGGCCAAAGCCCCAAACAACACCTCTGCGCAGCTTTGCATCTGCAATCTCCTTTTCTCTATCCGTTCAATGCGACAGAACGATCAGTCCGCTAACGGACGCATGTGAGGAAACAATATAACGTCTCGGATTGAGGGCGAATCGGTCAGCAGCATCACTAATCGGTCGATGCCAATTCCCTCACCCGCGGTCGGCGGCATGCCGTGCTCTAATGCAGTTATGTAATCCTCATCGAAGAACATCGCCTCATCATCACCCGCCTCTTTCTCCGCCACTTGCTTACGGAAGCGCTCAGCCTGATCTTCCGGGTCGTTCAACTCCGAGAATCCGTTGGCGATCTCTCTGCCGCCCACGAAAAACTCAAACCGGTCAGTAACGAAAGGATTATCGTCATTGCGACGCGCCAACGGCGACACTTCCGTCGGGTACTCAGTAATAAAGGTCGGCTGCATCAAGCGATGTTCAACTGTCTTTTCAAAGATTTCGATTTGAATCTTGCCCAAGCCCCAGGATGCTTTGAGAGGAATACCCAGACCAGTCGCCACCTTTTTAGCGCCGTCCATATTGTCAATATCTCCCAGCGTGAGCTCGGGGTTGAAGTGTAAAATCGACTCTACGACCGTCATGCGTATGAAAGGTTTACCGAAGTCATAGATGATTTCATCGACTACATCGCCATCCGTATTCTTGGATGTGTTGCGCACTTCCGTTGTCCCTAGCGCTTCCTGAGCCACCCAGCGCAGCATTTCCTCGGTCAGATTCATCAGGTCTTTGTAATCGGCAAACGCCTGGTAGAATTCAATCATGGTGAATTCAGGATTATGACGGGTGGACAAGCCTTCATTGCGGAAGTTGCGGTTAATTTCAAACACCCGCTCAAAACCGCCCACTACCAAACGCTTGAGATAAAGCTCCGGCGCTATACGCAGGAACATCTCAATATCCAGGGCATTGTGATAAGTCACAAAAGGACGCGCCGTGGCGCCGCCAGGAATCACCTGCAGCATCGGCGTCTCCGCCTCAATAAAGTCACGCTTGGTCAGGAAGTAACGTATGCTTTCAATCACTTTGGAGCGAATACGGAAGGTTTCCCGCGCTTCTTCATTGGTGATCAGGTCCAGATAGCGTTGGCGATAGCGCATCTCCGTGTTGGTCAGACCTTTATGTTTGTCCGGCAAAGGACGTAGCGCTTTCACCATCAAACGCGGGTTTTCCATATTGACGTACAGATCGCCCTTATCTGATTTGTGCAGAGCGCCTTCCGCTGCGACGATATCGCCCAAATCCCACAGTTTGACGTTTTCCAGCTGTTCCGGCGGCAAGCCTTTACGATCTATGTACAGCTGAATGCGGCCCGTCATGTCCTGTATGACGACAAAAGGTCCACGCATCGCCATGATGCGGCCAGACACCTTGGCGCGCACGCTAGCTTCCTCCAGCTCTTCCTTGCTTTTATCACCATAACGAGCCTGCAGGTCTGCACAGTAGCTGTCGCGACGAAAATCATTTGGAAACGCCAGCCCCTTTTCCCGCAACTTACCCAGCTTGCCCCGGCGCTCAGCGATCAGTTTGTTTTCATCTATTGCAGGATTTTGGTTCTCTGTCATGGTTTGCTTAATCCACTATTTATCAATCAATTGGCAAAAATTACGGGTCGAGACATAAGCGAAGGGCCTGATTACAGGCCCTGCTTCAAACTCGCCTCGATAAACTCATCAATATCGCCGTCAAGCACCGCCTGACAATTGGAGTTTTCTATTGAAGTACGCAAATCTTTGATACGCGACTGGTCCAATACGTAAGATCGAATCTGGCTGCCCCAACCGATATCGGACTTACTATCTTCCAGCTGTTGCGCTTCAGCATTGCGCTTTTGTATTTCAAGCTCATACAGCTTCGCTTTCAGCTGCTTCATCGCCTGATCTTTGTTTTTGTGCTGAGAACGATCGTTCTGGCACTGCGTCACGATGCCGGAGGGCATGTGCGTGATACGTACGGCGGATTCGGTCCGGTTAACGTGCTGACCGCCGGCGCCTGATGCGCGATAAACGTCTATGCGCAAATCGGCGGGATTGATATCGATTTCGATATCGTCATCCACTTCCGGGGAAACAAACACGGACGCAAAAGAAGTATGACGACGGTTGCCGGAGTCAAACGGAGACTTCCGCACCAGCCGGTGTACGCCCGTTTCCGTGCGCAGCCACCCATAAGCGTATTCACCCTGGAAATGAATCGTGGCGCTTTTAATGCCGGCTACTTCACCGGGAGATTCCTCGATCAAGTCAGTTTTGAATCCACGACGCTCGCCCCAACGCAGATACATACGCAGCAATATACTCGCCCAATCCTGCGCTTCGGTGCCGCCGGAACCCGCCTGGATATCCAAGTAGGCGTTATTGGGATCCATTTCTCCCGCAAACATCCGACGGAACTCCAGGGTCTCCACCTGTGCGCGGATTGATTCCAATTCAGTTTCCACTTCAGTGACAGCATCCGCGTCCTGCTCTTCCACCGCCATATCCAGCAGGTCGGAACAATCCGTCAATCCGCCGGTCACGTCATCGACGGTTTTCACCACCACCTCAAGGGAGGAACGCTCTTTGCCAAGACCTTGCGCACGTTCTGGATTATTCCAGACGCCGGGATCTTCGAGCTCCCTTTCTACTTCAACCAGACGCTCTTTCTTGACGTCGTAGTCAAAGATACCTCCGCAAAGATTCTACGCGGGAGCGCAAGTCCTTGATGGTATTAACTATTGGATTCACTTCTAACATAATCGTCGGGGCCTCAAAAAAAACAGTTGAAACGGCGACGGATCATCCGCCGACCGTAAAGAAAGCCCGCTATTGTAAACAAACTGAACAGTGAGTTACACCTAGGAAAAGACGATCGACATGCCTAATTACAAGGCTCAAGGTACTCGATAAGCAATTGCAGATTGCTATGTCCGCGAAACTCATTTATGTCGAGCCTGAAAACCACCTTTACCCGATCCCATTCACTAAACGGCGTCGCGGGATCGATATTGAAGCAGATAGCGTCGTAGCAATTTCCGGACCGGCTATCCGCCAGCGCCATCTTGAGATGGCGCTCACCGACAATTCGACAACTGGCGATACGGAACTGGCCGTCGAACAACGGTTCTGGGAAGGATTGCCCCCATGGGCCCGCATTTTTCAAGGCGATCGCCATATTCATGCAAAGCTCTTCGGGAGACAGCTCGCCATCCGTCAAAAGTTTGGCCTGCAGGTCGTCTACACTCACAGCAGCCGCAACAACCTCTTGAAACGCTTCCGAAAAAGCAGTGAAATTTTCTGGTCGCAGAGATAATCCCGCCGCCATGGCGTGACCGCCGAACTTGGACAACAGCCCGCTGCGCCTGGTGGCGACCGCATCCAACGCATCGCGAATGTGCAAACCTGGTATTGATCGGGCCGAGCCTTTCAGTTCGCCATTATCCCCTGGCGCAAAAGCAATGACAGGGCGGTGCAGACGGTCCTTAATGCGTGATGCAAGAATCCCCACTACCCCCTGATGCCAGCTTTCATCATAAAGACAAACAGCCGCCGGCGGGTTGTCGTAAGTCCAGTTCATGCGATCCAGAATAGACAGCGCCTGGGCTTGCATATCACGTTCAATTTCTTTGCGCGCCTGATTTAATCCATCAAGCTCTTGAGCAATCATCAAAGCCTTGGCGGGATCTTCCGTCAGCAACAGCTCAATCCCCACAGTCATATCTTCCAGACGTCCCGCCGCATTAAGCCTTGGGGCGATAGAAAATCCCAGATCAGAAGCGCCCAGTTTTTCCTGATTACGCCCCGCCACCTGCAGTAGCGCATTAATGCCGGGACGACAGCGCTTGACGCGGATACGTCGAAGCCCCTGCTCTACCAGTATCCGGTTATTAGCGTCCAGCGAGACCACATCGGCGACGGTCCCCAGCGCCACCAAATCCAACAAATTAGCCAGATTTGGCTCTATCATGCCGGTAGCGGCGAACCACCCCTTGTCGCGCAGCGTCTGCCGCAACGCCAACATCACATAGAAAATAACCCCCACCCCTGCGATAGACTTACTGGGAAAGTCGCAACCAGGTTGATTGGGATTCACAATCGCATCAGCTTCCGGCAACTCCGCGCCGGCCAAGTGATGGTCGGTAACAATGACTTGCAGCCCCGCCCGCTTGGCGGCCTTAACGCCATCAATGCTGGCGATGCCATTATCCACCGTAATCAGCACATCAGGCTTGCGAGACAACGCAACGTCCACAATCTCAGGAGAAAGGCCATAGCCGAATTCAAACCGGTTGGGAACAATGTAGTCCACGTAGGCGGCGCCGAACATACGCAACGCCAGAACGCCCAATGCCGTGCTGGTGGCGCCGTCAGCGTCAAAGTCGCCCACAAAAATAATGCGCTGATTACGCTGCAATGCTTCCGCCAGAATAACCGCGGCGCTTTGCGCTCCAGCCAGACTATCCAGTTGCAGCAAATGACTTAATGAATACTCCAGCTCGTCGCCACTGACGACGCCTCTGGCGGCATAGATCCGCTGCAATAACGGAGGAAGCCCTGCCTGATTAAGGAGTCCAGCGGGAACATCCCGGCGTTCAATGCGCTTTTTCGGTATGGTTTGGGAGAGCTCGCTCACCGGCTATCCAGTCTGTTGATTGGCTTAATTAAGAGAGTGACGCATGGCGGGGACCAAGCAAATGCCGCCCCGCCACAATCTATCTATGAAGGTTATTTCTTAAGCTGATCCTGCACAAAGCGCTGAATCGCCTGCAAATCATTCGGCAACACAGTAAAGCGCTCCTCTCTTTCAAACAGGTCCGCCATATGAGCAGGTAGCTTCGGCTCTTCCTCTACGCCAGCTTTAGCCACGGCTTCGGGGAATTTCGCAGCGTGCGCGGTAGCCAGAATCACCATTGGCGCCTTCTTGTCTCGACGACAGGCGCGCGCGGCTTTGACGCCGATCGCTGTATGCGGGTCTACAATCTCTTCCGTTTCGGCATAAATCTGATCGATGCTAGCCAAAGTAGATTCGTCATCCACAGCGTAGGAGTCGAACAACTCTCTGGCATGACGCCAGCGATACTCCTCGATTGCAACGTCCTCTTTGTTCATCTTCTCCATAAGCTCCGCCAGCAAAGAGCCATTGCGACCATGTAGATCAAACAAAAGGCGTTCAAAGTTGCTGGACACGACAATATCCATGCTTGGAGATAGCGTATGCTGGAGCGGCTGCAGGTTGTACTGGTTATTGCTCATAAAACGATGCAGCACATCATTGCGATTGGTCGCGATCACCAACTGGCTCACCGGCAAGCCCATATTGCGCGCCAGATAACCCGCAAAGATATCGCCAAAATTCCCCGTGGGCACAGAGAATGCAACGCTGCGATGAGGCGCTCCGACACTCAGCCCGGCATGGAAATAGTACACGATCTGCGCCATGATCCGCGCCCAGTTGATCGAGTTCACCGCTACCAGAGGACGACCATCCAGAAACGCCTGATCGCCAAAGCTCGCCTTCACCATCCGCTGACAGTCATCAAAGTTGCCTTCGACCGCCAGATTATGGACATTATCGCCTGTAATCGTCGTCATCTGCCTACGCTGAACTTCAGAGACACGGCCATGCGGATGCAGAATGAAAATATCGACGTGTTTGGAATGACGGCATCCTTCAATCGCCGCAGACCCAGTATCACCAGAAGTCGCTCCCAAAATCGCCACTTTCTGGCCACGCTTTTCAAGAAAATGGTCAACCAGACGTCCCAGCAGTTGCAACGCGTAATCTTTGAACGCCAGAGTGGGACCATGAAAAAGCTCCATCACCCACTCATTCGCCGAAATCTGCTTCAGCGGCGCCACAGCGGAGTGAGCGAACTCTGAATATGCATCATTAACGATAGCGGAGAACTCTTCGATAGACAGAGAGTCTTCCACGAATGGATACATGACCTTGACCGCCAGCTCCGGGTAACTCAGCCCAGCCCAAGAGGCAATCTCCTCAGGGGTGAAGTGAGGTAAAAACTCAGGTACGTACAGGCCGCCATCCGAGGCCAACCCGGTCAACAGAACTTCTTCAAAGTTAAGCGCAGGCGCTTTGCCTCTGGTGCTTACATACTTCACGATTTAAAACCCTTTGCCATTAGCCCAGCGCCACTTGCCGCACTGCGCTCTCTATCTATACCGTTAACGGAAAGCCTTGCGCCTGCATGGCTTTCCGAATTTATTCAACTAAATGATTCCACGCGAATTCGCGTCACCTTACCAACCACATCAGGGAGCGCTTCTATCACCGCCAAAGCATGGTTCATATTCTTTTCGTGCACCCGATGAGTCAGCATGATCATGGGGATCAACCCATCATGCTGTTCACTTTCCTTCTGCACAATTGACTCGATATTGATGCTGTGCTCACTCAGAATTTGAGCGACATTGGCTAGCACCCCAGGGTGGTCCTGCACAAGGATACGCAGGTAATAAGCGCTCACCACATCTTCCACTGGAACCACCTCAAGGTCATTGAGGTGCTCAGGGTTATGCCCCAGAGAAGGAACGCCAACCGCCACGCCTTGACGCAACGCCCTGGCGATATCCACCAAGTCTGCAACTACCGCAGACGCTGTAGCCTCAGCGCCAGCGCCAGCGCCGTAGTACAAAGTTGGGCCCACAGCGTCCCCGTCGACCATCACAGCGTTCATAACGCCATCGACTTTTGCGATCAACTGAGTTTCTGGCACCAACGTAGGATGCACACGCAGTTCGACGCCGTGCTCCAGACGTCTCGCTATACCCAGGTGCTTGATGCGGTATCCGAACTCTTCCGCATACTGAACATCTTCCGGCGCAATAGCACTTATGCCTTCCGTGTAGGCACGCTTGAATTGCAACGGAATACCGAAAGCGACGGACGCCAAAATAGTCAATTTATGCGCAGCATCTATGCCTTCCACATCAAACGTCGGATCTGCTTCAGCGTATCCCAAGGCTTGCGCCTCTTTCAGCACATCCTCAAACGCGCGACCTTTATCGCGCATTTCCGTCAAAATGAAATTGCCAGTGCCGTTAATTATTCCAGCCAGCCAATTAATGCGATTCGCCGCAAGGCCTTCACGTAGCGCCTTAATCACAGGTACGCCGCCGGCTACAGCCGCCTCAAACGCCACTGTAACGCCCTTGCGCGCCGCCAGTTCAAAAATTTCACCGCCATGTTCTGCGATTAACGCCTTGTTGGCGGTAACCACATGTTTGCCGTTCTCTATCGCTTTGAGGATCAACTCTTTCGCGATTGTCGTGCCGCCAAGCAGCTCAACAACGACCTCAACTTCAGGGTCAGAAGCTACAGCGAAGATATCAGTGGTAAACTGCGTTGAACCCAGCTCACAGGCGGGGTTCATCCGACGGGAAGCGACACGGATTACTTCAATAGCCATCCCCGCACGCGCAGCAATATCGAAGCCATTACGCGCCAGCACGTTAAAAGTTCCACTACCTACAGTGCCCAATCCACAAATAGCTATTTTCATCTACCACGTCTCCACAACATTACGCGCTCACTATGGCGCATTTAAGAGTGTCTTAATCCTGTATCAAACCATCTTTACGAAACATCGCTTTAATACCTCGAATCGCCTGTCGCGTACGATGTTCGTTTTCAATCAGCGCGAACCGCACATACTCATCGCCATAATGCCCGAAGCCCAGACCAGGAGACACCGCTACCTTCGCCTCCAGTAACAGCTTTTTAGAAAACTCCAGCGACCCCATTTGACGATAATGTTCAGGAATTTTCGCCCAAACGAACATCGTTGCTTTAGGCGGAGTTACATCCCAACCAATACTATCTAAACCACGGCATAATACGTCACGGCGGGATTGGTACATCGCTCGAATTTCTTCCACACAAGACTGATCGCCCTCCAATGCAGCAATCGCAGCCACCTGAATCGGGGTAAAAGTACCGTAATCCAAGTAGGACTTAATGCGAGCCAAAGCAGCAATCAGTTCCGCATTGCCGCAACAGAAGCCAACGCGCCAGCCGGGCATATTATAGCTTTTAGAGAGTGAGAAAAATTCAACAGCCACTTCCTTCGCACCGGGAACTTGCAGTATCGAAGGAGCCTTATAACCATCAAATACGATATCCGCGTAAGCGATATCCTGCACAACCCAGATCTTATGCTCTCGTGCGATGGCAATGACTTTTTCAAAAAAGTCCAACTCAACACATTGAGCAGTCGGGTTGCCGGGAAAATTCAATACCAGCATCTTGGGGCGAGGCCATGAATCAAGTATCGCCTTTTCCAATTCAGTGAAAAAGGCGCCTGTGTCCTCGCCCAGTGGAATATGCCGGATATCGGCGCCGGCAATGACAAACCCGTAAGGGTGAATAGGATAGCTAGGGTTCGGCACCAGCACAGCATCCCCTGGCCCCATTGTCGCCAAAGCCAGATGAGCCAACCCCTCTTTGGAGCCAATGGTGACTATTGCTTCTTTCTCTGGATCCAAATCCACGTCAAAGCGATTTTTATACCAGCGGGCGATAGCCCTTCTCAGTCTGGGAATTCCTTTGGACTGGGAATAACGATGCGTATCATCCCGCTGCACAGTTTCAGTCAGTTTATCGACAATATGTTTGGGAGTAGGCTGATCAGGATTGCCCATACCAAAATCGATAATATCCTCCCCCCTCGCTCGCGCCTGCTGCTTGAGCTCCCCAACGATGTTAAAAACATAGGGCGGCAAGCGACTGATGCGCGGGAATTCCATTGCGATCTCCTGAACGGCCAGAGGGCGAAGATTAAGATAAGTACAGTATTGGGAACAGGCCACAATACCCCGCACCCAGAAATGTGTCAACGTAGCGCGACGCTTATTTAACGAGAAGAGAAAAGGTCTCCAACACGCCTCAATCCTGGAAGATGGCGCAGACAAAAAACAAAGGCTAACCTGTTAAGTATTCCCTTTTGGCGTCGACAGGCATTATGGAAACAGTAATGACTGATAAAACCAGAAAAGCAGCTCAAGTTTACTTAGTAAACGCCCTTTCAATATTTCCATTACTTCTTACTGGATGCGATGGCGGCACACCTTTTACTGAGCTGAGCAATTATGAACTAAGCATGGAATACAGGGCATGCCAGAAAGAGGGGCTGTCGCCCGGCGGAGCCCAAAGGTGCAACAATATTGAAAGGGAATGCGACATAAGAAGAGAAGAAAAAAACTTTCGTTGCTAGCGGAAGAGCGCCGCTCTCTTCCGCCAACCAATCATGCAAGTTATTTAACTTCCAACCCCAGCCCTTTGGCGAGAGAGTCAGCTGGAACGTATCCTGGAATCAAACGACCGTCGTGCAGCACGATGGCCGGCGTTCCACTAATACCAATCTGATTGCCAAGATTATATTGGTCTGCGACAGGATTTTTGCAGTCCTTGGATGAGGGCGTTTTGCCCAACTTCGCCTCGGTCATAGCCGCCTGCTGATCATCCGCACACCAGACAGAAACCATCTTCTGATAGCTTCCAGAGCCTACGCCTGCACGCGGATACGCCAAGTAATTAACCTGAACGCCCAGCTCATTCAAGCGAGGGACTTCTTTATGAAGCTTACGGCAGTACCCACAATCCACGTCTGTAAATATCGTTATGGAGGTCTTTACCACCTCTGGCTTGAACACGATCATCTTGGACTCGTCAATCGAGTTCACCAGCTCTGCGCGCGTTTCTTCGCGGCGACGTTCCGCCAGATTAGTAATCCGCCCCTCGCTCACCTGATAAATATCGCCCGCCACAAAATACTGCCCATCAGCACTGGTATAAAGCAGTTGTGGGTTATTGGATTCCACCTCATACACCCCAGGTATTGGGCTTGGGCTAACCTTAAGAATTTTCAGCCCTGGCACAGCCTCAGCCAACCGCTGCTTAATCACCTTAACGGCTTGCTCTTGCTGCTCATCGGCGCGCGCTCCAAAAGCGACCGACAGTGCCATTAATACCAGTACAAAAGGGCGCATTACGTGCATGAATATACCTTCATCCGTTCTTGAATATATAGTTAGGACCCAAAATTACACAAATGTTCCTACCAAAACTAGGTCAATTGTGTAACGTGAAATAGATTTAACCTAACTCTTTTCCGCCATGGCTCCAATGAACCGATGTGCAGAATATCAGGAGCGAGGATGATGCCTTGAATGCAGTTGCTGCAGCCGCGCTTTGGCTACATGGGTATATATTTGGGTAGTAGACAAATCACTATGCCCAAGAAGCAATTGCACCACGCGCAAGTCCGCGCCATGGTTCAGCAAGTGCGTAGCGAAAGCATGACGAAGCGTATGCGGCGTTATATTCTTAGAAATCCCGCTGCGCGACGCGTACAGCTTGATACGATGCCAAAAGGTCTGCCTCGTCATTTCACTACCACGCATACTGGGAAAAAGGACGCCATCTTCTCGTCCCGCCAACAATTGAGGACGAACGCCTTTGATATAAGCCTCTAATTGCTCCACCGCTTGCTCACCCAGAGGAGTCAATCTCTCTTTACCCCCTTTTCCGACAACACGCAGCACTCCCTGCCTCAAATTGACCTGATAAAGCCTAAGGCTAACCAACTCAGACACCCGCAACCCACTGGCGTACAACACTTCCAACATCACTTTATCGCGGGCTTCAATAGGCTGCGACGCATCCGGTTCCGCCAGCAACTGTTCCACTTCCATCTCAGAAATAGCGCCCGGCAACAATCGCCCTACTTTAGGATGCTCAATCCTTAACGTTGGATCTTCCTGTACAACCCCCTCTCTTAGTAAATACCGGTAGAATTTTCGCAACGTCGACAACATACGAGCAGAAGAAGCGCCCTTAGCGCCTTTTTGCATACGGACAGCCAAAAAGGAAAACAAATCCTCACGAGAAGCGTCAACAAGCGTTCGCCCCCTCCCCATCAACCATTCCGCCAGACGAAGAAGGTCGCAGCGATAAGACATCCTAGTATTTTCGGACAACCCCTGCTCCAGCCATAGCATTTCTATAAACCTATCTATGACGTCCTGACATTCCCGCGAAAAACTCATAACTCTCGCCATCTTCAACTATCAAGCCACCAACTTGAGCACAAACAAAAAAGGGCGGTCAACTGACCGCCCTTTTCCGAAAGGATCAAAGCCGGAATTAATCCAACTTTTCTTTGATACGAGCAGCCTTACCGCTAAGGTCACGAAGGTGATACAGCTTGGCCTTGCGAACGTCACCACGACGCTTAACATTTATGCTGTCAACCAGACGACTGTGAGTCTGGAAGGTTCTCTCCACACCAACGCCATATGAAACTTTACGAACAGTAAAAGAAGAGTTCAGACCACGGTTTCTTTTTGCGATCACAACACCTTCGAAAGCCTGCAGACGCTCACGAGAGCCTTCTACCACCTTCACACTTACCGTTACCGTATCACCCGGAGCAAACTCTGGGATTTCTTTACTCATTTGCTCAGCTTCAAGCTGGCTAATGATTGTGTTTTTGCTGCTCATGGCTCGCTCCTAACTAATCCGAAGTAATCCTACGTTTCTGATATCAACTGCCCGCGCCGCAACTCTTGTATGATTTGAGCCTCTTCTTCGGATAGCTCACGCTGCTCGAGCAAATCGGGTCTGCGCTGAAGTGTTCTAAGCAAAGACTGCTCCAACCTCCAACGCCTAATTTTTTCATGATTGCCACTTAACAAGACCTCCGGAACCCGCTTGTCACGGTATATTTCCGGCCTAGTGTAATGAGGACAATCCAACAAGCTATTCTCGAAAGAGTCCTGCTCAGCAGACTCATTGTGACCGAGCACTCCTGGAGCAAGCCGAGAAACACTATCGATAATAGCCATAGCGGCGATTTCGCCACCACTGAGAACGAAGTCACCCAAAGACCACTCTTCGTCAACTTCATCCTCAATTAATCTTTCATCAATCCCTTCGTAACGACCACACAGAAGAATTAATCCTGGAACACTTAAAGCAGAGCGAGCCAAAGCTTGATCTAGACGCCTCCCTTGAGGAGACAGATAGACAACTTTACTTCCTGCAGGAGCCACAGATTTCGCCGCATTTAACGCAGCTTCCAGAGGCCCCACCTTCATCAACATTCCAGGACCACCGCCATACGGCCTATCATCTACCGTGCGATAGTTATCGGTTGCGTAATCTCTGGGATTCCAAGTGCAAACTTCTATCGAGCTTTGCTTGATAGCCTTGCCAACCACGCCAAAGTCCGTAACCGACTTCAGCATTTCCGGAAATAAGGTTATGACGCCAAACCACACTTCAGAAATCCGGATCCCAATCAACAACCATTAAATTCTTATCCAGATCAATGTTCTCTATGAACTGACCTGGCAGATAAGGAATTAGCCGCTCTCGCTTATCAATGCTTTCCGCAGATCCTATAACGACGAGCACATCATTAGCGCCGGTTTCAATCAAATGGCTCACCCGTCCGATATTCACCCCTTCAGAGGTAAAGACTGTGAGCCCTTCCAATTGACGCCAGTAATACTCACCCTCTTCCAAAGCAGGAAGTTCTGACGATTCAATCTCAATCTGACAGCCAACATAGCTCTTTGCCAGATTTCGATCATCTACGCCAGCAAGCGCAATGACGATTCCTTTGCCCTGAGGCTTACCGGAACGAAGCTTTGCACTTGAGCGATTTCCATCTTCGCGAACCAATTCCCAATTAGCGTACCGAAGCATATTCTCCGGCGGCGAGGTGAAAGAGCGAACCTTCAACCAGCCTTTCACGCCATACACACCGACGATCTTGCCTATGCAAACTTTCTCACTCATCGGCGTGTTTCACCAACCAGCTTAAGCGCTGGCCTTCACCAAATCGCGAACGCGATCAGACATCTGAGCTCCACGCTCAACCCAGAACTGCAGACGCTCTGCATCTACACGGATACGTTCGTCGTTACCGCGCGCAGTGGGATTGAAGAAACCTACACGCTCAATGAAACGGCCGTCACGGGCGTTTCTGCTATCAGTCACATTAAGGTGATAAAAAGGACGTTTTTTTGAACCGCCACGCGCTAGTCGAATTGTAACCATCTCAGCTTGAATCCTGTTGTAAAAAAACCAATGTTGTTGGCTCAACACCTGAAAGGGCGCATATTCTACGCAATAATTCAAGCATTGAAAACCTTTTTGTTTACCCTCTGACAATTAAGCGTCAGATCTACCTCATACGCCCCATGGGAGGCATTCCACCCCCAGGAGGCATCATCCCTCCCATACCCCGCATCATATTCATGACGCCGCCTTTCTTACTGAACTTCTTCATCATCTTTTGCATTTGCTTATGCTGCTTAAGAAGACGATTCACATCCTGAATCTGCAACCCAGACCCCATGGCAATACGGCGCTTGCGAGGATTGCTAATTACATCGGGAAACCGCCTTTCATGAGGAGTCATTGAGTTGATCAACGCCTCCATATGCACAAACATTTTATCATTCATATGCTGTTGCGCGACCTGGGAGATCTGCCCCATCCCCGGCAACTTATCCAACATACCAGCCATTCCGCCCATGTTTTTCATCTGCTGCAGCTGGTCACGAAAATCTTCAAGGTCGAAGGATTTCCCTTTAATAACTTTCTTGGCGAGCTTCTCCGCCTTTTTCTTATCAAGCTTGCGCTCAGCCTCTTCTATAAGAGAGAGAACATCCCCCATACCGAGAATTCTTGACGCCACCCTATCAGGATGGAATGGCTCCAGGGCTTCAACTTTCTCCCCCATACCCATGAACTTGATGGGTTTGCCGGTAATGGAACGCACAGACAAAGCCGCACCGCCACGAGCGTCGCCATCAGCCTTCGTCAAAATCACACCAGTCAAAGGCAGCGCATCATTAAACGCTTTGGCGGTATTCGCCGCATCCTGCCCAGTCATAGCGTCAACGACAAATAAAGTCTCAATCGGGCTGACAGCAGCATGCAGACGCTTGATTTCGGTCATCATATCCGCATCAATGTGCAGTCGCCCCGCAGTATCCACTATCACCACATCATTAAAGCGCAAGCGCGCCTCAGCAATCGCCGCGCTTGCGATATCCACGGGATCCTGATCGGCAGTACTGGGGAAGAAATTAACTCCGACATCCCCAGCCAAGGTTTCCAATTGCTTAATAGCGGCAGGACGATAAACGTCCGCACTCACCACCATGACGGACTTTTTGCGACGCTCTTTTAAAAAGCGCGCCAATTTGCCCACAGAAGTCGTTTTACCAGCACCCTGCAAGCCCGCCATCAAAATTACAGCCGGCGGCTGACAATTGAGATTCAAGTCTTCATTCGCCCGCCCCATGACGGCGATAAGCTCATTCTGCACAACGCGAATAAACTCTTGCCCCGGCGTGAGGCTGCGCATCACTTCCTGACCTACAGCCTTGGCTTTTACGCTATCTACGAACTCTTTTACGACAGGGAGAGCAACATCCGCCTCCAGCAAAGCCATGCGAACTTCCCTGAGAGTGTCCTTGATGTTGTCTTCAGTTAGTTTCGCCTGGCCGGTAATCTTTTTTAGGCTGTCGGACAACCTTTCCGTCAGACTATCAAACATATAGCATTCCCCTTAATAATCAGGTATGTCGTAAAAGGGCTTGGATTATATCCAACCCTACGGCATACTTCATCTAACAAATGGACCCGGCCGAAACCTATTTTCCAACTCTTTGTTTATTAGGCGTCTTTCAGTGCTTGCAGTGCAAGCGCAGATAAGCCAAAACGCTTCATTTCCTTAAACAAAGAACAACCAGCAGGGCCAAAACAGCTAACGTACCCCAGCCGGCATGACTGACATTTAATGAGCGTTGTCACCCTTAGCATAGTCGCCACTGTTTTTTACACTATCGCCACAGCCTTTCAATACGCCGTTTATGAAGGCAAAACGCCTCAGCGCCCCCACCTGGCAGGAGCTATTGGCTTTCTGGCTGTCGCAGCGCATGCAGTTAGCGTTTGGCTGCTTAGCTCAACATCTCTAGGAGCAGACTTCGGCTTTTTCAAAATAATTTCGATAATCAGCCTGTTTCTTAGCGCCCTGGTTGTATCCTTCGCCTATATCAAGCCCGTACACAACCTAAAGCTACTAATTTATCCAATAGCGATTGTAACAGTCATCGCCGCCGTCAGCTTTAAAGGCCCCACTCAGGTGGTGGAGCCTTGGCATGTAGGACTCATGGCTCATATCACCTTGTCGGTCATTGCATATTCCGTATTCAGCCTGGCCGGGTTGCAAGCCTTACTGCTCTACGCCCAAAACAGGCAACTGAAATCCCACATGACCGGCCGGCTTGTCAAAGCGCTCCCCCCTCTTCAAACCACCGAAGATATTTTATTTGAGATGATTTGGACGGGCTTGATTCTTCTCACTCTGGCGATAGGGACTGGGAGTTTCTTTGTAGAAGATTTGTTCGCACAGCATTTAGTCCACAAGACAGCGCTTTCAATCCTGTCCTGGCTAATCTTTGCACTCTTGGCAATTGGCCGTAATTTGTGGGGTTGGAGAGGGCTGCTCGCAGCCAGATTAACCATCGGCGGATGCTTACTGCTAGCCTTAGGGTTTCTGGGCAGCAAGATCGCCTTAGAGTTTATCATTCACCCCAAAATCTGATCTTGACACGCTCCTACGCGTTCCTATGATGACTTCGTAATCACAACAAATGGTTTAACGCTCCCCTTGAACGACTTATCCACCACTTTTTTACTCGTTGTATTGATCATCCTAATAGTTCTCTCTGGATTCTTTTCTGGATCGGAAACAGGGATGATGACTCTAAACCGCTACCGTTTAAGGCACATGGCCAAAAACGGACACAAAGGCGCCAAACGCGCCAATGCCTTACTACAGCGGCCAGACCAGCTGATCGGGGTCATTCTGATTGGCAATAATTTTGTCAACATATCTGCATCCGCAATCGCCACCCTTATCGCCACCCGCCTATGGGGAGACCTCGGCCTTGCAATCGCCACTACGGCTCTGACGATAACGGTCCTGGTTTTTTCTGAGGTTACACCCAAAACTCTCGCCGCACTCTACCCAGAACGAGTAGCATTCCCCGCCTCAGTAGCGCTAGTCCCCTTATTGAAGCTTCTCTACCCGTTTGTATGGTGCGTCAACCTTGCCTCCAACTCACTATTGCGTCTATTTGGGGTCACTGAGAATCAGGCCGGTTCTGATCACTTGTCTCGCGAAGAACTACGCACCCTGGTTCACGAGGCAGGCGTCCGCATCCCAAAACGACATAGACAAATGCTCCTTAGCATTCTGGATTTGGAGAAAGTCACCATAGAGGACATCATGATCCCCCGAAATGAGATTACGGGGATCGATATAGAGGACGACATTGACGAGATTGTCGAACAATTAAGATCCACCCAACACACCCGACTACCCGTCTACCGGGGTGACATAAACAACATTATAGGCATTCTCCATCTTCGCAATGCCGCTAAGTTTCTCACTCAAGATGAGATAAACAAGGCGATGATCATGCAGAGCTGCCGGGAGCCCTACTTCATTCCAGAAGGCACCCCGCTTAACACTCAGCTGTTCAACTTCCAGAAAGAAAAACGACGAATTGCAGTTGTTGTAGATGAATACGGCGACGTGCAAGGCATCGCCACCCTGGAAGATATATTGGAAGAAATTGTTGGCGAGTTTACCACCGATATCGCCGCTACCAGTCCAGACATTACGCCAATGGACGACAACCGTTACATGATTGACGGCTTTGCAACCATCCGCACAATCAACAAAATACTGGGATGGAGACTCCCCACCGATGGCCCCAAAACGCTCAACGGATTAATTATGGAGCTGCTTGAAACCATCCCAGAAAACCCCACCTGCCTGAAACTGCATGGATACAACGTGGAAATCAAACAGGTCAAAGACAATGTCGTCAAAGCCGCCATTGTCCACGACCCATTTGCCCCCCCAAAGGGCAGCAAAAAGAAAAAGACCACCCAGCAGTAAAATATTACGCGCCGGAATCTCACTTAAATCAACGTCCGGCGCCCCTCCATATGCAGTTAGTGAATAAAAAAAAACCGCTTAAAAGATCAAAATATAAGCTACTTCTTGACTAAAAATAGCCGGAACACTATGAAGTAATAGTGACCATAAAAATAAGAAGGAGGCTTCCTATATGATCCTGGGCCACACGTTAGGTCTTTTTACGCATCCCGATCAGGAATGGCTGTCAATACGCGAAGAGCGCGCCACAACTGGCCGACTATACGCACAACACACGCTGTTACTGGCCTTAATACCATCCATCGCCGCCTACATTGGCTCCACGCAAGTGGGCTGGACCATTGGCAGCGAAGAAACCGTCAAACTAACGCAAATCAGCGCCTTTAACCTGTGCGCGCTTTTCTACGTGTCGATGCTGTCTGGAATCTATATTCTGGGCAAATTCATCGATTTCATGGCAATTACTTACGGCGTAGACAAAAATGCGCCCAGAGGTATTGAGTTGGCCGCCTATGCAGCGACTCCACTATTTATCATGGGAGCCATAGCCGTTTATCCCAATATATGGGTAAATATGTTCGCCGGGTTGGTAGGAGTATCTTACTCTGTATATCTTCTTTACGAAGGTTTACCTATTTTAATGAAAATCCCGAAAGAAAGAGGCTTCATGTTCGCCACAAGCGTCCTGACCGTCGGCTTGGTTATGCTTGTCGCATTGATCGCCACCAGTGTTGTAATCTGGAGCGTAGGTATTGGTCCGGTTTACACGAACTGAACTCACTCACACTAGCGCCAAGGCGGTCAGCTTTAGGACATGACCGCCTTGATTTAAACGAGACAACGCAGTCTCGCCTCGGATGGCAAGACCGTTTTAGTAACTTATGGTAGATTTTTGTATATAAAGCCGTAAAATAGACGGCAATTATTATAACGACTCACCGCCAAACTCATACCCAAAAAAAATAACAATATCTGTTGTCAGCTTGTTTTTGACGCCCCGTTTGGGTGCAACAGGAGAAGTTTATGAATAAGGGGAGCGGTGTAAGTTACATTCGCGAGCGCGTGAAGGCTCACCCGAAGCCCGCGGATGAGCAGTTGCTTACGCGTATTCGCGATCACTCCATCTCAATGCTCCTTAACTTCCTCAACAGCATGTTCGATGGTGTTGATGATTCATTCTTTGAACTAGCCAATCATGCTCATACAAATAATGAGCAGAACCGCTATTTCGAAGCTATGCGTGAGATCCGGATAAAGCGGAAGGGGATAGAAAACCACTTCCAGCAGGAACTCGCACGCCTGTTCAATCAGCCGCCTTCTCAACACAAGACCAGTGAGTCACTGTCCGACAATGTTGATGTAGATGTGCTCAGCCTGGTGCAAAACGACGCCCTGGAAGAGTCTGTCGCCATTAACAGCATGATCAGCAAGGCAAGAGCTAACTTCTCCGGCTCGCTGTTGCAATTCCAGACTCGCGTATCCAGTGTTTATGGCGAAACCAATGAAGAGAACGCAGTCAACCCATTAGATCCAGAACATATCTGCAAAGCATTTTCCGATGCCTGCATTGGTCTTGATATTGAGATAAAGGAAAAGCTGATCGTTTATAAGCAGTTTGACCGCTATGTAATGGGCAACTTGGTCGAATGCCTTGAAGAAGCCAACAAAATTATGATTCAGGCAGGGGTTATGCCCAACCTGAAATACACGGCGAAAAAGTCCCGCGTTACTCCCCGCTCAACTTCAGACGTTTCCGCACGCCCTTTGGAAGCACAAAGCGACGCAAACGGTTATGACGGCGCAGGCGACGTTTTCAGCCAAGTGCAAGAACTCCTTTCTGCACTTAGAAATACAGCCTCGAACCCTGAACAGCAACAAGGCGATCCAAATACAGGCGCCGGGGGGCGACAAGCGCCACCTCCCGGAAATGTGCAGTTCATTGCAGATGCAGATTTACTGTCAATTCTTTCTCGCTTGCAACACAGCGTTCGCACCGAAAATCTGGCGGAAGGTCCGGTCGTAGCTTTAGATTTGCGCACAGCCGTACAAGGGCTACTCAGCGAAGAAAGCCAGAAGTCAGGCAAGGCGACAGCACTTGACCAAATAGATGAGGATCTCATCAATTTAGTCTCCATGCTTTTCGAGTTCATCCTTGATGATTACAATCTGTCGGCTCCGATTCAGGTGCTGATTAGCCGCCTGCAAATTCCTATTCTAAAGGTGGCGATCCGAGATAAAAGTTTCTTCAGCAAACCATCTCACCCTGCCCGCAAGCTGCTAAACGCTCTGGCGAAAGCAGGTATAGGCTGGAGTGACGCATCAGAGAAAAAACGCGACAAGCTCTACGAGCAAATTCATCGCGCCGTTCAGCGCATCCTTGAAGAGTTCAACGGCGAAAGTGAACTCTTCGAAGAGATATATCAAGAGTTCTCTCAATATTTGAGTCGCGAAGAGCGTAAGGCGAAACTGGTTGAGCAGCGAACTAAAGAAGCGGAAATAGGCCGCGTCAAGTCCCACAAGGCCCATCAGGTTGTGGAACAGATTCTCAGTGAGAAAATCGCCGCACAACCCCTCCCGCCAGTAGCCGTTGAACTACTCCGTGGCGGATGGAGCCGCGTCATGTTCCTGGCTTACTTAAAAGAGGACACGGAACATCGTCTGAATCAGTGCACCAAAGTTGTGGACGAATTAACATGGTGCCTACAACCACATGCCGAAGTTGAAGCCAGACAGCGCTGGGTCAAGGTGGTTCCTCAGTTACTCAAAAACCTCAAAGCCGGCTTGAAGGAAGTATCCTACAACTCCGCCAAGCTTGAACACATGCTGGGAGAGCTGAAGAAGGCGCTGACAGAAACCTTCAAGCAACAATCTATAACCAGCGCGCAAAACGATGCGCCTAAGCCACCGGCTCCTGTCGCAGCAGTCATAGAGCAAAAACTCACCCCTGCTATAAAGACAGCCGTAGAACGGCAGAGCGAGTACGAAGACGCTGCGCTGGCGGAATATCTGACCAAAATAGATGAAATGGAGTGCGGAGCTTGGATTGAGTTCTCACTCGTTAATGGAACCCGCTTCAGATGCAAGCTGTCCACAAAAATTGAGGATTCCGATACCTACATATTCGTTAATCGCTTAGGCTTGAAGGTCGTCGAGAAAACCCGAGGCGAATTGGCGCATGAGTTACGCAAAGGACGCATCAAAGCGCTGGAAGAAGGCCTTCTATTCGACAGAGCGATGAATGCCGTTATCGGCAACCTGCGAAAGATGTCAGGTAAAGCTGCGTGAAGCGGAATAGGACTACCCGCTTCACATAACTGACGCAAACTCATTTCTACCGCCTTAGGAAATAAGTTAAATTCGCTACAGACCTCAAGCCCCATGTGTTTTATGCCTGACAGTGAATTTAACGGTGGATGCGCCGCCAACGCCATTTTCTTATCTATCCTTGCTCACGCAGGCATACTGTTCCTGCTCTTTTCCATTCAGCTTCCACAGAAAGAAAATCCAACAATCACAATCACTCTCAACGCCCGGACGGTTAGCACTCCTGGAACTCAACAAACTCAAAGTATGCCTGCGCAAACCGAGGCGCCAAAGGATATTGTTGACGACACACTCCCGTGGAAGGGCTCGCAACAAGATACTTTTTCGGGAATACCTCGCCTGAATGCAAATCGCACCAACCTGAACTGGGTAAGCAACCTGTTTAAAGGCGAGTCGGAGTCCGCCGACAAAAAGCCCAACAGGCCGGAAAGCGAAGCGTATGAGATGGACGCGTCTATTCTGGAGCTACTGAGAAGCCAGCCGTCAACACATTCGACCTTCTGGCCCTACCTTGTTCGCCACTTGGCGCAAAATCGTCTGTACAACAATCAATATGAATATAGCGACCTTACAGAAGCCCGCACGGTCGTGCTCAAGTTGCAGTTTCAAGAGACAGGCATGCTAGTAAAAGCGGAAGTTGAGAGAAGTAGCGGAGATGAGAAGCTGGACGCTGCAGCGATTCGCAGCGCATACGCCGCCAACCCCTATCAACGCCCCCCTCCTTCAGATAGCGTATTTGGTTACAGTTATCTGGTGCAGATACTTTACGCCCCCGCCAGCTAGACAAAGCGACAGACCCAAATCGCATACTCGAAATGGTTATTCCGCGACAGCAGCGCCCTTCACCATTCCCTGTAGCTCACCGGACTCATATAACTCAGCGACGATATCACACCCGCCAACCAGCTCACCTTTAATATACAGCTGAGGATATGTTGGCCAATTAGAGTAGGTTTTCAACGCTTCGCGAATTTCCGGGTGCTCCAGAATATTTACATAAGCAAATTTTTCACCGCAGGCCATCAATGCCTGAACTGTACGAGCAGAGAACCCGCACTGAGGAGCATTCGGCGTTCCCTTCATAAAAAGAATGATGGGATTACTGGTTAATTGCTCTTTGATAACTTCGATGACATCCATAAACCTAACCTTTAATAACAGTCATTGAGTGATTGGTTGACTATTTTACTATGTTTTTAAGCGCTGGCGATGATGATTTAATCAGACAACGACCTAATGCGCTGCAAATTAGGCGCTTCGCCCTTTCTGGAACGGAAGTATACGCGAAAAGAGACGCTTCTTCAGGGGCAATTAGTCGCTTCTTAGCCAGGAAATTTGAGCCAGATCAGGGCCTCCCTGGGCTTCGTTGCCATGTGTAACAATTATCTATACTATAGCTGTTGGAACAGGCAGCCGGGGCTGCCTTTTTGCGTTATATAGGGTTTTCAACCATATATAGAGTTTAAGGTTGTATATAAGAGGACGAAGAAAATGGCCGGTCCAACCCTGATGAATACTTATGGCAGACTGCCCATCGCCTTTACGCATGGAGAAGGTTGCTGGTTATACGATACTCAAGGCAACCGCTATTTTGACTCTGTAACCGGCATCGCCGTATGTGGGCTGGGACATGCACACCCCGCCGTATCTGAAGCGGTTTGCAACCAATCCAAGAAGCTTTTGCACTGCTCCAATCTTTATCAGGTTCCTCTACAGCAACAGCTGGGCGACCTGTTATGTCAAGTCGCCGGTATGGACAGTGTTTTCTTTTGCAACTCCGGCGCCGAAGCTAACGAGGCCGCAATCAAACTGGCCCGCCTATATGGTAAAAAGAAAGGTATTGAGTCTCCTTCAATCATTGTTATGGAGCACTCTTTCCACGGCCGCACCCTCGCCACATTAAGCGCCACAGGCAACCGCAAGGTCCAGGCCGGGTTTGAGCCCCTGGTGTCTGGATTTGTACGCGCGCCATACAATGATATGAAAACCCTGGAGAATATCGCACGCGCCAACAACAATGTCGTGGCAGTGCTGATGGAGCCTATCCAAGGTGAAGGCGGCGTAAATATCGCACCTGTGGAGTACCTTCACGCAGTTAGAAAACTGTGTGACGCCAAAGGCTGGCTACTGATGCTAGATGAAGTGCAAACCGGAAATGGCCGCACTGGCGCTTATTTCGCCTATCAGGACTACGGCATCGCTCCCGACGTGGTGACCACCGCCAAAGGCCTGGGCAACGGTGTCCCTATCGGAGCCTGCTTGGCGAAAGGCGTCGCCTCCGAGGTGTTTCACCCTGGCTCGCACGGCTCTACATTCGGCGGCAACCCATTAGCTTGCGCCGCAGCAATGGCGGTCATCAAAACGATTCAAAGCAATAATCTGACAGAAAGAGCCCGCTCTCTTGGCGAACAGATTCTGAGCAAGTTAAAGCAAGAGTTCAGTGGAGCCGAGTATATCAAGGATATTCGCGGCAAGGGTTTAATGATCGGCATAGAAATGACCGAACCCTGCCCCGAGCTGGTACCCCTGGCGCAAACAGTGGGACTGCTAATTAATGTGACGTCTGATCGCGTTATCCGGCTGCTGCCGGCATTAACCATGACGGACGTAGAAGCTGAACATCTAGTGACGACGCTGGTGCGACTGATCAAGCTTTACGCTGCGGACGATCGAAAAAAACCAAGGTAGGTTTATAGCCGTGCATACTGAAGACGGCGGCAGTCGTCTTTCATTCCTTCTATATTTGACTTTAACCTACTGAAATGGCGAGTAACGCACCATGAGCATCAGACATTTTCTGACATTGTGTGACTTTTCCCCGACCGAACTGGAGTACCTGATTGAGCGAGCTATCCAGCTGAAAGCCAAGCACAGAAGCAAGCAGGCCCATACGCCGATGCAAGGCCAGGTTCTGGGTATGATTTTCGAAAAGTCCTCCACCCGCACTCGCGTATCTTTTGAGGCGGGAGCGGCGCAATTAGGCGGCTCAGCCATATTTCTCTCCCCCCGCGATACACAGCTGGGACGCGGGGAACCCATTGAGGACAGCGCCCGAGTCCTGTCGCGCATGGTGGACATCATCATGATCCGCACATTTGAACACAGCAAGCTTGAACTCTTCGCCAAGTATTCTTCTGCGCCGGTCATTAATGCGCTGACTGACGACTACCACCCCTGCCAGCTTCTCGCCGACATACAAACCTATGTCGAACATCGAGGCACTATCCGAGGCAAGAAAGTAGCCTGGATTGGCGACGGCAACAATATGTGCAACTCATACATCAACGCTGCGCGCCAATTCGGGTTTGAGCTGGCGGTCGCTTGCCCCGAGGGTTATGAGCCAATGCAGTCGCTGGTGGAGCAAAACGCGGACCGGGTGAAGATATTCCGCACTCCATCTGACGCCGTCGCAGGCGCTCATTTGGTTGTGACCGACGTATGGGCCTCTATGGGGCAAGAGCAAGAGCAGGCTGAGCGGGAAAAGGCTTTCGCTGCTTTCCAGGTTTCGCCTGAACTTATGAACAAAGCTGCGCCTGACGCGTTGTTTATGCACTGTTTGCCCGCCCACAGAGGCGAGGAAATCAGTACGGACATGCTGGATGATCAGCGCTCCGTAGTTTGGGATGAAGCGGAGAACCGCCTGCATGCGCAGAAGGCCCTCATGGAATTCCTGCTGTACGGCAAACAGGTTTAAGATGATGGCGAGCGCGCCTTTGCTGGAGGCAAAAGACCTTAGCTGCGGTTATGGCGGCCAGACAGTCGTATCTCACCTGTCTTTTCAGCTGAACAAAGGCGAGATAGTCAGTTTGCTGGGCCCTAGCGGCTGTGGAAAGACGACTGTTCTTCGTGTACTGGCGGGCTTTCAGCCCGTCTTTGCAGGAGAAGTGAGAGTAAACGGCGCGCCCGTTTCTACACCATCTGCTACGCTGCCGACAGAGAAACGCCAAGTCGGCATGGTCTTCCAGGATTATGCGCTCTTTCCTCACTTAAGCGTCGCGGCGAATATCAAGTTTGGACTGCACAATCGCAGCGCGACAGAAGCGGACGCCAAGCTGAAAGACATGCTGGAGCTTACCGGCATGACAGCTTACGCCAACGCTTACCCACACCAATTATCTGGAGGCCAACAGCAACGCGTCGCCTTGGCGCGCGCGCTCGCTCCAGATCCGGTGTTGCTGTTAATGGATGAACCTTTCTCCAATCTTGATGCAGAACTTCGTTCTCGCCTTAGCCTGGACGTCAGGGAGATACTTAAAAAGCGGGGCATTACCGCAATTTTGGTTACCCACGACCAGAATGAAGCCTTTGCTATGGCCGATCACGTTGGCATTTTGCACGGCGGCGGCTTACAGCAATGGGATACGCCCTATAACCTGTACCATGAACCCGCCAACCGCTTTG
This sequence comes from Hahella chejuensis KCTC 2396, assembly GCF_000012985.1. Classification (NCBI taxonomy): domain Bacteria; kingdom Pseudomonadati; phylum Pseudomonadota; class Gammaproteobacteria; order Oceanospirillales; family Hahellaceae; genus Hahella; species Hahella chejuensis. The sequence continues at coordinate 1,785,471 of NC_007645.1, read as the reverse complement.
TCGCCAACTTTATTGGTCGCGGAGCCTTATTACCCGGCGTGCTAACCACCCACGACAGCGTTGAAACAGAGCTTGGGGTTATTCGCGGCAACAGGGCATATCCTTGGAATCCGCAACAGGCCGTGGAGGTATTGATCCGTCCTGACGACTTGGTATTCGACGACACATCCCCTCAAAAAGCCAAGATTATCGACAAGATATTCGCCGGCTCCTCCACCCTCTATCGACTCCTGCTCAGCTCAGGACGTAAGCTGGAAGCATTGACGCCCAGCCACCAGGACTTTCCCATTAATGCGGAAGTCGCCATTCGCCTGAAGGCGGAGCATTTAATCGCATTTAAAAAATAAAGGCGCACTGAAGTCTGAAGTCTGAAGTCTGAAGTCTGAAGTCTGAAGTCTGAAGTCTGAAGTCTGAAGTCTGAAGTCTGAAGTCTGAAGTCTGAAGTCTGAAGTCTGAAGTCTGAAGTCTGAAGTCTGAAGTCTGAAGTCTGAAGTCTGAAAGGCGGGCAAAAAAAGAGGGGCTAAGATAGCCCCACAATGAAACAAGGAAAGTTCGATAGAACTACAACCTCAAAGAGTCATCCCTTACGAAACGAATTATGAATTTCTCCCGCCTCCATGTCTGTTAGAGAAGTGTCGCCTTATGTAACAAATGGTAAGCAAAAAGGCCTAACTCCTTATTTCCACACCATCTAAATCCACTCCCTCCAAACCTCCAATATTTACCCCCCCCAAAAACCTGACCAAGTGGACAGACAAAAGTAAGCCATAAGTCCAATGCCCATTTGCACGATTGAGGCATTGACGGCATTTGGCTAAATTTTCGGACCGCCCGGTAAGATCGCTCGTTTATGGATGAATGTGAGCGGAATGTTAACTGTTCTATTCCAAACACAGTCAGAAAGGAACGCAAATGAAGAAGCCAATGATCCTGGGCGCAGCCGGTCTGGTCGCCTTGGCGTCGGTCGTGGGAATACTTCGATATTCCGACGGCCCCAAGCCAAGCCCCGACACGCCAGCCGCTTCCAATGAAGCTCAACCTGGAGGCGCGGCCCCCGCTAACGCCGCATTCAATCCTCCGGCGCCGCTTGACGCCCAGTCTCAGACCACGTCGTCACAGCCGCCCGCTAATACAGCGACGCAGGCTGATGCGGACTTTTCCGCTGACGGACCTCCACCCGAACCTGTGAATGATGAGTTGGACGCTAACGACTCCAACGAAGTCATGTCTATGTGGAGCGCTCCTGGTGATGCAGAAGATATTGTTGTAAACGGCATCCCCGCCAAAAGGATGCACGCCAATATGGAAGCGCTGGATAAGCTGCGCGTGGGAAGGCAGTTGGAACTGCCCATCCCGCAAAGAAATGAATCGCTGCTTGCGGAAATCACTTCCACTCACAATCAGCTGGACACGATAGAAGTCTGGAAAGGCCCGCTGGTTGGCGGCTCACCGACAGACAACGTCATTATCACCCGCGGAGAAATGGACACGCATGTTGTCATAGCCACCCGCACCGGCACTTATTCCGCTGTCATTAATAACGACACAGGACAGGTCACCCTCACCGACGAAGGCGAAATAAACAGCCGAATCACTCCAACTGAAGACGGCGTGCCGATTCCTCCTCTGGATATGCCAACGCCCGAACAGCCTCAAAGCAACTCATAAAATATAAATGAAAAAAGGAAAACTATAATGAATTTTAGTAAAGCCGCCGCCCTTATGTTCGCCGCCAGCGTCGGAGCCGGCTCCGCGCACGCGGAGAACACCGTAGACGTACTGGTTCTGTACATTGACCAAGCGACACAGACCTCCAACGGTCGCGATATCAACGCTCGCATTGCGTCTTACATCGAGTACAGTAACCAAGCCTACCAGAACAGTAATGTTGATATGCGTCTGCGCCTCGTCGGCGCGGAAAAGATCAACTCAAACTATGTTTATGTAAACAGTTCCAACCTGGATTCCTTCAGCCGCAATAGCACCGTCGCCTCTCTGCGTCAGAAGTACGGCGCTGACCTGGTTACCCTGATCAACCTGCGCGAGCCCATGAATGGCGGCTATGTGTGCGGTATCGGTTATGTTCCACCTGGCAACGCCAGCTCAGGGCAGCTTTACAGCAATGCCGCTTCAGCAGGTTTCAGCTTAGTCGGCGTAGATTGCGGATACAGCACTTTCACACACGAACTCGGCCATAACATGAGCCTTGGCCACTCCTATGTTCAAAACTCGCAAGGCGGCATCTGGTCATGGGCCCGCGGCCACGGCGTGTACGGTTCGTTCAGCACCATCATGGCCTACCCACAGGCCTACAACACCCGTAACCAGCTGCAGATGATCTCCAACCCTGACATCAATAAATGCGAAGGTCAGGCTTGCGGCGTCAGCGCCGGACAGAGCAACGGCGCCGATGCGGCGCAAAACCTGCGTAAGATTGGCGACCAGATCGCCGCTTTCTTCCCAACGAAGATCGACGACGGTGGAGATGGCGATGATAACGGCGGCGATGACAATGGTGGAGATGACGGCGGCGATGACGGAGATAACGGCGACGACACCACCGTATGCAGCAAACCAGAGTTGAACGACAACCTGGTGGAAGACGGCGACTTCAATGAGCTGTCCAGCTGGACCAGCTACAGCAACGCAGGCGACCTGGGACAGGCCTACTTTAAGAAAGACTGCGGCCGTGACTATATTCTGGAAATCACCAATCGCTCAGCCTATTACGCTGGCGCTTACCAGAAACTGACTGGCAAACTGAAAGCAGGTGTGGAATATAAGTTAACCGCCAAGCTTGGTCTGGGTGAAAATGGCAGCCGTGAGAATATGCGCGTCGTATTCAAAGTTTCCGACGACAGCGGCACACACTATCAGTACCTCTCCCGCGCTTCTTTCACCAACAGCGAAATGTCCAAGTATGAGCGCACTTTCACTCTGGACGCAAAAGGAACCATACGCGACGTAGGCATGCTGATTTATGGCGCCAGCGCTGGCGTAGACATGTTGGTTGACGAAGTCAAAATCGTTCCTCTCAACCGCGACGGTGACGATGGCGACGACAACGGCGGCGACACTAACGAACCCGGCGGCAAAGAGATCATCAATGAAGGCTTTGAGAATGGAACTCGCGGCTGGAGCAACTATTTCGGAACCAGACTCTACCTGAGCGACACTGCAGCCTCCGGCAAGTACAGCCTGCTGAGCAGCAATCGTTATCGCTGGTATTCTGGCCCTGGACTCAACGCACATGGTCTGCTGGAAGCCGGTAAGCCTTACCAGGTCAGCGCTGACGTTTACCTGGCTAGCAGCCGTCGCTCATCCGATAAGGCGGAGCTGTGGGTCTACTACGTTGATAATTCCGGTGGTCACTGGAAGAAACTGGGCGGCCAGGAAATCGCCACCTCACAGTGGCAGAACATCAGCGGTGAGTTGAACCTGTCTCCAAATGGGACCATCTCTCAGCTGCGTCTGCATGTGATTGGCGCGCAGCCTTCCACCAGCATGTACATCGACAATCTGAAAGTGATCAGCAAGTAAGGGAAGCGATGTAGACTAAAAAGCGCAGCTCAAGCTGCGCTTTTTTTATGCCCCTTGCTTACGGGGCCAGACCAGACTGAACTTGGCGCCGCCAAGGTTTTCGCTGCGGCCGACGAAGGCTTGTCCGCCATGCCAATAGAGAATTCGACGAACGATGGAAAGACCCAAGCCGTATCCGCCAGAGCTACGAGTGCGGCTATCGTCGAGTCTGGCGAACGCTGTAAACACGCGCTCCCAATCCGACTCAGGAATGCCCGGACCATCGTCTTCAACATCAATACGACAGGTTTCCTGACCGAAGTTGCAATGCACCACCACTTTGGACTTAGCGTAGCGAGTCGCATTGCCCACTAAATTCTGCACTGAGCGATGGATATAACGGGGCTCAACCTCGGAGACCTTCCAGCGATCTGAACCTCGTACGAATTCAGCGCTGATTTCCAGGTTTGGTTTAACCGAGCTCTGTTCTCCCACCACCTGATTGACGATATCTTTAACATTGGCTTCCTGAAAGTCCAGGATAGGCCCCCCCTGCTCCAGGCGAGCGTAGGTGAGAATTTCGTCGATCAGCTCGTTGAGTTCCTGTATATCTGAGTCGATCCCTGACAGCTGTTTGTGCAGGAACTGATCTTCCGTGCTGTCTTCAATCATTTGCACGCCAAAACGAATGCGGGCGACCGGCGTACGCAATTCGTGCGATACCGCATGAATCATTTCGCGCTGCACCGCCACTAACCGCTGAATATGCTCCGCCATACGATTGAATACCGTTCCCAGGCGTCCAACAGCGTCAAAGCGGTTGTCATCCACTCTCGCATCCAACTCACCCCGGGCAATTCGACTGGCGACAGACTCCAGTTTACGTAAACGACGCTCAAGTTTTTCCAACAGCAGATAAAGTGTAGCGCCGATACATACCAGCCCGGCGACAATCAGCGTCGTCAACACCGGCCAGGCCCAAGGATTGAATGTCGGCACAGGGTCGATTTGTAAAATAAACTGTTTATCGAACGACACGGCCAGCGCATCGCCTTTGCGCCCCTGAGACGGCAGTGAGGTCCACCCCTCTTTCAGAAAGCGTCCCTGAATATTGGCGGGCCACTCTGCAATCACGCTCAGAGGAACTAGGCTCGCTGACAGGTTAAAGGTCTTGCCCAACTCCAGCAGCGTATCGTCACGCGACTCTTTGGCTACGGCCCGGGTCTGCAGAGATATCAAACGCGCCGCCCAGAGGGCGCTTTCCAATGGCAGGTCAGCGAAGTAAGCGCCCAACATTTTATCCGGGCCCGCTTGGGCGAAGGCGTGTATGCCAGCATTATTGGAGAGCACGATAGTTTGGCCATAAGCCAGGCGCTCCCTCTCCAACCTGCTGAACTCAAACTCAGCTGGGGCCAGTAAATCAAATGTCAGGTCGGCGGTGGTGATGGATTTGAGGAATTCCAGCCGCTCTTCCGGCTGCTCAATAACCCAGTTAAACAGCGGCGCCACGCGTTGCTCTCGGTACTGCAGGTAACGCACGGCGTTAATGGAATGAAAAAGGCCCAGTGCTATAACTGCATATACGAGCAACGATAACGCTACGCCACTGTATACGCGCAGAAAAACGTTATTCACAGTGAGCCCTGTTGTCCGTTAGGCTTCTTTGACGAAGAGGTATCCTTTGCTGCGCACCGTTTTGATTCGTCTGGGATGCACCGGATCGTCCCCGATCTTGGGTCGGATGCGGGAAACTCTGACATCGATGGAGCGATCCTGCCCATCATATTCAATACCGCGCAGTGCGGTGAAAATCTCTTCCCGGCTGAGCACCCTGCCGGCGCTGCTGGCCAGCAACCACAATAAATCGAATTCCGCGCTGGTCAAGTCTATGCTCTGATCTTCCAACCAGGCTTCGCGCATAGAGCGGTCGATCACCAGGTTGTTGAATACCAGACGCACCGGACCGTCTCCGGACTGTTCGGCGATCGGCGACTCTGCGGCCGCCTCGCCTTGCTCCTTCACCCTGCGCAACAACGCGCGGATTCTCGCCAGCAACACCCGTGGGCGCACCGGCTTGCACATATAATCATCCGCTCCCATTTCCAGGCCCAATACCTGGTCCAGGTCGTCAGTACGCGCTGTCAGCATCAGAATGGGGCCGTTATAACTCGGCCGTACTTTACGGCAAATGGAAAGACCGTCTTCGCCCGGCAGCATCAAATCCAATACGACCAGATCGGGTTGCTCATTCTGAATTCGCTCAACAGCCTTACTGCCATTGGGCTCAACGGAAACCATCAAGCCATTCGATTCAAGATACTCTTTGGTAAGATCGGCCAAACGTTCATCATCTTCAACGATCAATATGCGCCAAGCTTCATTAGTATCCACGGTGTCCGTATCTCTCACATTATAGATTTTGAGTCCCGTCCCTGCCCCTGTCGCCATCCTTTCCTGAATGGCCCCCAATAAAATTTAGAATTATTCGTGACTTATAGAAAAATAGCACTTTTATCCACATAAGTATAACCAGTCTTACAAAATTTACCCCTTTCTCAGTCAAGCCATTTAGCAAGTACACCAACGCTTACTTAAAAACAATTGTCATAAAGCAGTAACTGCAACGTCACCCCCCTGTCACGTGATCGCCATAGTATCCGCCAAAACACTATAAAGAGAATTACTATGCACACATCAGGTCAGCGAGTCGTCTTAGCCAAGGCGGAATCAAAGAAAGCGGAGCTCTTCGTTCGCGTGGCGCAGCGTAGTGAAGAGGTGATCATGGCGCAACAACTGCGCTACCGGATATTTACGGAAGAGTTCGGCGCCAATCTCCATAGCCCGGTTCCAGGACTGGACTGCGATAGTTTCGACCCTTTTTGCGACCACCTGCTGGTGAAAGACAACATCAGCGGACAAGTCGTCGCCACCACGCGTTTGCTTGCCGATGACAAAGCCAGACTGGCGGGCAGTTTCTATTCGGAAAGCGAGTTCGACCTCAGCGCCATTTACCAGTTACCGGGGCGCAAGCTGGAAATCGGCCGCACCTGCGTGCATCCCGCCTTCCGCAACGGCGCGACATTGGCGCTGCTTTGGTCCGGCATCGCCAAGTACGTCATTGATAATGAGTTCGACTATTTACTGGGATGCGGCTCCATCAGCGTCATAGAAGGTACGGCGGAAGCCTGGTCTATCACGCGCCAGTTGCAGGAGCGCTGCCTCACTGCGGAAAACGCCAGGGTCATCCCTAAGCGGACCTTACCCCAACCTGTTGGCCCCGCGCCCAGCAAAGCGGCGGTCCCCCCGCTGATCCGCGCTTACATGCGTCTTGGAGCCCAGATTGGCGGAGATCCATGCTGGGACCCTGATTTTCAATGCGCCGACTTGTTTATTTTGCTACACATCGATGCACTGGCGGCGCGCTACGCCAAGCATTTCATGAAAGAGCCACAAGCCTGACCACTGCGCCTGACGCCTGGAGGAAGGACGCCATGAGTTCTGTTCGCCTGTTCCTGAGAGCCTCGATTCTGATCCCCTATCTGACATGGGGCGCGGTGCTCGCCGCGATTGTGGGCGTCATTGACGCCATCAAGCCTGGCTGGCTGCAGCGCGCTCCCATCGCCCGCTTCTGGCTGGCGGGTTTATGCCGGGTGCTGAACCTGCGTATTCACGCATCCGGCGAACTGCACGACGGGCCAGTGATGGTGATCAGTAACCACATCTCATGGCTGGATATTCCGGTCCTCGGCGCCATCAAGCCATTGCACTTTCTGTCCAAGGCGGAAGTCAGAAGCTGGCCTTTTATTGGCTGGCTGGCGGCGCAAGCCGGCACGTTATTTATTACACGGGGCGGCGGCAAAGCAAGACAGGTAGTAACGGAATTGGAGTCCTGCATGCGCCACGGCTCCACCACTTTGATTTTCCCGGAAGGCACCACGACGGACGGCCAGCGGGTTAAGAAATTCCATGGTCGTCTATTGAATGCCGCGATTCGGGCGCAAGTTCCGATACAGCCCATCACCCTGCATTACCGACGGGACAATGTGCCGGACGCCTATGCGCCTTTTATCGGCGATGATGAATTCGTATCGCATTTGGTAAGACTGATGAAAGCCACGCCGACGGATGTGTACGTGGCGATTCACCCTGCCATGGAAGTCGCAATGGATACGCCTGCGGAAAGCGTCGCCAGGACAGCTCAACAGCAGGTGGGAACGTCACTGCAGCAAATGTACTGGAGTAATGATCCCAAGCCTGACTGGGCGTTAGCCGACGGCGTAGCCTGATTTGATTTCGTCATCAGTCGCTTCACGCACCGATCTGACATGAACTTCGAAGTATAGAGTCAAACCCGCCAGAGGATGGTTAGCGTCCACCAGCACTTTTTCTCCGTGGATGCTGACCACCTTGATCACTCTGCGCTCATCGCCGGACTGCGTTTGGAACAACATGCCCGGCTTTAACTCATCAACACCTTCAAACTGGTTAGCCGGAACCATTTGCATCAGCTCTTCCTTCAAATGCCCATAGGCCAGTTCCGGAGGAATCGACAGCGACACCTCATCACCCGCAACATGCTCCGCCAGACCCTGCTCAAAACCAGGGGTCACCTGCCCCGCCCCCTGCATGAACACAAGAGGCTCGCCGCCGAATGAGGTATCCACCACTTCTCCCTCGGCGTTTTTCAACTTGTAGTCCACGGTAAAAACTTTCGGTCGCATAATTCTGTTCCGCAAAAAGGCGGGATTCTATCACGAAGCGCCCCGCCTGTTTTAAATGAAGCCATTGATTCAGGGCAGGCGCCGTTTTTACACCCGGTTTTCCGTTCAGCCAGCCATTTCCGCAATCAGCAGCTTCTGCTCCATGCGCTCTCTGATTTCCTGAGGCTGATCCAGTTTCATACGCTTGAGAATCGGCGCAAGCTCCAATGGCGTCTCCCGCACATGCAAGGCGCGCCACAGCGCCTGGACCAAGCCTAATTTGGTTGAAGTTTTCGCTTTCAACGCTTTCAACGCCTTGCCTATTTTCAGCTCTTCCTCGGTAAACTCACACCCGAACGGAAAGGCGGGGAACAGGCCTTTGGCGCTATACTTTTGATGCAATGCGCGGAGTTTTTCCGGCGTATTACTCCGGTAGGCCTCCGGAAGAATATAGTCCGTCGGCACTTTACCCGCCTGCTTCGCCTGCTGCAGCAACTCATCCTGAAAGCGTGAGTCTGCGACTTTGATCAGCTCGATGAACACGTCTTTATCCGATTTGCCGCGCACGTCGGCGATGCCGTATTCCGTCACGAAAATATCCCGCAGATGACGGGGAATAGTCATATGCCCATAGTTGAAAATAATATTGGAGAGAGTGCGGCCGCCAGAGTTGCGAGTGGATTTTAGCTTGATGATGGAACGCGCCTGAGGGATTTCATGGGCCATGGCGACAAAGTTGTACTGCCCTCCAACGCCGCTGACCACTTTCCCGTTGGATAGCCCGTCAGAGATCACCGCGCCGTTCAGCGTCACCATCATCGCCGAGTTGATAAAGCGAGACTCAGCGCGCTGCGCCACCTTCAACGCCTGTACGCCAAACTTATGGTCGTAAAGATGATTAATGAAGTTGACGCTGGTCATACAGAACTTTTGATGCTCTTCGTCACTGAGTCCATGCAACATGTCATAAAAGCGCTGTGGACCGAGGAAAAAGCCGCCATGCATGACGACCCCGCCTTTCAAACTCTCGCCCAGACAGACTGCTTCAATTTTCGTACGCGCTTCCTGAGAACTTAAATCCGGTTCGATCGGCTCCCCTTGCCATACCAACGCGCCGCCTTTGAACTCGACCTGGGGTTTGAAAATGCCGTACTTAATCAAATACTGCACATCCCGGGCGCGCAATTTGGCGTGAATGACATCCGCTTCGACCAGCGCATCAAGGATGCGTAAATCCACCTTGGTGGAGATGTCGCCCTGATTCAGCAGCTTTTGCAGAACCAGGTCATCAAAGACTTCACGGGTGAGAATGCCGGCCTTGTAGAGATACATAAAACCGTCCACCATCATCTCACTGCATCCATACAGTCCTTGGGACAAGGGATCGTCGCCGCCAATAACGTCAACGACCGGAAACTTGTCGCGCAGATCCAGATCCCGCATCAGTTCGCGGTAAACCTGATTCTGCTCCCTGCGCAGGATCGTGCTGTAGACCAATGCGCTGCCCAAAGATCCAATCCCCACTTGCAGCGTGCCGCCGTCACGAACCAGTGTGCTGGCGTGAAAACCAATAAGGTGATCTGCAGGAGATATGGCCATGTTAGGCGTCGCGAACAAGGGATGATCAAAGTCCCTGCTGTCGACCACGAAATCAATGCGCTCGGGCTCCACCACTGCGTGATTGTGCATGAAAGGCAGGCGGCGGTTGATCATGCCCACAATGGCGATGGGCATCCCTTGCGCAGCGAGTTTGTGCAGCATGGGCTCCAAGTCGATAGACAGGTCTGGATTGCAACTGAAGCTATAGTATGGCTTACCATCGATTTCGCGGTAGGCCAGCATCTGCACCACCACGTTAACGCCGTTAGCTATCAGGTCTCTTGCAGCGTGCGTGTAGTTGCTGCTCATGTAATTCTGTTGTTGCCGGGCGTTGTTCAAATAGCTGCCGGCTTTAAAGAAGAACTCAGCCACCTCTACGTTACGAGGCAGGTTGTTGTTACGGAGGTCAAGCACGTAGTCCAGGTCAGGAACGCCTGCGAATTGCCGCTCGACGAAAGGTTCCAGAAAGTTGCGTTCCAGTTTACTGCGGCCAACCGGCTTTTCCAGAGACAATGCCGTGACGATTTTCAAGCTAAGACTGGCGTCATCTTTGGCCCGCTGATAAATCGCATTTACCAGAGGAACAGGCTTACCCAGACCAAGAGGCAGGCCAAGTATGATCTTATTTCCCACCCTTTCAATAATAGCGTCGACGCAATCGGACAACTTCCGGAAGGTCCGTGGACGTTCTTGACTCATAATCGCTGGTTCCTTTTGTTATTTTTCGCCAACCACAGTTCAGCGGCATGCAATCCAACCCACCTTGCGGTCAGCCGTCATAGATTTGACGTTGAAGACTTTCGCTCTGGGAACGCAACATGGCGTCAGGGATCGCGGCCGTCACTTACGCGCCCAGTATGTGAATGAACACTAGGAAATGAGTTGACGATCGTCAATAGAGAATCAAACCGACCCCAGGATAAATCCTAGCGCATAGAAAAAGCGGCGTTTTTGCGCCGCTTAGCGTAACGATGTCGCATCCATGCGCGGTTATGAAGGCTAAATCTTGAATTGGCGCACCAGGTCGCGCAGCCGTTTGGCGTCCGCAGAGGACTTCTGGTTCGCTTCGACGGTTTCGCCTGCGCGAACAACAGAGTCTTCCGCAACCTTGGCGATATTGACCACGTTTTCATTGATTTCCGAAACCACCAGGCTCTGTTCATGGGCGGCTTCCGCAATAAACGTACTCATCTCAGTGATCTTGTCCACCGCTCCGGCGATGATTTCGATTGACTTGCCCGCTTCCTGAACCTGCGTCACGCCATGTTGCGCCTGATCTTTCACCAGCCCCATACCGGCTTTGACTTCCTCGGTGGAGTGCTGTAACCGCGCGATAATCTGCTGGATTTCGTCGGTAGATTCATGAGTGCGTTGCGCCAGGGTTCTTACCTCATCCGCCACCACGGCGAAGCCCCGCCCCTGTTCGCCGGCGCGAGCAGCCTCAATGGCGGCGTTCAACGCCAGTAGATTGGTTTGTTCAGAAACGCTCTTGATAACGTCCAGCACGGTGCCGATATTCTGGCCTTCTACCGCCAGTTTCTCCGTCACATCCGTCGCATGATCCACTTCTTTAGCCAGGCTTTGTATCACCGTGATGGCCTGTTGCACGACTTTCTCGCCCTGCTGCGCCGTTTCGTCCGCCTTCTGGGTGGCCTCTGAAGCCTGCGCCGCACTTTTGGCGACGCCATCAATAGCGGATGACATTTCGGTACTGGCGGTGGCCACCATATCTATTTGCTGCTGCTGATTACTCATCTCCCTGGAGATTTCCTCCACCTTGCCGCTCGACTCGGTAAAGCTGTGCAACAGCTGATCCGAGGTCTCCACCACCTGCCCGATAATGCCCTGTAGCTTCTCTATAAATACATTGAACTGTTCGCCCAGGGCGGCAAACTCGTCTTTGCGCTTGAATTTCAAACGTTGCGTCAAATCTCCGTCACCTTGTGCGATATCACTGATGGCGTGGGTGACGTTGCTCAAAGGCGTCAGCACCGTGGTTTTCAGCAATAGAATCATGACCGCCGCCAAAATAGCGTCGAGCACGATTATCTGCACCACAGTTTTCATAAAGACCCGGTCCAAAGCGACTTTAACCGGCGTCTGATCAATATAAAGTTCTACTTTGCCGACTTTGTTCTCTGCGCCGCTTTCCACGTAAATCAGGTCACGGGTCAGCACCATATCCTGACTCAAGTCAGGCAGATCCGCCCCCTCTTCAACTTTCTGGATTTCGCCTTCGCCACTTTCCTTATATTGGGCGGCCAACCTGTTTTCTTCGTTACTAACGACAATGCCGGCCACGATGGCGTCCTGCATTTCCGATTCGATGTTGCGGTTCAGGAATTCCGTTTCGTAGTTCCATATCGGAGCCGGCAGGCTCAACGACAACCGTCCAAGTATGTTGTTCGCGCTTCTCTCAAGCCTCGCCTGTACTTCGCTTTTCGTCGTCGAGTAATCGAAGTACCCGAAACCGATCAACATAAGCGTCGCCAGACTTAGAAACAGCAACGGCAAACGGACACTGATACTGGATAAATTCATCACACAGCCTCAAACCGGATCACATGACAGAAATTTGAGCGTGCAGAAAGATTTTTCAGGGTTATTCCAAGCTATCCTGGGTAACGGCCTGATATATGTTGGGAAAGTTTTCCGCACGTACTTAATGAATAAGTCTATACCATGCTGTGTAATTCGCCATTTTACGCAGGACAATCAAGACGCAGGCGAAGGAAAAAATTGTAAAACGTCGGAAGACTGGTGGATGAAAGTGAGAGAGTTTGTTTAGGGGTCAGCAGAGATGCGGCTTAACGGGGAGATTTAGCGCCAGATTTGCGCCCTGGCCAAGCCAAGAGCGCCCACTAAATCAGAAGTTCCAGGAAACAGAAACACTGACGCCTTCTTCGATCGCGTCAAAATTATATTGAGGTTGAGACAGCACTTGACCGAAAGTCTGAGGACGATGCCCCTGCGGCTCGACGTCCACTGCGCCTTTCAAAAAATGATTCGCCAACATCACCAGCGCCCGACGTACGCAGTCCCCTGCTCCGCCCTCGCTGACGCCGCCTTGAGCGGTATAGTTCTGATCAGCGGGCCACACCGCCTGCGCCGGCTCGGCGGCATCTACACTGGAGACCTGACCGGCAACATTCAGAACCAAAAGGAGGGCGAATAGTCTTAACATCATGGCGCTGGTCTCCGAAACACTACTTACAACTTACGGGTTCGTTTCTATGGTTCTAATACTACTGTATAAAATTTACCCGCGGCGTGACTAAGTTATCAAAAGCCATACTTTCGTCTTATTTTAGCCATAATTACGACAAAAAGTAGTCTTTGTCACGTTTTTAAGTCTGTGACGTTTTTTCGCCGGACCTTTGCGCCAGCCAGTCGGCGCTGATCGCCCAAACGTTTTGCGGGGCTTTCGCCCCAGCGAAGACGCCCGCATGACCGCCGGGCGCCACACAGAACTCCTTATCCTCCGTGGAAACGATGTCCAGCACCTTATGAGCGGCTTTTATGCTGACCAATTTATCGGAGTCGCCAGCGAACGCCAGAATCGAGCACTTGATGGCGGAAAACTCCGCAGAAGTCGCTCCCATTCTCATGCGCCCTCTCGCCATCTGATTTTGCAGCCCCATCGTCACCAGCATCTCTTTGATGGTTTGCCCAGGATAGTCCACCATGTCATTGAACCACTGACTCATAGTTGTGTGATTCTTGACGAACTCCCGGTCCCACAGGTTCACCAGCAGCTCCAGCGAACTGATCAGGCTGCCCATTGGATTCGTGAGCTTGAACGCCAGGGAGTTCACCCATCCCGGGATATGCAGAAACCGCGCAGGCAAATCCATTAGAGAAAAATTTAATACCCGGGAAATAATATTGGCGGGCCGATAAACCAGAGACAACACCCTTCCCGCCATACCGCTCTGATGCATGTCCACCGGGCTCGCCACGGTCACCAGATTACGAATATTCGGGTCCTGACTCGCCGCTGCGTACATCAGGGTCAGCAGTCCGCCCATACAGTACGAGAAAAAAGAGACGTCTTCGCGGCCGCTATGCAGACGAATTTGCCGCAACGCATCGGGCATCCACTGCATCACGTAGGTTTCCAGAGACAGGTGAGAATGGTCTTCCGTCACCTCACCCCAGTCGATTAAGTAGACATCAAAGCCTTTGGCGAGGAAGTAACGGACAATACTGCGCTGCGGCAGAACATCGAAAATCATCGACGTCGCCGCCAGAGGAGGAACCAGCACCAGCGGCGTGTGCTGCCTGACTCGTTCGACAGGGACAGTTTCATCGCCAACCTGAATTTCATCTTCTTCCAGCGGAAGATAATGCCGCACCGACATAATGCCGTCGCGGTAGATCTCCTCATACGGACTCAGATTCGCAATGAAAAAGTTCTCGGAAAACAGATAGCGCTCAAGGGCATTGAGAGCGCCCCACATCAGTTTCTCCGACCAGGCTGGGGCTTCCGCTTTTACATCCGCGACCATATTTTAGTGCTCTGTGCTGTTGTTATTGTATTTTTTATCGACTCATTCAGGCCGTTTAGCCAACCTGAATGAGCGTGGCATGCCTGTTAAGGGCATGGGAAAGTATAGCGCTGATGCGCTTCTTCCAGATCCTGCAACACTTCGTCGCCGAGAGTTACGTCGATGCTGCCGATATTGGAGCGCAATTGCTCCATGCTCGTAGCGCCAATGATATTGCTGGTGACAAAAGGACGCGAGGTGACGAACGCCAGCGCCATCTGCGCAGGGTCCAATCCGTGTTTTTCAGCCACTTCCACATAGGTTTGCGTCGCCAGTTCAGCCTGCTCGCCCAAATAGCGACTGAATCGGCTGAATAAGGTGATCCTCGCATTGGCGGGACGCTGCCCGCCCAAATATTTACCGCTGAGAATGCCGAACGCCAGCGGCGAGTACGCCAACAGTCCAATGCGCTCGCGATGCGCCACTTCCGCCAGCCCGACCTCGAAGGTGCGATTCAACAGGTTATAGGGGTTTTGAATGCTCACCGCTCTTGGCAAACCAAGTGACTCAGCATAACCCAGATACTTCATCGCGCCCCATGGCGTCTCATTGGACAGCCCGATATGCCGAACTTTACCGCTTTTGACCAGTCCCGCCAGCGCTTCAAGCGTTTCTAGAATGGGCGTTGCGTCCTCTTCTACTTTATGCTCGTAACCCAGCTTGCCAAAGAAGTTTGTGTTGCGGTCCGGCCAATGCACCTGGTACAGGTCCACATAGTCGGTTTGCAGGCGCTTAAGGCTGGCGTCTATGGCTTCGCTGATATGGGCGGCGGTCAGACGCGGCCCGCCGCGTAGATAGCCGAATGAGGCGGCGGGACCGGTGACCTTGGTGGCGACAATCAACTTATTGCGGTCACTGCGTTTTTTCAGCCAGGAGCCCAGATAGCTCTCCGTGCGCCCTTGCGTGTCCGCCTGCGGCGGCACGGGATACATTTCCGCCGTATCAATGAAATTAATTCCCTGCTCTACGGCGTAATCCAACTGCTCGTGCGCTTCCACTTCCGTATTTTGCTGCCCCCATGTCATCGTGCCCAGGCATATGGCGCTGACTTTCAGGTCCGTTTTTCCTAACTGACGGTATTGCATGGCATCCCCTTCTGAGTAATCACATTAGCGGCGAACAGGCATGCAGCCTGCGAAATATGGCGGTTGCCCGCAAACCATAACGGTCGACTGCAAAAATGGCAATCGTCACAAATCTGCAATCTACGATTAGTTTTTCTGTAACTTTGCGGGAGGAAGGTAGTCCTAGCCAAGCCATAATTGTGAGATGCATGATTTTAAAGCACAGCTTGCAGGACATTCAGGGACGAGCCGCCAATGCGGAACGGGAACGTCCGCGCCCCAAAATAGCCATCGTAACCGAAACTTTCTTTCCCGAAATCAACGGCGTCGCCAATACGTTGCGTTATGTCAGCGAAGGGCTGTTCCGTCAGTACCGGGTGCAGATAGTGCGCCCGCATCAGCCTCTCGGAGAGAAGCGTGAGCTGATTGACGCCATGGAGCATATTCTCGTGCGCGGCCGTCCGATTCCCGGATACGGCGACCTGAAGTTCGGCCTGCCCTGCCGCCGTCGCTTATTGAAAGCCTGGCGCCAAGACACGCCAAGCGCCGTTTATGTAGCGACTCAGGGACCTTTGGGCTGGAGTGCGGTGAGCGCGGCTACTGCATTGGGCGTACCAGTGGTCAGCGGCTTTCACACCAACTTTCACAGCTACAGCGCCTTTTACGGATTCGGCTGGCTAACCAAACTCATCACCCGCTACCTGACTTGGTTCCATCACCGCACCCTGCTGACTCTGACGCCGACCCGGCAAACCGCTGACGCTGTCTCTGAAATGGGCGTACGCAACACCCGGGTCTGGAGCCGCGGGGTGGACTGCGGACAGTTCAACCCCTCACATCGCTGCCAGCAGCTGCGCGAGGAATGGGGAGTGCGGGAGGAAAGTCCCGTCTTCATTTATGTAGGACGTCTCGCCAGCGAGAAAAATGTTCACCTGGCGATCGCCGCCTTCCGACGCGCCCAGCAACAGGTCAACAAGGCGCGCATGGTGGTTGTGGGTGGAGGCCCCTTGCGGGAGCGCATCGCCGCCAAGCACCCGGACATTATCCTGGCGGGCGTCAAACGCGGCGACGATTTGGCGCGCCATTACGCCAGCGCGGATATTTTTCTATTTCCCAGCCTCACCGACACCTTCGGCAATGTCGTCCTGGAGGCCATGGCCAGCGGTCTGGGAATCGTCAGCTTCAATGACGCCGCCGCCCGTGAGCACTTGGAGCACGAGGTCAGCGGCATGTTGGCGCCGCCACAGGATTGCGATGCGTTCTGCCGCCACGCCTTGACGCTGGCGCTGCGTCCGAGCCATCTCAAGAGGCTGCGCGCCGCCGCGCGGGGTCGCGCATTACCGTTGGACTGGAGCCAGATTGTCGATCGTTTCGCACACATTCTTTTGTCCGGAGAAGCCAAAGGGGGGCGCCCACATGAATCAGCCAAGAGCCTCAGAGCTGTTTCGCCGAGCTGACGAGCTTGAGCAAAGCATCTGCCGAACCGCCATCGCATGGGCCAGACGCCGCCGGCTGGCGCCGTTTTTTCGCACGGTAAGTCGCCTTGGGGATGGAGTATTCTGGTACGCCCTGATCGGCGTCGTCTGCGTCATTGAAGGCTGGGAAAGCGGGGGCTTCATGATTGTCACCGCCCTCGCCTGCACGGCTATCTATAAGCTACTTAAGCTCTGGCTGGTGCGCGAGCGTCCTTTCGTCACCCATAACGACATCACCTGTGACGCAAAAGTACTGGATAAGTACAGCTTCCCCAGCGGCCATACTCTTCACGCCGTGTGCTTTACTCTGCTGACCGCGGAAATCAGCCCTGTTCTGGCGTTGTGCGTGCTGCCTTTTACGCTTTGTGTCGCATTATCCCGCGTAGTACTTGGCCTGCATTATCCCAGCGACGTGCTGGTGGGCGCCGCCATCGGCTTTTGCATTGGGGCCGCCGCCTTGTCCATATAGGCCTATAGAGCTAGAGAACCGGCTGCACAAAAACAAGCCTAGAGGGCATATGACAAATAATTAACCCTCTCCCCGATGGGAACACGCTGGAATCGCCTTCCGCACGCGTTTATCCCATGGACCCTGAGCGAACGATTAAAGTACAATCCCGGCAACGACAAAAAAACGATAGGGATTAACTTTTATTATGCCGCAGGCGACTGCCGACCTATTTTCGTCACCTTGCTTGCAGTTCAAGGGTAGCATGGTTCCCCTAACCACCCTGGAGCTGTTGTATTTCGAACCGGATAAGTTTTCCGAAGAATTACGGGAAAAGGTGAAGCAAGCGCCCAACCTGTTTCATAACCTGCCTATCGTCGTTGGACTCGAAAAACTGGCTGAAGCCCATTCTCCTCTCGATTTCTCCTTGATTCAAACGCTTTGCGAACAAGAAGGCATTCGCCTGATCGGGGTGAGAACAGATGCGCCGGAGCAGACTTCCGCCGCGCAGACTGCAGGGCTGGCGGTGTTTCAACCGTCCCGAGGAACCCGAAACACAGAGGCGGAAACGTCTGTGCAGGAGTCGCCCACGCCCAGCGCCGCCGCTGAGACCGGGCGGGATGAAGCGCCGCCCCAGCGCGTCGCCAATCGCGTCATCACCACGCCCGTCCGCTCAGGGCAACAGGTGTACGCCCCTGGCGGCGATCTGATCGTATTGGCGCCAGTCAGCGCCGGCGCGGAAATTCTGGCCGACGGCAACATTCACGTCTACGCTCCATTACGTGGGCGCGCGCTGGCCGGAGTGCAAGGAGACGCCGGCGCCCGCATATTCTGCCAGAGCCTGGAGGCCGAGCTTGTATCAGTAGCGGGGCAGTATAAAATCAGTGAAGACTTACAGGGCGAGCATTGGAAACAAGCAGCGCAAATATGCCTGGACGGGGAAAAGCTGACAATAAAAGCCATGTAGCGGCTGCAAACAGGATCGACGGGTTGCTTTGGGAAAGAGCTTTATAATTTTCAACTTACAGAGATTGAGTGGAAAGGGTTACCAAATTGAGCAAAATTATCGTAATTACCTCAGGTAAAGGCGGTGTAGGCAAAACAACCACCAGCGCGTCGATTGCTTCAGGTTTGTCGAAGCTGGGCCATAAAACGGTAGTCATTGATTTTGATGTAGGCCTGCGCAACCTCGATCTGATTCTCAACTGCGAGCGCCGGGTTGTTTACGACTTCGTCAACGTAATCAACAATGAAGCCAGCCTTAATCAGGCGCTTATCAAAGACAAATACACAGAGAATATGAGCATTCTGCCAGCGTCGCAGACCCGCGATAAAGAAGCCCTCTCTAAGGAAGGGGTTGAGCGGGTGCTGAATGAGCTGTCCGAAACCTTCGAATACATTATCTGCGACTCCCCGGCGGGCATTGAGCACGGCGCCATGATGGCGTTGTATTACGCCGACGAAGCCGTTGTCGTCACCAATCCGGAAGTTTCATCTGTACGCGATTCCGACCGCATTCTGGGCATTCTGCACAGTAAATCCCGTCGCGCGGAGATGGGCCTCGATCCGGTGAAAGAGCACCTGCTGCTGACTCGCTACAATCCTGAGCGTGTGCAAAACGGCGAAATGCTGAGCGTGCAGGACGTCGAAGAAATTCTGGCTGTGCCGTTGCTAGGCGTTATTCCAGAATCCAAATCGGTACTGACCGCCTCCAACCAGGGCGTTCCTGTCATTCACGACCACCAAAGCGACGCGGGCCAAGCCTACGCAGACGCTGTCGCCCGCTTATTGGGCGAAGATCGCGAGCACCGTTTTCTTGACGTACAGAAAAAAGGCTTCTTCCAACGCGTGTTTGGAGGTAAGGCATGAGCTTCTGGGATTATTTCCGCAGCAACAAACAGGCGACCGCTTCCGTAGCGAAAGAGCGTCTGCAGATCATCGTTGCCCACGAACGATCCCAGCGCAATCAACCGGATTATCTGCCGCAACTGCAACAGGAAATCCTGGAAGTGATCGGTAAGTACGTCAAAATCAACCGGGAAGACATCCAAGTGCAGATTGACCGCAACGATGACTGCGCCGTGCTGGAGTTGAATATCACCCTCCCTGAATGAGATTTCAGCCTGCGCTTCACCCGGCTTGACGCGCAGGCTTGCTTTTACCTCTCCTTTCAACGCCTCTTTCCTTTTATATACCCCTTATATACCCCTCATAAATCCTACGCCACAGCCGCCATCCTGAATCCGGTTTGACCGCCGCCTGTAAATGGGCGTTTCTTATCATTTTGGCGCTGTCGCAAGTGCTAACATAATCGCCCCACAGCGGCTCCAACCGCCCAGGCATCTTATGGAGAAACAACTATAACAATGCGGCGCTCACATCTGAAAACCCCCTTACCAGGACATATCCTCGTCGGATTTCTTCTTGGCGCATCTTTATTATCTACGTCGATTGTAGCCCGTGGGGAAATCCCAATGGACTCAGAGCAATGGCGGCTTGAGTTCAATAAAGACGGGGTAAAAATCTTCACCATGCACTTCCCCGGGTCCGACTTCAAAGCGTTCAAAGCAGAAACAGTACTAAATACGCCACTGCGCTCTATTCTGGCGGTTATGGCTGATCCTGCCTCCTGTATGAAGTGGGTGCATGGCTGCATCGCGTCAGAGGAAGTGGAGCGCGGCAGCTTCAACAAGCGTTATGCGTATTCCGTCAATGACTTACCCTGGCCAGTGCGTGATCGGGACTATGTATTGGAAATCAGCACTCAGCGTGATCCCTCCACTCAGGAGGTGACTATGGATATGTACGCCGTAGACGATAAAGTGCCGGAAAAAGACCAGTATGTGCGCGTGCATCAGCAAGAGACGCACTATTTGTTTCAGCCGCAGGGGGAATCGCAGACGCGCATGACATGGCTGCAGCACACCGAGCCAGCCGGCGCTATTCCCAGCTGGCTGGTGAATTCGCTGATAGTCGACATCCCCTACAAATCCATGCGAGCCTTGGAGAAGCTCGCCAATAGCGATCCCTATCGCAATGCCCGCATTCAGTATGATGACGCAGGGAACGTCGTCGCTGTGGAAACCAAGGTCGAACAATAACCGAATTCAGTTCAGGCTCTCTTTTAACACTTTCAGCATGTCGTAGGTGGTAATGATGCCAACCACTTTCTTCTCGCGTAGGACAAAAATCCGGTGCAGATGTTCTTTCATCATCAGCTCCGCCACTTCCGATAAAGGCGTGGTTTCGGTGACATACAGCAGAATGGGCGACATGATGTCGCCCACCTCCACCGGCACTTTCACCATTTCCTCAAAAATAAACTGACGCAGGCGGCGGGCTTCTTTTTGCTCTTCTGGCGTCATTTGCGCGTCGTAATTAGTGTCGACGTGGTTGAGATGGAAGTCCGCGATATCGGACAAAGTAGCGATGCCGACCACTTCATTGCGGTCGTTCACCACAGGACTGCCGGAAATGCCATTCTGGGCCAGAAACGCGCCAAACTTTTGCATCGTCCAGCTGGCGGGTACGGATTTGATGTGGGGCGTCATGATGTCGCTTGCGACCAGAGTCATCGTCCAAAATCCTCTTCAGGTCGGCGGAATTGTTATCGTTGCGCAAAACATTCTACTCTTCCCCCATAGCCATGCCTAGTTCACAACACTTGAAGAGAGCTTAAATGCTAGAATAACGACGTCTATCGTTTAACGATGTAGTACTAAGCAGGTAAACGTCTCAGTGAAACACCCAACCCGGCGCAGCCGCGCTATTGATGAGCAGGAAAAGGCCGCGCGCCGACACAGCATACTGGAAGCCGCTCGCGCGCTTTACTTACTGCAGCCCACACAGTTGCCGTCAGTGATCAACATCGCCCAACAGGCCGGACTCGCCAAGGGAACCGTGTACCTCTACTTCAAAACCAAAGAAGAAATCTTTCTGGATCTGCTTGGCGGACTCTACCAGCAGCTGTTACAAGAACTCGCGGAGGTCGCAGAGGACAAAGAAAAATCTAACGAAGACCTTATCGGCGGATTAATTAACCAAACAACCCGGTTTGTGCAGGAACATCCTCATTTCATGCCTTTGGCCTCCATGACCAGTTCCATTCTCGAACGTAATGTAGAAGCAGAGCGCGTCGCCGATTTTAAAGCGGAACTGATGGGACGCATACAAATACTGGCCGTCGGCTTGCGTCGTCATTTACCCCAACTTACCGAAACCCAATGCCTCAATTTGCTGCTTCACACTAATGCTCTGCTATTGGGATTGTGGCAGATGCAAAGCGTTCCAACCCAAGTGAAGGAAGTCTTAATGCAACGCAACCTGGACGCACTGGTTCCAGCGTTTGAACCGGCGCTGAGAGAGTCTATGAACTTGCTTTGGCGCGGAGTCCTTCAGCCAGCCTAATCCGTTTTTTATTATTCCAGATGCTTCCAAAATTACATGCGTAGGTTATTATGCAAGTGAGGGACGTTAAATGACTGCTCGGTTAGCGCAGAAAAACCCAGTCCTTTAACGTCGAACAATAACCAGACATCAATGGCAGGGAGTGGGTTGTTGATTCAAACCTACATATTCCTCATACATCCTCGCACTCGACCATCAGGCGCAGCCTGCGCCAACCACTCCCAGACACGTTGCTGCTCATCAACCGGCAAAGGAAATAAAGCATGGCGCGATCCCGTTCGCAATTGAAGAACTATGTGCTTGACACCAACGTCCTTATTCACGATCCAAACGCCATTCTCAACTTCGAAGAACACCAAGTCGTCATTCCCATTACTGTGCTGGAGGAGTTAGACCGTCTGAAGTCCGGCAAATCATCCATTGCCGCCGATTGCCGTCAGGCGATACGCCTGATCGATAAATTACTGGGGGACGCCACGCCAAAAGAGATAGAAAAAGGCGTCCCTATTGTACGTGTCGTTAAAGGCGAGCCTCTCGGAACCATTTCCATTCTGATGGACCTGGAAGGCGCCCATCAGGTGCAACTGCCAGAAACGCTTAACGACAACAAGATCATCAACGCGCTGGTGACGCTCCAGAGCAAACACAAATCCCGCCCCACCATCCTGGTGAGCAAAGACATCAACATGCGTCTGAAAGCCAGGGCTTGCGGCGTGGAGGCTGAGGACTATCACACCGACCAGTTGATCGACGATATTGATCTGCTGCCCAAAGGCTATCAGGAGTTTAACCACAGCTTCTGGGACAACATCAACAAGGTGGAGACGCTGCAGAAAGACGGGCTCACCGAACACGTCATACCGCGTCTGCCGGAACTGAAAGACCTGAATCGTAATGACTTCATCATTGACGAGCAAGGATTCGTAGGACGCGTTTCTGATTTCCGCGATGACCACATGGTGGTGCGCGACCTGTCTCGCGACAAGCTGTTACAGCAAGAAGCCTGGGGATTGACGCCCCGTGATATCTATCAGGCGGTCGCGCTCCAATTATTGCTGGACCCGGACATTCACTTGGTGAATCTGACCGGCGCCGCCGGCTCAGGCAAGACCATTCTGGCTCTGGCTGCAGCGATTGAAATGACCGTAGCGAGCAAACGCTACAAGCGCATTATCGTCACCCGCAGCACTCAGGGGCTCGACGAGGACATCGGCTTCCTGCCCGGCACCGAAGCGGAAAAAATGGAGCCCTGGCTGGGCGCCATTACCGATAACCTGGAGGCGCTGCATCACGATGATGAAAACATGTCCGCCAGCGTGGAGTACATCCTGCAAAAAGTGCCAATACAGTTCAAATCGCTGAACTATATCCGCGGCCGCAGTTTCCAGCACAGTCTGATCGTTATTGACGAGTGCCAAAACCTCACGCCGCATCAGGTGAAAACGATTATCACCCGGGCCGGCAACGGCAGTAAGGTGGTCTGCCTCGGCAACCTGGCGCAAATCGATACCCCTTACTTGAATGCACCCAGCTCAGGCCTGACTTATATGACCGAGCGCTTCCGCGGCTTCAAGCACGGCGCGCACGTTCACTTACGCGGCGTGCCCAGATCCGCCCTGGCGGAATTTGCGGAAGCCAATCTATGATTTCCTGATTTTCCCCATCAGATAGGAGGCAGCCGGATTCACCTGTATCCGGCCCTCCATTGCTGTGCGTCCCAGCAACATACGGAAGCGCATGCTGTCGCGATTGGTGAGCGTCATCTCCACCGGCCAGGCATATCCGCCCACCTGTAGCAGCGTACTGATCACAAAGCGCATTTCCCGGTGGCCGCCGGAGTCCGACACCATGCGCCGATCGATCACCGCCGCATCGCACTCAATGACTTTCTCGCTATCGCCCTGAACCGGGTGGATCGCAAAGCGCACCCGAGTCCCCATCGGCGACTCATAAGACTCCAATTCAAACGCATGCAGCGCGGAAGTTCTCGCTCCAGTATCAACTTTCGCCTTGATTCTGGGGATGCCCAGTTCCGGCAACGCCACCCACTCCCGCCAGCCGACCACCAAATGCTCTTTTCCACCTTGAGGATCGCTTTTCGCCGTCTCTTCCAGCTTGTTCACTGCGCCTTCAGTCATTCTCACATCCACTCAACATGCTTCACAGCCACTCCACAATTATTCCGCGCCGGAAAGTTTTCTTCCGGGGCGTCCATTCATAAACTTTATGCGTAAATAAAATAACCCGAGATACGCAAATCGCAAACAAATAATCCCTCAAGGAGATCACATGCCGCGAACCCTGCACTGGTTCCGCAACGACCTGCGCACCCGCGACAACCCGGCATTATACGCCGCCGCCCAACGCGCCCGAGAGCAAAACTCAGAGCTGATCGCCTGCTTCCTGGTGAGCCCTGAGCAATGGCGCAGTCATGACATGGCGGATATCAAACTGGACTTCATGTTGCGCAACCTCAAAGCATTGCAAGCTGAGCTGGCCAAACTGAATATTCCCCTGTTTATTCTGGACGCTCCCCGCTTTGACGAGGCGCCGACCAAGCTTCTTACGCTTATGCAACAGCATCAATGTAGCGCGTTAACCTTTAATGAAGAGTTTGGCGTTAATGAAAGACGCAGAGACAAAGCTGTCAAGGAGACATTGAACGCTGAAGGCCTGGAAGCCCTTAAGTTTCGCGATCAAAGCATTCTTCCCGCGGGCTCCATCCGTACCGGCCAGGGTACTCCCTATGCCGTTTTTACCCCCTATAAACGCGCCTGGTTTTCACAATGTCCGGAGCACATTGAACTTTGGCCGGAGCCAGCGAAGCAGCCATCGCCAATGCAAACACCCGAGGGTGACGTACCGGAGTCCGTCTCAGGCTTTGACAAGGTCTCTTCGCAGACTTACGCCGCCGGAGAGGACGCCGCCTTGCAGAAGCTGGACGACTTTCTGGAGCACAAAGTTGACCGTTACCATGAACAACGAGACTTTCCCGCCATTGACGGGGTCAGCCAACTGTCCCCCTACCTCGCTTTGGGCGTGCTTTCCGGGCGGCAATGCTTTCACGCCGCGCAGCGACATCGCCATGCATCGCCAAATGCAAGCGAAGGCGTAGACACCTGGATTAATGAATTGATCTGGCGGGATTTCTACATTCATATTTTGTATGACTTTCCTCGCATCAGCATGACGAAAGCCTTCAAGCAGGAGACAGAAAACCTGCAATGGCGACATTCTGAAAAAGACTTTCTGGCATGGTGCGAAGGGAAAACGGGAATCCCTATCGTCGACGCCGCAATGCGGCAGTTGAATCAGACTGGCTGGATGCACAATCGGCTGCGCATGATCTGCGCCATGTTTCTGAGCAAAAACCTGTTGCTCGACTGGCGCCTGGGCGAGCGTTACTTCATGTGTAAACTGATAGACGGCCACCTCGCAGCCAATAACGGAGGCTGGCAATGGAGCGCTTCCACCGGCGTTGACGCTGCGCCTTATTTCCGCATGTTCAATCCGGTAGCGCAAAGTGAAAGGTTCGATCCAAACGGAGACTTTATTCGTCACTATGCGCCCGAGCTGGCCGAACTATCGGCCAAACTCATCCACCAGCCCCCGTCTGACGTCAGGAGTCGGCTGGGCTATCCCGTTCCGATTGTGGATTTGAAAGCCAGTCGCGAGCGAGCGTTGCAGGCGTTTCGGGAGCTTAAAAACTCGACCTCATCCGCACACAGCGCATGACGGATCTTTGCGCACCTTGAATTCGCGCCACTGCATGGTTTTTCCATCAAACAGCAGCAGTCTGCCGGCGCAGACGTCGCCATATCCGCTAAGGATTTTTACTGCCTCCAGCGCCTGCAGACTGCCAATAACGCCAACCAAAGGCGCCATGACGCCCGCCTCGGAGCAGGTCAGTTGCTGTTCGGACAACATTCCGTATAGGCAGTGATAACAGGGAGCATCGTCTCTGCGTGGATCAAACACCGCCAGTTGCCCTTCGGAGCGAATCGCCGCTCCTGACACTAAGGGCTTGCCGTATTGCACGCAAGCCTCATTAACCGCCGATCGGGTGGCGAAATTATCAGTGCAATCCAGCACAACATCCACATCAGAGACAGCGGCAGCCAGTAATTCATCCTGCAAAGGCTGCGTAATGGTCTCTACTCTGACATCCGGGTTGATGTCAGCGAGGGCGCGCCGCACGGACTCAGCCTTGTTGACGCCAACGTCCTGCTCTCTATGAGCGATCTGACGCTGTAGATTGGACAAGTCCACTGCGTCAAAATCCGCCAACACCATACGTCCGCAACCGGCCGCGCCCAAATACATGGCGGCGGGACATCCAAGACCGCCCAACCCGATAACCAGCGCGGAGCTGTTTCGCAGCGCCTCCTGACCGGCGATATCAAAATCCGGCATCATGATCTGCCGGTTGTAACGCATCAGCAGCGTATCGTTCATTTCATCCCGCATAGGTTCCTCCATACCACGGCGCGCCGACTCTATTCAGGTAAGCGCCCCAGGGTGATTCGGTCATGCCCCGCCAAGTCCTGATGTGTCCGCACGTCAACATAGCCGGCAGTAGAAAAAATTTCACGCGCCGCCGCGCCTTGATCGTAGCCGTGCTCCACCGCCAGCAAGCCGCCTGCCAGCAGGTGACGTCCGGCGCCAGCGGCGATCATGCGAATATCCGCCAAACCATGATCCGCCGCCACCAGTGCGGAGGCCGGTTCAAAGCGCACATCCCCTTGCGTCAGGTGAATGTCCAGCGCATCAATATAAGGCGGATTGCTGACAATAACATGGAACTGCTCGTCCCCGACTGCGTCATACCAGTTCGACCGCAGACATCGTACATTCGTCAGTCCAAGCGACAAAACATTCGTCGTCGCCAGCTCAACCGCCTCCTGACTGACATCCACCGCCGTGAAGCGCCAGTCGGGCCGTTCATGCGCCAACGCACAGGCGATGGCGCCTGTTCCAGTACCCAAATCCAGTACCTTGGCGCCTGCAGGAGCCGCTTCCTCCAGGACCAACTCAACCAGCAATTCGGTTTCCGGCCTGGGAATCAACGTGGCGGGGCTAACTTGAAACTCCAGCGACCAAAACTCCCGCTTGCCGATCAAGTGCGCCACCGGTCGACCTGTTTCACGCTCGGCGATGAGGCGCTGGTAGGCCTGCAACGCAGGCTCATCCAACACACTGTCGTTATGACTGATCAGATAAGTGCGCCCTTTTCCCAAGACATGAGCAAGCAGCACTTCGGCGTCCAGCCTGGGACTTTCCGTCTCAAGCCGGCTTTTCGCCCAAGCCAGGGCTTCGTCTATGCGCATAAGTCCGGTCCCGGTTTATCGCTTATTCGCTGATGCTGGCCAGCATCTCCGCCTGATACTCTTGCAGCAAGGGCTGGATTACTGGATCAAGGTCGCCCTGCACCACTTCCTCCAGTTTGTACAAAGTCAGATTGATGCGGTGATCTGTGATACGCCCTTGCGGATAATTGTAGGTGCGGATACGTTCGGAGCGGTCGCCGCTGCCTACCAGCGATTTACGCGTCTGAGCCTGTTCCTTCGCTTGTTTCTCCTGCGCGGAAGAAAGCAATTTGGCTTTCAGCAACGACATGGCTTTGGCGCGGTTTTTGTGCTGCGAACGCTCGTCCTGACATTCCACGACGATGCCTGACGGTAAGTGGGTGATACGAATGGCGGAGTCAGTTTTGTTAACGTGCTGACCACCCGCCCCGGAGGCGCGGTAAGTGTCCACACGCAAATCCGCCGGGTTGATGTCCACGTCGCCCACTTCCTCAACTTCAGGAAGAATGGCCACCGTACAGGCGGAGGTGTGAATGCGGCCTTGCGACTCCGTTTCCGGCACCCGTTGCACACGATGCGCGCCGGATTCGAATTTCAGCAGGTTGAAAACATTATCGCCGGCAACGCGACTGATCACTTCTTTATAACCGCCATGTTCGCCAGGACTTTCGCTGACAATCTCCACTTTCCACTTTTTCAGTTCGGCGTAGCGGGAGTACATGCGGAACAAGTCGCCTGCGAAAATAGCCGCCTCATCACCGCCGGTCCCTGCGCGAATTTCAAGAAACACGTTGGAGCCATCACGCGGATCGCGGGGCAACAACAGAATCTGCAGATCTTTCTCTAACTGCTCGCTGGACTCTTCCGCCGCAGCCAGTTCTTCTTTCGCCATTTCCCGCATGTCCGCATCGCTGTCGTTAAGCAACAACTTGGACTCTTCAATGGCGTTTAACGCGTTCTGGTATTCCTGATAGCACTGCACCACCGGCTCCAGTTCCGCATATTCTTTCGACAGTTCTTTAAATTTTTCCTGGACGCTGATGATATCCGGGTCGGAGAGCAGCGCCCCCACTTCCTCATAACGATCTTTCAAAAGATCGAGCTTTAACTTAATCGATTCTTTCATAAACCAATAACCATAGTGAAATTACGCAGTCGACCGAAACGGGGATAGAGGTTGGCCGGATTCCGGCCTCAACGGACGCTAATCGTTGTTAACTTTTTCATCCGGAAGCTGAAACAAATCCCGCAACCAGCCAGTCACTTCTTGACGCCCTTCCGCGGAAGCGCGACGAACCTGAACGGTAGGATGGTGTATCAGCTTATTGGTGAGTCCATGAGCCAGCATGCGCAGGACGGATTCGGGGTCGTCCCCCCGGTTAAGCAGTCTGATGGCTTTCTGCAGCTCTGCGTCGCGGACGCCTTCCGCCTGGTCGCGAAAGCGCCGCAAAACCGACACCGAATCAAGAGCGCGCAGATGATACATGAAATCCGCGGCGCCTGCCGCAATCAAACGCTCAGCTTCTTCAGCGGCGCCTTCTCGCGACTTCATGTTGTCTTCGATGACTTGACGCAGATCGTCGACGGTATAGAGATATACGTCGGCGAGTTCGCTGACTTCTTCCTCTATGTCCCTGGGAACAGCGATATCCACCATAAACATGGGTTTATGCTTGCGTCGCTTGAGCGCCTTCTCCACCGCGCCTTTGCCAAGAATAGGCAGCGGACTGGCGGTGGAAGCGATAACGATATCCGCACGGTGCAGATATTCCGGGATGTCGGAAAGCCCTATAGCGCTGCCATGGAATTCAGCGGCCAGATCTCTGGCCCGGGAGAGCGTGCGATTGGCGACAATCAGAGAACGCACCCCGGCGCGGTACAAATGACGCGCCACCAGCTCAATCGTCTCGCCGGCGCCAATCAGCAAGGCGGTATTCTGCTCCATATTGGAGAAAATATGCGACGCCATGCTTACCGCCGCATAAGCAACGGAGACGGGGTTTTCTCCAATCGCCGTCTCGGTCCGCACCCGCTTCGCGACAGCGAATGCATGCTGAAACAGGCGATCCAGTGGGCCGCCCAACGAACCAGCGGCTCTGCCGGAAGCATGCGCTTCTTTCATCTGCCCAAGAATCTGAGGCTCGCCCAACACCATGGAATCAATGCCGCTGGCGACGCGCATCATGTGCTGCGCAGCATCTTCATCATTATATATATTGCAGCAGGCTTTCAGCTCGGTGAGGCTGACTTGATGGTACTGCCCAAGCCACTCTATCAGGCTTATTTCATCCGGTTCTCCCGGGGTGGCGCAGTACAACTCCGTGCGATTGCACGTGGAAAGGATTGTGACTTCGTCGATGTCGGGGCGGCAGCGCAGGCGCTCCAGCGCATCAGCCAGCTTTTCCGGGCCGAACGCCACCTTCTCCCGGATCGCAACCGGGGCGGTTTTATGATTAATACTTATAACAAAAAGCGCCATAACAACCAGGACATCTCCCAAGCCGGCGACCATTTTAACGCGCTGACCGCTGCGTACAATGACTTATCTTAAAAATATACCGAAATCGCGGCGGCGAAGTTTTAATCTAAAACAAATTATAGGCGGCCAATCCCAAAATTGCCGCTCCCCGCCTTCCCTCCCGCCTGGTTGAAAAGCATTGCAAAATAGACCGATAAGAGAAGGGGTTACATCACATCAATAAAGGCTTCGAGCGGTTAACAAGCTTTAATGAATAGAGCTATGCTAAGTAGGAGGTATATGCTAGCTTGTCAGCAAACCTCTCGATAAAACGTCATAAGACCGGTAATAAGATAGTATCAATGAAATATTTGCATCGAGCGCTGCTCAGCGCGGTGGTTTGTGTTGTTTTCCCCGGTTGCAGTCAGATCGCCGGCCTGCAAAAAGCACAAGAGGTGACGGACCCCGTCACGCAACGCCCCATCCCGGTGCTCCAAGCCTACGATGACACCGAGCTTGCTCCCGCCCCGGACGCACAATCTCCTTACCCGCAACAATTCAGCCGCTCCACTTTGTTGGACTTGCTTACCGCGGAAATCGCGGGACAACGCGGACAGGTCGATATGTTGCTGCAGAATTATCTAAAAGTCGCCCGCGAAACCCGCG
Organism: Hahella chejuensis KCTC 2396; assembly: GCF_000012985.1. Taxonomy (NCBI): domain Bacteria; kingdom Pseudomonadati; phylum Pseudomonadota; class Gammaproteobacteria; order Oceanospirillales; family Hahellaceae; genus Hahella; species Hahella chejuensis. The sequence goes on along the minus strand of NC_007645.1, from coordinate 1,755,282 downwards.
ACATCGGCGTTATACGCCGAGCGCTCAACGCCGCGCAATATATTAAAGACGACGCGGCCATGACCGAAATGACGCTGCTGTGGACCGAAGTGGAGCCGGACAACGTAGACGCTCACCAATTGGCCGCCTTCCAGCTCATCAAACAAAAGCAGTATCCAGAAGCGTTGTCTCATATGGAGCAGGTGCTGGAGCTTGAAGGGCCGACAACGTTCGACCGCCTCGCCGTCCATGCCAAAAACCTGACCGACGAGGAAAAGAAAGAACTGCTCAACCTGTACAAGAAGATTCTGGAGCGTCATCCGGAAAACGGGGAGCTCATGTACGGCTACGCCGTGCTGCAGGAAATCAACGGCATGGAAGAAGCAGCGCTCGCCAGCACCGACCCGCTGCTAAAGACCTCACCAGACAATCCGGCGGTGATAGCCTTGCGCGCCCGCCTCCTGAAGAGCGTCAAAGGCGTTGATGTTTCTCTCGCGTATTTGAAAAAACAGTACGCCAAGCATCCCGATGAAGTACAAGTAGGCGCGCTGTACGCCCGCACGCAGATTGAGGCGCACAATTTCGACGCTGCGCAGTCTATATATAAGGAGCTGATGAATCGCTTCCCTAATACGCCGCACCTCAAACTCTCTTATGCGCTGGTCTCCCTGGAAAATCAGCATATCCAGGAAGCCCGTAAGCACTTAGAAGAACTGGTCAAGCAAGGGCAACATCTCAATGAAGCTCACTTTTATCTGGCGCGCATCGCCGATCAGGAAGACAGAGTTGAAGACGCCATCCAGCATTATCAGAACGTGACCCGCGGCGGCCACTATTTTAACGCTTTGGCTCGCTCCGCCTACCTGCTGATCCGCTCCGGTCGCCAAAGCGAAGCGGAAGCCGCGTTCACCGAAGCCCGGGAGAATTTACCCTCCCAGGCCAGTCAATTATGGGAACTGCAAATCAACCTCATGCTGGAGCTGGATGACCTTGACGCCGCGTTGAAGTTTTCAAACCAAGCGGTGGAGGAATATCCCGAAGACCTGCAATTGTTATACGCCAGAGCCATGCTGAAAGACCGCATGGGTTTACTGCAAGGTATGGAAGACGACCTGCGCCATATTATTGCTCTTGATCCAGACAACGCCGTCGCCTTGAACGCACTGGGCTACACCCTTGCAGACCGCACTGAGCGCACTCAAGAGGCATACAACCTGATCAACAAAGCGTTAGAGCTGGACCCTGGCAATCCCGCCATACTCGATAGCATGGGCTGGGTGCTGTTCCGTTTAGGCAAATCTGGCGAAGCAGTTGGCTTTCTACAAGAAGCTTACTCCAAGTTTCCTGATCCAGAGGTCGCCTCCCACCTGGGCGAAGTACTCTGGTCACTGGGCAGACAGGACGATGCAAAAAATATATGGCGCGAAGCGCTGAATACAAAACCCGATCATCAGCTTCTGAATGAAACCCTAAAGCGCCTGAACGTAGACCTTTAATTCCCCCATAACATATTTTCGGACGGGCGCCTTTCACGCCCGTCCGTCAATCCAGCCAAGCAATCCATGTAAACGGACGCGATAGATGTCAAAAACATTTTCTGGCGGACGCCTTTTCGCCACCCTGCTAACAACTCTGGTCGCTTTGAGCGGTTGTCAGCTAACTCCACCCAAAGAAACAACGCTAAATGCGCCAGATGACTGGTCACAACGTAAAAGCGCACTACTGGCGTTCGACCACTGGCGGCTGCAAGGCAAGCTGAGCGTACGCAGAGGCGATCGACTGGATAGCGCCATCATCAATGAGTGGAATCAACAGGGCGAGCGCTTCGCCATTCATGTTTCTTCTTCTTTATTGGGGTTGGGCGCCACACAGATAGAAGGCTCGCCCAAAGGCATCCGCCTCTCGCAGCCCGACAATGAGCCTTTATTCTCCGAACGCCCTCAGCAACTACTGGAGCACGCACTCGGCTGGTCGATACCGATCGAATCACTCCCCTATTGGGTGCGCGGCGTGCCTGACGTCAGAGAGCCTAACCAACTTACCTTTAGCGTTGATGGGGAGCTGATCAGCATCGAACAAAACGGCTGGCTGGTTGAATATAGTCGTTTCAAACAAGTCGGCGATCTGTCGCTACCGGAAAAAATCACCCTTACCAGCGAAGACGCCCGCGTCAAGCTGGCCATAACAGAATGGCGCCCCTGAGCGCCTTAATCTCACCCCGGCAATAACCAGCTTTAACCTACTCACTCTTTTATGCGCAACGAAACCCTGACCCTAAGCTCTCCCGCCAAGCTTAATCTTTTTCTACACATCACCGGCAGACGCCCCGATGGCTACCATGAATTACAGACGTTGTTTCAATTGTTGGATTACGGCGACAGCCTGAGCTTCACTCCCAGGGATGATCAACGTATAACGCTGGAGCCAAGCCTCCCTGGCGTGCCAGAAGCCGACAACCTCATCATCAAAGCCGCCCGCTTATTGAAAGAACATATTACGGCGACAAGCCCAGACAAGGCCGGGCAAATCAGCGGAGTATCCATCTATATAAATAAGAAGCTGCCAATGGGCGGCGGCATAGGCGGCGGCAGTTCAAACGCAGCAACGACATTGTTGGCGCTAAATAGGTTGTGGAATGCCGATATCAATACCGAGACTTTAGCTGCGCTTGGGTTAAAACTGGGCGCCGACGTACCCGTATTCGTCCGCGGCGCGACGGCTTTCGCTGAAGGCGTGGGAGACATACTCCATCCCGTTGACACTCAGGAAAAATGGTATTTAGTCGTCCACCCAAATCTTCATATATCTACCGCGAAAATTTTTTCAGATAAGTGGTTGACAAGAGACACACCAAAAAGCACAATAGCGCCCGCTCTTGAGGGAGATCTCGAAAACCTCCGAAACGACTGTGAAACAGTGGTTTGCAGGATGTACCCAGAGATTCGCGAGGCGATAAATTGGCTAGATCAGTTTTCGCCAGCTAGATTAACCGGAACAGGGGCCTGCATTTTTGCAAGCTTCTCCGACAAAAAGCGAGCGGAATATGTTCTCTCCCAAATGCCGACAAAATATCAAGGCTTTGTCGCCAAGAGCATTAATGAATCGCCAGTTCTTAACGAACTCAAACAATGGCGAAATCATTAAAACTAACAGCAGAGATGCGACTCCACTGGGGTGTAGCCAAGCGGTAAGGCAGCGGGTTTTGATCCCGTCATGCGTAGGTTCGAATCCTACCACCCCAGCCAACTTCAAAATCCATTCCTTTAAAAATTCATTATTTGCCTAGACGCTATTATGAAGGTACGTCCCGTGTCCAAGTTAATGGTTTTTACCGGCCAAGCAAACCCCGAACTTGCCAAGAACGTCGTTGATACGCTCCATATCCCTATGGGCGCCGCCGCCGTCACCCGCTTCAGCGATGGTGAAGTATCGGTGGAAATCAATGAAAACGTGCGCGGTCGGGACGTTTTCATTATCCAGCCCACTTGCGCCCCCACCAATGATAATTTGATGGAGCTGGTGGTTATGGCTGATGCGCTGAGAAGAGCTTCGGCAGGAAGAATCACCGCTGTAATCCCTTATTACGGCTACGCCCGCCAGGATCGCAGACCACGCTCTTCCCGCGTCCCCATAAGCGCAAAAGTAGTGGCGGATATTCTTACCGGCGTCGGCATCAATCGCGTACTGACCGTCGATCTTCACGCAGACCAGATTCAGGGCTTCTTCCACATTCCTGTGGACAACGCTTACGCCACCCCGGTTATGCTTGACGATATAGAGCGTCGCAATTTTGAGAATTTTGTTGTCGTATCTCCGGATGTCGGCGGCGTTGTACGCGCTCGCGCATTCGCCAAACGCCTGGACGATGCAGACTTGGCCATCATCGACAAACGTCGCCCACGAGCCAACGAAGCCCAGGTTATGCACATCATCGGCGAAGTGCAGGACAAGGTCTGCATTCTGGTCGACGACATCGTGGATACGGCAGGGACACTTTGCAAAGCGGCTAATGCACTGAAAGAGCATGGCGCAAGTAAAGTCATTGCTTATATCACTCACCCCGTCCTATCCGGCCCAGCCATCGAAAACATCGAGAACTCGGTCCTGGATGAACTTGTGGTCACAGACACAATTCCATTGAGTGACAAAGCCCAGAAGTGTGATAAAATCCGCCAGCTTTCTTTGGCGGGCCTATTGGCCGAATCGATTCGCCGCGTTTGCAACGAAGAGTCGATCAGCGCCATGTTCGGATAATTATCCCGCCACATCGGGATAAAGCGACAAAGCTTCCTCTCAGGAAGCTTTGTTTGTTTAAGACGCCGGCGATTTTCGACCGGTAACCACAACGCCCTTCAGGTCTGGTCGCGGGCCTGCCGGGTTCAAAACTGAGGAAATCATCATGAGTAATGAATTTAGCTTAAACGCTGAAAAGCGTGACGTTCAGGGGAAAGGTGCGAGCCGCCGCCTACGTCGCGTTGACGGCAAGGTTCCTGGCATCATCTACGGTGGCGAAACTGCTCCTGTAGCAATTTCTGTTAGCCACAACCAACTAAGCCACGCCCTGCAGAATGAAGCGTTCTACTCTCACATTCTGACTCTGGACGTTGAAGGAACCAATGAGTCCGTCATCCTGAAAGATCTGCAACGCCATCCGTACAAGCCGATCATCATGCACGCCGACTTCCTCCGCGTACAAAAAGATCAAAAACTGCACGTAAACGTTCCCCTGCACTTCATCAACGAAGATAAGTGTGAAGGCGTACGCCAGGGCGGCGGCAGCATTTCTCATCAACAAACAGAAGTTGAAGTAATCTGTTTACCCGCTAACCTGCCTGAATTCATCGAAGTTGACATGACTTCCGTACAGGTTGAGCAAATCCTGCACCTTTCCGACTTGAAACTGCCAGAAGGCGTTGAACTGGCTGAGCTGACAAAAGGCTCAGATCACGACCTGCCTGTTGTTGCAGTACACAAGCCGAAAGGCGCCAAAGCTGACGAAGCTGAAGGCGAAGGCGAGGCTGAATAAGGCTCCATGGCGAAGCCTGTTCGCGCCATTGTCGGGCTGGGAAATCCCGGCCCCGACTACGCCCAGACCCGGCATAACGCCGGGGCTCTCTGGCTGGAGCATCTGGCCAGAAAAAAAGGCCAATTCTTAAGGCCGGACAAAAAACTTCACGGCGACTATTGCAAAATATCCATCGCCGGCGAAGACATCCACCTTCTATTTCCCAGCACGTTCATGAATCGCAGCGGTCAATCCGTTCTGAGCCTCAGCCAGTTCTACAAAATCGAACTGGAAAATATACTGGTGGCGCACGATGAACTGGACATTGACGCCGGAACACTCCGCCTCAAGTTTGGCGGCGGACATGGAGGACACAATGGCCTGCGCGACATCATTCGCTGCTTTGGCGGAAATAAAGACTTCCCTCGCATGCGGCTAGGCATTGGCCACCCCGGAGATAAAAGCAAGGTGACCAGCCATGTTCTTGGCAGAATCAGTAAAGAGGATATGGACAAGCTGGAGTCAGCATTCTATCAGCTGGACACCCACCTGGAAGCCATCATTTCCGGCCAGTGGGACACCGCCATGAACCGCCTGCACAGCTTCCGCGCCTGACGCATTTCCTACCCTGCCCAGCTGGCTCACGCCCTCCCGAATGCGTATAATTTGCGCCCACTAACGCGCCTAAAGCGCACCGGTTTCAAAATTTTGATCCGCAGCCCTCAAAGTTTGAGCCTGCGGTTTAGTTTTTCCGCCTTCCGCGCCAGACATCAAGTTATTGCATTGTCTGCATAGGATGGGCCGACGAGACTTATAGAGACCTAATTACTTAAATTTCCAAGCTTGAGGACATATCATGGGATTTAATTGCGGCATAGTCGGACTCCCTAACGTAGGCAAATCAACCCTGTTTAATGCACTCACCCAAGCGGGCATCGACGCCGAAAACTTCCCTTTTTGCACCATTGAGCCCAACTCAGGCATCGTCGCCATGCCCGACCCTCGGCTGCAAAAGCTGGCGGAAATCGTCAAGCCGCAGAAAGTCATCCCTACCACTATGGAGTTTGTCGACATCGCCGGCCTGGTGGCCGGAGCCTCCAAAGGAGAGGGACTGGGGAATCAATTCCTGGCGAACATCAGACAGACCGACGCCATCGCACACGTAGTGCGCTGCTTTGCAGATGAAAACGTGGTTCACGTGGCGAATAAAGTCGATCCTGCCGCAGATATCGATGTCATTAATACCGAGCTGGCTCTCGCCGACCTGGACACCGTAGAAAAGGGCATCAAGCGGATCTCGCGCATCGCCAAAGGCGGGGATAAATTCGCCAAGCAGCAAATTGAGGTGATGGAAAAATTACTGCCGCACCTGAATGAAGCCAAGCCCGTACGCGCCCTGAATCTGAGCGCGGAGGAAATGCTGGTGATCAGAGAGCTGTGCCTGCTCACTGTAAAGCCAACCATGTACATCGCCAACGTTGCTGAAGACGGCTTCGAAAACAACCCCCACCTCGACGTGGTAAGAGCGATTGCCGAAAAAGAAGGCGCTGTCGTCGTCCCCATCTGCAATAAGCTGGAATCGGAAATCGCAGAGCTGGAAGACGAAGAAAAAGCCGAGTTCCTGGCCGACCTGGGCATGGAAGAACCCGGACTTGATCGCGTCATTCGTGCAGGCTACAAGTTACTTGGCCTGCAGACTTATTTTACGGCGGGCGTAAAAGAAGTCCGCGCATGGACCGTTAAGATCGGCGCAACCGCACCACAAGCGGCAGGCGTCATACACTCCGATTTCGAACGCGGATTCATCCGAGCGGAAGTGGTCGGCTATGACGACTTCACATCTTTCAACGGAGAGCAAGGCGCGAAAGAAGCAGGAAAATGGCGCTTGGAAGGCAAGGATTACATCGTTCAGGACGGCGACGTCATTCATTTCAGATTTAACGTATAAACTGATGATTTTTTAGGGTTGACAAGCCCAGCAAAAAACAACAGAATACGCGCCTCAAATGAGACGGCAAGGTAGCTCAGTTGGTTAGAGCACAGCACTCATAATGCTGGGGTCGGCGGTTCAAATCCGCCCCTTGCTACCAAGTTTCGAGAGCCCGCTTTTTAAGCGGGCTTTTTTGTTCCCCCTCACCTTCCCCCTTGCACCACCACTAAGCACCAATCGACCAAAACGCATTAAAATACAGCGCTTCTATTTTCAGTGTGTACTTTTGTTAATAAAATCAACAAAATAACAAAAAAAATTCTCGGCATACCGTGGATTTTTCGGATAGACGGACTATCCTTAATGGGGTAGCTACATTCGAGGTTAAGACATGTATTATTTTCGCTCCCTTCTTTTGGCGTTATGCGCCACTCTCTGCGTATCAGCAAATGCGGAAGAGGTAACTTTCAACCTGGTTACTGAAAACTTCCCTCCCTACAACATGAGCGTTAATGATGCTGAGTATGAACACAGACCCGAGGACATCACCGGTCTGATTACAGATGTTGTCAAACAGATTTTCACCAAGGCGAAAATCGGTTACACCATGAAACTGCGTAATTGGAGCTACGCATACAACTACGCTCAGCGCAAAGATTTTCGAGGTGTATTCGGAACCACACTCACCGATGCTCGCAAACCTCTATTTAAATGGGTTGGCCCAATCGCCTCCGACGGCTGGGTCCTCTACGCAAAATCAGGCTCCTCCATCAAAATAAACTCGATTGAAGACGCCAAGAAGTACAAGATTGGAGCGTATAAAGGCGATGTGAGAGAGCAATGGCTACTTTCCAATGGCTTTGAGACCTCCAGCCTCGACGATGACGCTTTGAATCCCAAGCGACTACAAAACGGTCAAATTGACCTTTGGATCTCAGGACCCGTTTCCGGCCCCTACTATGCAGCCAAAAACGGCGTTACCAACATTCAACCTGTATTCACCGTTAAGGAGACACAACTGTATTTAGCAGTTAACAAAGAAACGCCGGATGAATACGTCAACAAGCTCAATGAGGCCCTGGAAAAAATGCGCTCTAGTGGCGAATTGGAAAAAATTACCGCCAGATACAGATAAACAACAGAGCCTTACAAATCCTGCGAGCCCCTATTTCATGGGGCTCGCAGGGGTATTCCTCCCCTTTCCTCCCCACTCATCCGGAAAACTACTTATTAGGAAGACACCTACACCAGCTGTTTAATAAGCAACCAGACTAATCGTTAGTCAGAACAATATTCCGCCCAGCCGTTTGAGGTGATTTAATGATCGCTAAGAAGCTATTGTTGGTTTCTGTTCTCTTTCTGTCCGCCATTGCACGTGGCGAAACCTTTAACCTGGTCACGGAAAATTTCCCGCCTTTTAATATGGGCGAGGAAGACCACAAATACGAACACAAAGCTGACGCTATCAGCGGCATCAATGTGGATATAGTCAAAGAGCTCTTTAAACGCTCGGGTTATGACTATCGTATGAAGCTCAGAAATTGGAATTACGCTTACAACTTCGCGCAACGCAAAGAGTTCCGTGGCGTATTCGGCACTACATTGACCGATGCGCGCAAACCGCTGTTCAAGTGGGTAGGTCCACTCGCCAAGAACGACTGGGTATTCTTCGCAAGAAATGACACTACTATCAAAATTAACTCTGTAGAGGACGCCAAGCCTTATCTCATTGGTTGCTATAAGGATGACTCCAGAGCGCAATTTTTGAAGAACAACGGCTTCAACGCTTCAGAGCTGGAAGATGACAGCCTCAACCCAAAGAGGCTGCAACAAAGACAGGTGGACCTATGGATCTCCAGCACCGCATCAGGCTATTACTACGCTAAGCTGGCCGGTGTTTCCGACATCAAACCTATATTTACTATACGAGACACCAGTCTATACTTGGCGATGAACAAGGACACGCCTGATGAGCACATTGAGCACCTCAATAAAGTGCTCGATAAGATGCGTACTGAAGGCTATTTGGACAAAGTATATTCAAACTACAAATAGAAAGTCTTACGCCTGGCTTAAGGCGGCGGAGGTCCGCCTTATCCACTCTTCCATTTCCTTATGAACTTCATCGGTAGCGCGCCCACTGGTTTCAATCGGCGCACCGATCCTGACCCTTATCAAACCTGGGCGCTTACTAATACTGCCAGCAGGCCAGCAATCGCCTGCATTATGCGCCACTGGCAGTAAAGGTACGCCCGCGCTGACCGCCAACAAGGCGCCCCCCTTATTGTATTTGCCAACTTGTCCAGGACGAACGCGCGTTCCTTCAGGGTAAATCACAACCCAATACCCAGAAGTCAGACGCTCCTTTCCCTGCTTTAGCAATTGCTTAAGCGCCGCAGAAGGCTTACTCCGGTCAATGGCGATGGGCTTCAATCTTTTTAGCGCCCAGCCAAAAAACGGAATTTTCATCAACTCCTGTTTCAGTACTGTGCATTGAGGACGGAATATGACGCCTAACAAATAGGTTTCCCAGGCGCTTTGATGATTGCTGACAACCACACAGCTTGTTTTCGGAATGTTCTCCAGCCCCTCAATCTCATAACGTATGCCGCAAACAACGCGCGCCCACCAAAGCGCAAACACATTAAACCGGGATACGATGTAATAGCGCTTTTCAAAATTGACGTAAGGACCCACCAACATACCAACTAATGATGTGATGATGACGCCCCAAGCATACCCAAGGTAAAAAACGAAAGACCGAAATAGCTGAAATGCCTGCACTTTTGCCCGCCTTTTTTCAATGCCCGCAAAGGATATCAACTCCCCGCCCAAAGCTGCAATGAATGTTATCCCTCAATGCCCCAGAAACCCAATGTTTGAGGGCTTTTGCGACTAAAGTCCACCCACACAGGCAGCCACCCGCTCACCCCTTGATCAATATCAAGGCGCCCCGCTGGGAGCTGGATACACTGAGCATGGAGAGAGGGGGACTCACTTGCCAGCAAGTGTGACAGCAGGCGCGCGCGCCAATTCGCCAACAACGACAGTCAAGCGCGCGCAGATGTTTTCTTACCTGGTTGGAGACCCAATATGCCAGTTGGAAAGGTTGTCGAACAAGCGATACAAAATGGGGGTAATGATAGCTGGGTTTATTTGCTCAACTCCCCTCCCAAAGAGTTCTCCAGCGAGAACTGGAGCGCCTTAAACGAGGGAGCCTATGATGCGGACTATCGCAACAGCTCTCTGGCTCGATACTATGAAGGCGGGTTCGCATTGAGCGTTCAAGCGCCCTGCTTCACCACACTCGTAAGCGCGGAAAATTATACCCGCCGACTTCCATCCATGAGCGCAAATCTGCAGAAGTACATCGACTATGTCGTAAAGGAAGTGAGACTACTCAAGCAAAGCCTTCCTGCCGGTTGCCAGGTTAAGTACCTGCATTGGTTCGGCGATCTGGTGCGCCAGCTTACTCCCGCAGCGCAAACGCAGGTCATGTACTATTTAGGGCGGGAGTTCAAGCTGAACTTCGGCGCCGATGCCCGTCATGTCATCGAGTTGGACGCTCGTCCAGACTCAGAGGAAGCGCTAGCCCTGATCAAAGGGTTGGGCTTTAACATCATCTGCATCAATGATCCCGGTGAATATGCGCAGTCCTGTCCTATTGAGGACCTTAAGGATTGGCTACAAACCATTAGGGCATTCGACTTTAAAGCCGTCTATCTGCGTCTGAAAGTGTCACCCATCACATTCTCCGCACTGTCCCAGCATCTTGAGGAAATTCTGACGGAAAGACCGCAGGGCATCCTTCTTTCCAGCCATAAACCAGAGTTCACCAGCACACCTAGCCTGGAAACAGCGCTAAAAGATTTCAAGCGACGCATTAAGTCCGCATCGTTTATTCCGATCACCCAGGACTTTTTCGCGCTACCCTGGACAGGCTTAATAAGCCAAGGCGTCAGTTGTCTGCATGGCGTCGGGTTGGGCGCATTCTCTTACACGCCCCACTACCAGTTGCGCAACGCCACCCAGCTGGATGACTACTACAAAATCCTGGACAACGGAGGACTCCCGGCAAGAGCAATTCGTTACACTCAGACACAGTTGTAACAAAAGGTGAAAGCTATGTAGAAACAACGGCGAGCGTAGGTTTTCCCTGTAAATTTCCTGCTGTGGGGATTTGCTTTTAAATGGCTATTGGCTATCCTAGAAGCCTCTTTAAGCAGTTTCACTCATTCAGCCACGAGGCGACCGATGGAAAGCAAGCATATAGCAACCTCCTCTCCTTTTAGCTTACACAGGGGCTGCCATGAATGTAACTTGAGCAAACTTTGCATTCCAATAGCGGTCGGGGCTGAAGACATTGATCGCCTGGAAGAAATCATTCGCCAGGGCAAAATGCTCAATCGCGGTGAATATATCTTTGAGCAGCATACGCCATTTCGCTCCTGCTTCGCCGTTCGTAGCGGCGCAATCAAAACATTCACCGTATCTGAGGAAGGCGAGGAGCAGGTAACCGGCTTCTACCTGCCAGGTGAGATTATCGGGCTGGACAGCGTTAGCATGGAAAAATACTCCTGCTCCGCCGTCGCTCTCGAACGCACTAGCGTGTGCGAAATTCCTTTGGAAAAATTTGAAGACTTAGCCTCAGACATTCCCAGCCTGCAGCACCACTTTTTCTCGCTGATGAGTAAAGAAATTCAGGAAAGCAGGCAGCTTACTATGCTACTGAGCAAAAACTCTGCGGAAGAGCGCATAGCCTCGCTGCTATTGTCCTTATCAACTCGCTTCAGCCGTCGTCGCCTGTCCGGCACAAACTTCAGGCTCCCCATGCCTCGCAGCGATATAGGCAACTATTTAGGTTTGGCGGTCGAAACTGTGAGTCGGGTTATTACCCGCTTCCAGAACAACGGCATTATTAAGGTCCAAGGAAGGGAAGTTCAGATTTTGCAATTGGAAGAGCTACAGAAAGTTCTCCGCCACGACACTAAGTGTCTGGAACACCAAAAAGAGTCCGCCGTTAACGGCCGTTAACGGCTCTCTTCCAAGCAGTTTTCAGCGGGCTTCACGCCCCCACGTTGCTGGCATTGCTCAATCAGTGCAGGCAGGTAGCGACGCCAGGGAAGCTGTTTGACGCCAAAGGTGTTGCGCAGCTTGATGCAGCCCAACGCCCCATTCGCGGGAAGCGCCACTCCAGGCAAGACATCAGCGCCCTTCTTCTCGATCAGAGCCTGTAGCATTTCCTCCTGGCCAAAGGCCTGCAACACAATCGCCTTCAACAATTCATAGTGGGTGACCGCTTCAGCGCCAGCATAATGGTAAACACCCCATACGGAGATGTTACAGCTTAACTGTTTGATAACAGCGTCCACCACTCTCGCCACATCATCCACCGCAACAGGGGTCAGCTGCATATCGGTACTGGCGTTAAGACGCTTGCCTGACGACAATGCCGAAAGCATGGTCTGCAACCAGCCTTGAGCGCCCGCCTCCAGCAACCAACCAACCCTCAAGATCAGATGCTTGCTATAGTTTTCCTGAAGCCATTGCTCACTCTGCAACTTTGTCCGCCCATACACAGAGAGAGGACGCCCTTTGTTGGCGGAAATATAAGGATTCTTTTTGACGCCGTCGAAAACAAGATGACTGGAAAGATGAACAATCGGCGCCTTCCATAAGTCCGCAACCTCCGCAACCGCCGCACAAGCGGACACGTTAACCTGATACGCCAGGTCCGGGTGCTGCTCCGCTTTGAACAAATCGCTCATCTCCGCAGCATGAACGACAAAGTCCGCTGACGGCATCGACTTCATTCCCCGCACGATCGCATCATTGGTCATCAGAAACTGTTCGTAGGGGACGCCCTCCACCACTATACCGCTCTGCTGCAAACGCTGAGCTATAGCCTTACCTAATGGCGAATCGATTCCCGTCACACAAACAATCACTCATGTACCCCTTAAATGCATCTCGTGGCCTTTGGCAGCCCCCAGAATACGGGGCCGCCTGAAGATATTATGTTTACAATATTGGCTGCTTGACGGGATTTTAGCAAACCCTGCGCATCGGGGTTCCCCCGCCTTACATCCCGTAGGCCGCGCCAAAGCCTCCCTCGAGAGCCCCCGCCAACGCAGCGCCTTAAACTACTTCCGAACGATTAATATATACTCTGGGAACCCGCGAGGTCATACCCGTAAATAAAGTATAGGAGATTGTTGACGCATATCCTGCAACCTCATCCGCGGAAACAGTCCCGCCCCACAACTCCACTTCAGACCCAATGCGAGCCTCTGGAATATGGGAGATATCCACCGTCAACATATCCATGGATACACGCCCAATAATTTTTGTCCGCTTACCGCACACGGCGACAGGAGCCCCATTCTGCATCTGCCTTGGATAACCATCGCCGTATCCCACCGCGACCACTCCCATTCGCGTTGGGGCGTCCGCAGTCCAGGCGGCGCCATAGCCAATAGAGTCTCCAGCTTGCAGCTCCCTGGTAGCAATCAAACGTGACTCAAAGGTCATTACCGGCTTCAAACCAAAATCTGCCCCCGTCTTATCCGCCATGGGGGACGCGCCGTACATTGCAATACCCGGGCGCACCCAATCCAGATGAGTTTCCGGATACTGCAGCAAAGCCGCAGAATTAGCAGAGGAATAACTCCAGCCATTCGCCCCCGCTGCCTGCATACCAGCCTGAAACGCCCGCCACTGCCTCTGCTGCAGAAGACTATCTAACTCATCAGCACATGCAAAGTGGGTCATTAAGCCGATAACTGAAAGCCCAGGAAACTGCTGCAGTTTCTCTGCGACGTGAGCCAATTTATTTAACGGCAATCCCAAGCGGTTCATACCTGTATTTAGCTTAATCCAGGTTTGCATTCGGGTGGAGTCAGGCCCCGCCTTACGCAACGGCGCCACCTCGGACAGCATATCCAGCTGCTCCATGTCATGCACAACCCACTCTATGTCACACCAGCGAGTGGAGTCAGCCAACTCTTCCGAGCTGTAGAACCCTTCAAGCACCAGAAGCGGCGTCGTAACGCCCGCTTCGCGCAGGCTCACCGCCTCATCGTAACAAGCCACCGCCAACTTGGGGGCTTCCCCTTTCAGCGCACGGGCAATTTCCACTGCGCCATGACCATATGCATCGGCTTTGATTACCGCTGCACACCTGGCGTTATGCGCGATGGAGTTCAACAGGCGAATATTGTGACGCAACGCGTCCAGATCAATAAGAGCGCGGGATGGACGCATTACTCGTAATCCCCGCCATAATCGTGGGCCAAATCTTCAAAGCGGGTGAACCTACCCATGAACGCCAAGCGCACCGTCCCAATAGGGCCGTTACGCTGCTTACCGATAATAATTTCTGCAATACCTTTGTCTGGACTATCCTCGTGATAAACCTCATCCCGATAGATAAACATAATCAAGTCAGCATCCTGCTCAATCGCCCCAGACTCCCGCAAGTCGGAGTTGACCGGGCGCTTATTGGGCCTTTGTTCCAAGCTGCGGTTAAGCTGGGAGAGCGCGACTACAGGACAGTTCAGCTCCTTCGCCAGGGCTTTCAAGCCTCGTGAAATTTCAGAAATCTCAGCCGTACGACCTTCCGTCATCCCCGGCACCCTCATCAGCTGAAGGTAATCCACCATGATCAAGCCAATTTCACCATTGTGATCTCGCGCCACTCTTCTAGCCCTGGAGCGCATTTCAGTTGGACTTAACGCTGCCGTATCATCGATATATAAAGGCTTGTCTTTCAACATATTGACGGCTGATGTGAGACGGGGCCAATCATCCTCATCCAGTTTTCCGCTTCTCACTTTAGTCTGATCAATGCGCCCCAAGGAAGACAGCATACGCATTACGATGGAGTCGGAAGGCATCTCCATACTGAAAACCAAGACAGGCTTCCCTCCCAGTATCAGTGCGTTCTCCACCAGGTTCATAGCGAATGTGGTCTTACCCATTGAGGGACGACCGGCAACGATAATCAGGTCTGAAGCCTGCATCCCCGAGGTGCGATCATCCAGGTCGCGAAACCCTGTAGTAACACCCGTGATAGCGCCATCCGAGTGAAACAGCTCATCAATTTTTTTCAGGGTCTTCGTTAGAATCGGATTCACCGATTCCGGTCCGCCCTGATTTGGCCGCGACTCCGCTATCTGAAAGACCCGTCGCTCCGCATCGTCCAACACCTCTGTACTGGTGCGCCCTTCCGTCTGATACGCCTCGTCGGCGATTTCATTAGCGACGGTGATTAACTGGCGCAACACAGAACGTTCGCGAATAATTTCCGCATAGGCGCGAATATTGGCGGCGCTAGGAGTATTCTTGGCCAGCTCACTCAGGTAGGCCAATCCACCAGCAGAGTTTAACTCGTTGCGATTATCCAGCTCTTCTGAGACGGTGATGGCGTCCAAAGGACTGCCGAGATTCGCCAATCGTGAAATTGAGCCAAATATCAGGCGATGGTCCAGACGATAAAAGTCTTTCGCTGTAATGATATCTGAAATCTTGTCCCAACTGGCGTTATCCAGCATCAGACCACCCAGAACAGACTGTTCCGCCTCAATTGAATGGGGCGGCGCTTTGACCGCCGAGGAGCTGACCAGCGCAGCGCCGCCAGGGCCCTGCCCTTCCGACTTGGTCGAATCTTTACGTATTACTGACTCATTCATAGTGACTTGCAGAGCTTTAAAGGGTAGCGCTTATTATCGCTAATTTGCAGGCATCGACAACACGACCGTGGTGAAGTCTTGAGAGCATAAAAAAAGGCAGTGCGCATGGAGCGGACTGCCTTTTCTTGCATGACCAGAGATTACTCGCCGACTACGATTACCTTAACGGTAGCAGTAACGTCAGTGTGCATCTGCACGTCTACTTCGTACTCGCCTGTGTTGCGCAGAGCGCCTTCAGGCAAGCGAACTTCGCTTTTCTCAACCTCAACGCCCAAAGCAGTGACTGCGTCAGCAATGTCTTTAGTACCAACAGAGCCGAACAACTTACCTTCGTCGCCAGATTTGGCAACGATGGTTACTTCTTTACCGTTGATAGCTTCTGCACGAGCTTGAGCTGCGGACAGCTTCTCGGCAGCGGATTTTTCAAGCTCTGCGCGACGAGCTTCGAACTGCTCTACATTTGCTTTAGTTGCAGGAACAGCTTTGCCATAAGGCACCAGAAAGTTACGGCCATAACCAGCGCGAACCTTAACTTTATCGCCAAGGTTTCCGAGGTTGGCTACTTTTTCGAGAAGAATAACTTCCATCTTGTTTACCTCAAATCTTATAACAATCGGAAGCTTCAGAGCTTCCGATTGGCAAACCTTTAAGAACCTGATTTTCTATACCATTTCGCTGATGACAAAATGGCGAGAGACTTTTCAGGCGCTTAGTCGTCGTGGCGATCAGTGTAAGGCAGCAGAGCCAGGTAACGCGCACGCTTGATAGCAGTAGCGAGCTGACGCTGATAACGCGCCTTGGTGCCGGTGATGCGGCTGGGCACGATTTTGCCAGTTTCAGTGATGTAGCCTTTCAGTACTTCTACATCTTTGTAATCGATCTCTTTTACGCCTTCGGCAGTAAAACGGCAGAACTTTCTTCTGCGAAAGAAACGAGCCATGGTTAGCCTCCTATAACTTATTCGTCGTTGCTGTCTTCGTCGTCAGTATCGTCGTCAGAGTCGTCAACGTCGTCAGCAACGACGCGGGCGGGACGATCTTCGCCACGAGGAGCGCGCTGTTCGCGGGACTCAGCTGCTTTGATGGGCGACACTTCGGTCACAGCATCCTTACGACGAATAACCAGGTCACGGAGGATGGCGTCGTTAAAACGGAAGTTGTGCATCAGTTCGTCGATGACTTCTTGAGAACACTCAATATTCATCAACACATAGTGCGCTTTGTGAATTTTGTTGATGGGATAAGCCATGTGACGGCGACCCCAGTCTTCCAGACGGTGAACTTTACCGCCGCCAGCGTTTACGCTGGAGGTGTAACGCTCAACCATTGCAGGCACCTGCTCGCTTTGATCAGGATGAACCATGATCACGATTTCGTAGTGACGCATTGTAGCTCCCTTCGGTTTAACAGCCTTACGTTGCGTTTTCGTAAAGCAAGGAGTTGATGGTGGTTTTAAGAGGGCAGCATTCTATGCCTGTTCAGCAAGACTTGCAAGCCCGCGCACGAACAAAAACTAACCAGCCTGACGCTGTCGCACCGCCTCGAAAAGACATACGCCAGTTGCGACAGACACATTCAGACTGCTGACTTCACCCAGCATGGGAATATTGACAAGACTGTCGCAGTTTTCGCGGGTAAGGCGGCGCATCCCTTTATCCTCCGCCCCCATAACAATGGCCACGGAGCCCTTAAGATCCGCCTGATACAAACTTTGCTCCGCTTCTCCCGCCGCACCGACCAGCCAAACGCCATAGGTTTGAATATGCTTCAATGTACGCGCCAGATTCGTGACACGAATCAGCGGCGTCACTTCTGCTGCGCCACAGGCCACTTTTCTGGCGGCCGCATTCAACGGAGCGGACTTATCTTTGGGCACAATAACGGCGTGCACGCCCGCCGCATTGGCTGAGCGCAAACAGGCTCCGAGGTTATGGGGATCAGTGACGCCATCCAGGACAAGCAGCAACGCGGGCTCTTCCAGTTTTTCAAGCAACTCTTCCAAATCGGTCTCATTGCTCATTCGATCCGCTTTCAAGTAAGCCACAACCCCCTGATGTGCGCCATCGGCCGCTTTATCCAACGCCGACTTACCCACCTGAGAAAAGGGCACCCGGCGCTCTTGAGCCAGCTGCGCTATCTCCTGCAGGCGGTGATCATGGCGCTGCTCCGACAGCAGTAAACGGTCAATTTTACCCGGATGCTTCTGCAGCAATGCTCTTACCGCATGCATCCCAAACACAATGTTTGATTCAGACACAGTTAAACTCGTTCCGTACGTTAAAAAACCGGCATTCTACCGGTTTAATGTTTGCTTTACGCCAGCTTTTTCATACTGCTAGGAGCGTTTGCGGCGTCCTTTTTTTTGCGGCTTACGCAAAGGACCACTCGCCTCCGAACGCTTACCTCCCTTGGCGCCTTTTGCAGGCTGTCCGCCACCTGCTTTCTTTTCCCTTTTCCACTCTTCATTCCATTGCGCCAGAATTTCCTTACGCTTGTTCTTTTTACCCGGCGCTGAGCGTCTGGGCTCGCCAATCATTTCCAAGTCGATCTTACGATCTTCAAGCCCGACTCGAACCACTTGCACCCTCACCTCATCGCCCAGGCGATGCGTAACGCCCGTGCGCTCGCCGACGAGACGATGCTTCACCGCGTCGAACTGATAATAATCACTCTTCAGCGAGGACACATGGACAAGCCCTTCGACATACAGATCTTTAAGCTCGACAAAGAGCCCGAATGCAGTGACGGCGGCGACAATGCCGTCAAATTTCTCGCCAACGTGTTGAGTCAGGTACTCGCATTTGAGCCAACTCATAACATCGCGGGTGGCCTCATCCGCGCGGCGCTCGGTCATTGAGCACTGCTCCCCAAGAACCAGCAGCGCCTGCATGTCGTAGTTATAACGCGCGTTTTTAGGTAAAGCTGGCGCGCCCGCCACCCTTTGCACATTCTTGCAGGGCCGTTCACTTCGTATCAGATCTCTGATCGCTCTGTGCACCAACAGGTCCGGATAGCGGCGAATCGGCGAGGTAAAATGTGTATACGCTTCATACCCCAGTCCAAAGTGCCCCTTGTTCTCAGGCTGATATACCGCCTGGCTCAACGAACGCAACATCACAGTCTGCAACGTAGCGCTATCTGGGCGCCCCCGGATAGTCTCCGTCAGCGCCTGATAATCAGAGGGCTTCGGATTGGAGCCGCCCCCCAGACTTAAACTTAACTCGCCAAGAAACGCGCGCAGATTTTCCAACCGCTCCATCGTAGGCCCTTCATGCACACGAAACAGCGAGGGTATTTCATACTTCTCCAGCAGCTTCGCCGTCGCGACATTAGCGCACAGCATGCACTCTTCAATTAGCTTGTGGGCGTCATTGCGCACTACCGGTACAATTTTGTCGATCTTGCGGTCCGAATCGAAAAGAATACGGGTTTCAACAGTTTCGAAGTCTATAGCGCCACGCTCTTCCCGAGCCTGCCTCAAAGCCAAATACAAATTATGCAGCTCTCGAATATGCGGAGCCAAGTCCGCATATCTTTCTGCAAAGGCTCTTCCTTCTGCGGAATCCGGGTCATCAATATACGCGCCCACCTTGGTATAGGTCAGTCGCGCCTTGGAAAACATCAGTCCTTCATAAAACTTATAGCCGCTCAGCTTGCCCTTCTGACTAATGGTCATTTCACAGACCATACACAGGCGTTCTACATCAGGATTGAGCGAGCACAGTCCATTGGAGAGCACCTCGGGCAGCATGGGAACCACCCGATTAGGGAAGTAAACTGAGTTCCCGCGCTGAAAGGCCTCTTTGTCCAGCGCCGTCTGCGGCTTCACATAATGAGAAACATCGGCAATCGCCACATACAAACGCCAACCGCCCGACTTCTTCGCTTCACAATAGACCGCGTCATCAAAATCCCGTGCGTCCTCGCCATCGATTGTCACCAACGGCAGATGTCGAATATCGACTCGGTGCGCTTTGTCTCGAGCACTCAACTTAGACTTGAACTTGGCGGCCTCCGCATCAACCTCTTCAGGCCACCGGAATGGAATCGAATAGGTGCGCAGAGCGACATCGATTTCCATACCCGGCGCCATGTGCTCACCCAGCACTTCTTTAACATGGCCCATCGGGTTAACGCGCACATCGGGCTGACGTACAATCTCCAATGTCACATATTGCCCATGTTTGGCTCCATTGAGAGCATGCTCCGGCACCAGGATATCCTGGGTAATGCGAGGATTGTCTGGAACAACGAAGGCAACTCCACTTTCCATATATATACGCCCAACGGCTTCGAAAGTGCGGCGCTCGACGACTTCAACAATGACGCCTTCACGCTTGCCTTTAAATTCGCGTCCCTCCTCGCGCACCAACACAATATCGCCATCAAAGACTCGCTTCATTTGACGCGACGACAGGTACAGATCTGAACCGCCCTCCTCAGGAATGACAAAACCATAGCCATCTTTATGTCCCTGGACCCGGCCACGAATCAGGTTCATTTTCTTCGGCAGTCCATAAGCGCCCCTGCGATTGCACACCAATTGCCCATCCCGACACATGGCGATCAATCGGCGGCGCAAACCTTCATAGGGCTCAGGCTGCACAACATTAAAAGAGGAAGCTATTTCTTCGATGGTCGCGGGAGCCCCGCGCTCCTCAAGAAAGGCAAGAATAAATTCGCGACTTGCAGTGGGGTGTTCATAACGGGCGGCTTCGCGCTCCGCAAAAGGATCCAAACTACTCTTTTTCTTTTTTCCCATTAAAAGGACCTTAAATCTACAAAATTCATCAACATAGCGGGACCTGCAACCGATATGGTTGGTTTTCCATCACATTAACATAATTCCCGCATTTAAAAACCACTCAGAACTGCACTCACCACATGTACAAATTTAGAACAAACTGGGCATTCACAACTCCTTAACGCCCGTTTTTTATTCAATTTTTTCAATTTAAACGCTGTTTTAAAAAAACTTAAAACCAACCCTCAAAAAAGCGTTGACAAAGATCCAGGTGACGCGTAAAGTTCGCGCCATCCTGAAGTGCCGAGGTGGTGAAATTGGTAGACACGCTAGCTTCAGGTGCTAGTGGGGGCAACCCCGTGGAGGTTCAAGTCCTCTCCTCGGCACCATTTAATTTAAGGATAAAGACATTAAAGAGTTGAACATCGACTCTAACAAATGAGCGCTTGAAGGCGCTTTTTTTGTTTCTAGCCTCAAGCAAAAACCACACTGCTTCTCCCATGCTTATAAAAAGCAACGCTGTATCTATCATGACTTCCCCAGTCTGGGAAAATTAACCTTCCGCCAGACCTCGAAAAACGCCCCCTCAAACGCAACCCGAGCCCATCATTAAAAGGCTGTGGATAGCACCGAGTTTTGATCTCTAAAATAATTGAACCACTATAGGTTTTCTTTTTGGGCGGGATCAGTGGCTTGCGGACTTCCACTGGCGGGATGCTCAAAACGTTTGGCTATCTGGCTCTCATCAAGCATCAATGTCTGCATGCTCTGCACATGCATACGAAAACTGGCGATATCGGCAGCGGGAATGGATTGAAGCACCGGTATATCAGCCGTCATGGGATTAACCGGTTTGCCTTTGATATGCAATTCATAGTGTAAGTGTGGCCCGGTAGAGCGTCCGGTGTTACCAGATAAAGCGATAACCTGACCACGTTCAACAAGCTGTCCCTTAGTTACCAATATCTTGCTTAAGCGCAAATAACGCGCCGAGTATGGGCCAAATTCATCAATTGCAATATATTTGCCTGCATAGCGGTGGTTGGCGACGCGAGTGACGCGGCCGTTACCCGTCGAAATCACCGGGGAGCCAACCGGCATAGCGAAATCAACGCCGTTGTGTGGCGCGTAACGCCCAGTAACAGGATGAAGACGTCGAGGATTGAATGGTGAGCTGATGCGAAACCGCTTTTGCGTCGGGTACCGTAATAACGCCGGAATTAAGCTGGAGCCATCCGCATCGTAATAAGAGCCATCGCCGTGGAGATAAGCGCCAAACTCCTTGCGGCGCGCATTGATACGCGCCGCGAGTAATCGATCATGACCGATGGCTATGCCGTCGATGACCTCACGCTCAATCACTACTTGAAACTGATCTCCAGCACGAAGGTCGCGACGAAAGTTGAGGGTGTTCTTCAAGAGTTGATGTATGGTCATGACCATATTTTCCGAGAGACCCGAATTAGAGGCAGAAACAAAAAAGCTGCCAGAAACCTCTCCGCGCACAACTTCCGTAATCCAGGCCGTCGGCGTCAAGGTTTCATCGTAGACATAGCGACCGTCTTCGCCACGCAGATAACTGACGGTTTTACTGGGGTCAACCACAAGCGATAGCGCATATAGCTTATTTGACGGATCAATTCGGAAGGAAAGCCGATCGCCCGGCCGCAAGACATCCAACGCCAAATAAGGCTCATCGGCTTCAAGAATCTCGTAGAGTTCAGTTATGGGGAACTGGCTTTTCCTGAAAATCGCTTCGAGAGTATCGCCCGGCTCCACCATGTATTGTAGATCGCGAAGTTTTTCCTCTTTCGACGCTTCTTCTGAGGCGTGACTGCGCGCTTGGTGCGCCTGCTCAGCGCCATCCATTTGTTCTTGGCTGCGTTGTTGACTGATGGATACCTGCGATATGGAGGACTGACCAGATTGGGAAGTCCCTGCCTGTGACGAAGCGCCACTAAACCAGTACAAGCCGGCAAGCGCTATCAACCCGAATATAATCTGAATTAGAGCAAGCGTCTGCTGACTGCGCGCCACATGATCAAGCACCATTCGCCAGCCTTTTATTTTCATAACATTAAATCCAGGAAAGACATCATTCTCTTCCTTACAAAAACCATATATTAACGAGTGATGCGCAATCTTTTTACTTCAGCCTTTTACGTGTCTATATCTTAGCTTTCAGAAACAGGTCCGCTTTACTGGAGGCAGCAATATGTAATGCTGCAACACCTATCACCCGTATTTGAAGATTCGTTAAAGAGAGTATTTTCTTTTATCAAGGATCAACTTTTGTAGTGATGCTCTTTGATTTCTTTCAGCGCCTTAACTTCTGCGCAATACTCAGCGGTAGGTCTCGCCAGAAGACGTGGAATCCCTATCGGCTCACCCGACTCCAGACAATAGCCATATGTTCCCAGGCGGATACGCTTTAGCGACTGTTGAATTTTAGGCAACAGCTTTTGTTCTCGATCAACAATTCGGAGTGCGATGGCGGATTGTTCCTCACGAGAGGCGCGATCATTCTCATCGCTAAAGTCCATCGGTCCGGTTATTTGATCCCTGGCTTCTTGTATTCGATCACAGGTTGATTCATGGAGCGCCATAAGTCGATCCTTAAAAAACGCGAGCTGTTCAGCGCTCATATAATCCGATTCAGGCGCGGCGAGAATTTCCCTTTCGGATAGCTGTTGTGACTCTAACGACTTCATAACATTGCTCCTTTGGAATATTTTTGATCGATCACCACAGCATTGTGCGCATGCAAACTTTCTTGGTGCTCCACTTTGAACCAGTAGTCTTCAATCCATGAGGATTGCTCCAGCAAGGTTTTGACATTCCGCGCAGCATCCTCGCAGAACATTAGATTGTCAGCATTCAACCGGGCAAACTCTTGCTCGTCAGTACGCTTAACCATGGTTTGCACCGGCGTACCAATCGCCTCTTCGATTTGCATAATGAATGATGACAAGGAAGGCCAACCATGATTTCCAAGCAATAAGTTCAAATAGGCGTATGACCGCTGACTATGCGGAGTGGCGACGGTGGACGTGAGCGCCCATGACAACAGCTCTTGTTTGTCGATACGCGACGTTGAGAATTCATTATCTATGGCGTCGGAAAATAACTGGCGTGAAAGTGCAGCAGAACAAGGACAAGTGCTTGAATAGGGAACAGTAATTTTCAGGCTATAATCGTATTTTTCACTTAAGCATTGACCGCCTATTTCGATACGATAGGTCTGAAACCCAGTTTCATTGCTTAGAAGCGAGGGCTTTGGCAACAGTAAATCAAACACCAATTCAACCTTTGCGCTTCTGCTGATCTTTCCTTGAGAAGCAACCATGTTTCTCAGCAGTAAGTCGAGTCCTTCCTTGTCACACACCTGAGAGGCGAGTTGATTGAGAATCGCATGTAAGCGCGACATATGAATGCCTTTCTCGGCAGCGTCATCGAGACTGACATACACGTTCGCTTTTGCAGGCAGCGATTGCTGTTTCCCGCCGCCAATATTAAGAGTTAGTGGAACGGCGATATCTTCCATGCCCACCCACTGTAAAGTATAAGTTTCAAATTCGGTGCGGGTTTTAGCGATATCGGGTAGTGCTCTTACTATTTGCATTTAATTTCCGTTTGAATAATTAGGTTAGTTTCCAATGCTTAAAAAGCTGATACCTACCGAGAAAAGGCAAGCGCCATAGCAGACGGTTTTCCTGAGACGACGCCATCATCGCCAAACATACGCTGACCATTAACCCAGGTACTTTTAATCCGTGAAGAAAACACCTGCCCAACGAAAGGTGTCCAGGCGCAGTGGTACAAACTATTTTCGTGTGTAATCGTTGTTGAAGACTGGCTGTCGATAAGAACCAAATCTGCATAATAGCCCTCACGGATAAACCCGCGCCCAGTAATGGCGTATCGAATTGCCGGGTTATGTGCAGTTTTTTCAACTACCTGAGTTAAGCTAAGACGTCCATGCCTCACATGCTCCAGCAAACTCAATAATGCGTGCTGCACCAGCGGTAACCCTGCTGGGGCCTGATCATAATCAAGCTGCTTCTCCTCCAAGGTATGAGGGGCGTGATCTGTTGCGATAATATCAATCTGGTTAGTATGCAGCCCCTGAATTAACGCATCTCGATCGCTCCGGCTTTTAATTGATGGATTACATTTAATTAAATTACCTAAACTTGCGTAATCTTCTTCGCTAAACCATAAATGATGAACACAGGCTTCAGAAGTAATATGTTTATTCTCAATGGAGCCCGGCTCGAACAGCCCCAATTCCTTTGCCGTTGTAATATGTAATACATGCAGCTGACTTTGGTATCTCTTGGCCAGACTAACGGCATAGGAAGAAGACTCATAACAGGCGTTGACGTTGCGAATCCTGGGGTGATCTTCAATGGTCAATACTGCTTTTGAGCGTAGAAGCGCCTCTCGACTTTTTTGAATGACTGAGTTGCTCTCGCAATGCGTAACGATAAGCACAGGAGATTCGCGAAAAATGGCTTCGAGAGCTTGAGGGGCTTCTACTAGCAATCCCCCTGTCGATGCTCCCATAAATACTTTTACACCGCAGTGCCTGGCAGGGTCGAGTTGCTGTATTTGTGCAAGGTTATCTTCGGTCGCCCCTAAATAGAATGCATAGTTAGCATATGATCGCTTTGCGGCGATGGCGTATTTTTGATTGAGGGCCTCGATGGTTATCGTGGCAGGGTTGACGTTAGGCATTTCCATATAGCTGGTAATGCCCCCCACCACTGCTGCGAGAGATTCACTGGCGATGGTTCCCTTATAAGTAAAACCAGGCTCACGAAAATGCACCTGATCATCAATCATGCCTGGCAATAAATAGCAACCAGCCGCTTCAATGATGCGATCCGTGTGTTCTGCTCTAATATCAGTCGCTATCTTTTCAATTATAGAGCCGACAATACGCAGATCCATTTCTCTGATCAGACCTTCGTTCACCACGCGGGCGTGTTTTATGAGCGTAGCGGACATAATTACGCACAGCCTCTCTCTACCCAAACGAGCTGTTTATCTGGTTCGACTTGTAGATAAAAGCACGTCTGTCTGCCTGTATGGCAGGCCGCGCCTTGTTGATCGACCAGACAGAGAATAGCGTCGCCATCACAATCAAATGACATAGAGACTAACCTTTGCACGTGGCCGCTAGTCTCACCTTTGACCCATAACCGTTGACGGCTTCGCGACCAATAAGTCATGCGTCTGGTTGAAATGGTTTTTTCGAGCGCCTCAACGTTCATCCAGGCGAACATCAGTATGGACTTGGTGCTGGCGTCTTGCGTGATAACAGGAATTAAACCCTGCTCATTAAAGGCAAGCTCAGCTATGACATCAGGTAACGCCAGCGGGCTGTTGCTACTGTGCTGTTCTATGCCAATAAAATAGTCGCGCCTCATTAGATGGAGCCCACCGCCGATAAGCCAATGGCCAACTTATCCGTTATTGCCTGTGTTGCCTTCATAGGGGGATTTTCCAGGTTTTCGGTCAGGTCAGGCCGCTTGTGCGAGGCAATCATCACACAGGCAGTTCATTTCTAACTGGGGGCTTGTCAGCTTGAACCCGGCTTCTTGTACGCTTTGCTGAAGCTCAGTAATCGTGGCGAGTTTGACGCTGATTTCTTTCACTTTGCTGCATTTTTGGCAAATCAAGAATTGCGGGGTTGCATGAGCATGATCACAACTAATATGCGCACACACGACATACTTGTTTGCAAGGTTGAGCTTATGCACCAGGTTTTCCTCTTTCAAAAACTCTAGAATGCGGTAGACCGACATTGCAGGTATAACCTCGCCGTAACGCTCCTTGCAGAAATTGATCAGTTCATATGCGGAAAGCGCCTTTTTGGATTGAATAAGCCCGGCTAAGACTTGTTTTCGTTTTACTGTTAAGCGTGCGCCATGAGCTTTGCATTGCAGCTCTGCTTTATGAATGATGCTATCAACGTGATTCATGATGACCACCTAAACTCGATCCCAGGTTTATTCGGCTCCAGCGATACTGCGCCTTGCCGAGCTTGATTCACCGCCCAGTTCGTCGCCCTCCAGCTGCCGGCTCTCTCTAAGCGCGCGATAAAATGCATCCATTACTCACTTCTATTGCTTTCTGTTTCTTTGCGAGCCGATTACTTTTTCACCATAAAGATACGTTATATCATATCTTTTTATAAGTAAAGTGCGCCTTCGTAACAGCGATGGATCAATTATTCGCCCTAACATGAGCGCCGCACGTGAAACCGTTCTGGAAAGTAACCACAAAAGCCGGCAGATCCGGTGAAGCTTGAATGAAATGCCGCCCAATGGGAGTTCATATACACTTTCTATAATCTAGAAATAGGCTGGCGGCCTTGGCCTCCCCCCTGCGCTCGCCTCGGGTCGTTAAGACATCCAGGATTGATAAGATGCATGAGTTCATCGCCACGTTTGTATTCTTCTTCGCTGTGATAGATCCAATTGGAACCATTCCCGTATATATGGCGGTGACCGCAGGGATGACTGAACCGGCCAAACGGAGAGTGGCGGCCAAGTCCATCGCCATTGCAGCCGCTGTACTGGTGTTTTTTGTCATTGCAGGAGAGCTGATCTTAACCAGCATCGACATTCCTTTGTCCGCTTTTCAAGTGTCAGGCGGGATCATTTTATTTCTCTTTGCGCTAACCATGATCTTTGGCGAGAGCAAGCCCGAAGAAGAAATCAAAATGATTAACAGAGAGTCCGAGACTGCGACCTTTCCGCTGGCTATTCCGTCAATCGCCAGCCCTGGAGCTATTTTGGCGGCGGTATTGCTGACAGAGAATAATCGATTTGATCTATGGGAGCAGTTTCTGACCACTGCGATCATGTGCCTGGTACTGTTCATTACTCTCATCTTGATGCTGCTTTCAAGCTTCATCCACAGGTTTGTCGGCACACTGGGAACGAGCATTATTAGTCGGGTGATGGGAATGATTCTGGCGGCGTTGGCCGTGACGAACATTTTGTCTGGAATTCAGGTATTTTTCGGCTTGTAGGAGCGCCATGCCTAGTTCAATCAATTTCAAGCACTTATATTACTTTTGGGTGATAGCCAGAGAGGGTTCGCTAGTTGCAGCCAGTCGAGAACTGAATCTGGCGCCGCAAACGTTGAGCGGTCAGCTGGCGTCCCTGGAAAGCCAACTAGGAGGGCTTTTATTCAAGCGCCAGGGCAAGCAATTAGTGTTGACCCATCTCGGCCATACTGCACTGAAATACGCTGATGAGATGTTCAGAGTCGCTGAGGAGCTGAAACATGTGACCTCAATGATTACGACTCAGCAGGCCATCAAGGTTTCCGTGGGTATTTCAGCCTCAATTCATAAGTTGTTCGCCTACCGGATGCTGGAGCCGGCAATGAAACTGGAGCGTCAGGTGGATTTCAGCTGCCAAACAGGCCAGGTCGAGTATTTGGTGCAGGAACTGGATCACCATCGGTTCGATATTGTCCTGGCTGACCGGTTGCCTACGATACAACGAAGCAGCTCCATCCACTGGTACAAACTTGAAGAGTCGACCATCAGCCTGTTTGCCGCCCCCTCTCTTGCAAGAGATCTGCGCTCCCGCTTTCCCAAAAGTCTTCACGGCCAGCCTTTCCTGGCGGCCACGCTGGAATCACCATACTTTCATCAGTTGATGCAATGGTTAAACAATCAGGGCATCAAGCCAATTGTGCGAGCAGAAATTGATGACAGCGCTCTGATCAAAGTTTTTGGCGCCCATGGGTTGGGAGTCTTCGCCGCTCCCACCATCGTAGCGGACGAGGTCTGCAGGCAGTATCAGGTTGAATCGATAGGCAACATAGACGTGGTAATGGAAAATCTGTTTGCGATCACCAGAAGTCGTCTGTCGGGCAATTTGGCTGTCGAGGCGATCTGTAAACGCTACCAGCACTGACGCCTTTGCAGTGAGCCCGAACAAGATCTGACTGAGTCATTAGCGCCGTCTACTTCATCATGAGGTTCTCACCTGTAAATAGATCGAAAAAGACGTATTAACGATACCGGATAATCTGATTTTATCTGAGCATGAGTTATCGCAGACTGCCTGTGTCGAACACATAGGGGAGAATCCGAGATGAAAACGATTCATAAATATCGATTGCAAAGTGGAGCGGTCATTAACACCCTGAATTTACGTCAAGGTTATCGCCTTGTCCGCTCAGAATATTTATTAACAGAAAAAGCCGTTTTTATTTGGGTGGAAGAACCGCTTTCCGTCGATGCGCCTTTCATTGCTACAGAGTTTGTTGTCGTGCTAACGGGTAAGCCTGTGCCAATGAACTACGTATACAGAGACACGGCGCTGGATACCTTTGGCCCCGAGGCCTTTCATGTTTATGAAGTTCCCTCGGGAGAGCCGCAAACCAGTGGCGCTATAGAGGACGGTAAACTAAGAGCAGCCTAAGAAGATGCATTAACCGTGCGTGGATGAGGTGAGTATGAAGATCGACAATAACGACAGGCTGATTGGTTACCTGCAGCATATTATCCACTGGTCTGTTCGGGTATTGGCAATTCTCATGGTGTTTGTGATTGTCATGGGGGTCGTGGATGTTGCCTGGACGCTTTACCAGAAGCTAAATGCGCCGCCTCGCTTCATACTCACTATCTCGGATATGCTCGCCACCTTTGGCGCTTTTATGGCGGAGCTCATCGCGATTGAGATCTTTATCAATATTACCGTTTACCTGCGGGAAGATGTCATCCACGTCAAAATTGTATTGGCGACAGCTTTGATGGCCATTGCGCGGAAAGTGATAATACTGGACACGGAACAAGCCGACCCGATGTACATTCTGGCTTTGGGGGCAGTTGTTCTGGCAATGAGCGTAGGGTATTGGCTTATTCACCGGTTACCCGACTCACGGCATGTCGGTGAGTAATGTTGTGGACAAAGGCGCGCAAAGCCGGACGTAAGTCTGTGTTTATTCACAAAGTGGCTGACGCCTTATCATTTCTACGCGGGAAAGTATTGGTGCGCCAGGACGGAGTCGAACCGACATTGCAAGGTTGAAAACCTTGCGTCCTCACCATTAGACGACTGGCGCAATGGAACGTGGATATTTGCGTGTTGGAGAGGTCGGCGGGATTTGAACCCGCGATCGTCAGTTTTGCAGACTGATGCATTACCGCTCTGCCACGACCTCTTTTTTGATGCCGCCTGTCGGACTCGAACCGACAACCTATGGCTTATGAGGCCATTGCTCTAACCGATTAAGCTAAGGCGGCGTAAAGCGGCTCTCTTATGCAAGATGAGCCGGATTCTGAAGGTATGGCTGCCAGCCAGAATCTGTAGCTGTTATAGCGAGCGGCGTGCCAACTTATTTTCGCCTCACCAAACATAACAATAAGACATTGTTTTATAATGATTTATAAAATTACCGAGTAGAAAATACCGTATTGGTCGTAGCTTATAAGCGCGGCAATAAATATCATGCTGGATATCAAAATATTGCCTTGGATACGCCCCAAATTTCGATGAACAGAAAAAATATCGTCCTATCTATTCTCGGCACGACTTTGGATGTCGTGTCCAAGCGTCGCGGCAAGTTTGAGAAGCGCTGGGAGCGCTGGCGGCCGAATGTCTCTATCGCGCAACGTCCTGAGCATTTTCCGGTGGATGAGCTGCATTTACTCAGCTCCCGCAAAGATATGGCGCTTGCCGAAGAGGTCGCGGGAGACGTCAAGGTCATCAGCCCTGACACGCAAATCGCCATTCATGAAGTGAACTTCTCCTCCCCATGGGAATTGGAAGTCACCTATCTGCAGTTACGAGACTTTCTTTCCGACTTCAGGTTTGATCCCAGCGCCAACTATTTCTTCCACATCACCACCGGCTCGCATATTCAGCAGATCGTTATCTTCCTGCTACATGAGTCTCGGCTCTTTCCTGGCAAGCTATTGCAAACAGCGCCGCCCAAGGAAGGCGCGACCGAACCGGGCCACCAGATCATTGATTTGGATCTTTCCAAGTACGACGCAATTGCGGAGCGTTTTCGCAAGGATCACCTTGAGGGTGAGGATTTTCTGAAATCCGGCATTCAGACCCGCAACCCGGCGTTCAACCGGATGATTCAGCAAATCGAACTGGTCGCGCAGCGCTCTATCGCGCCTATGTTAATCACCGGTCCGACCGGCGCCGGCAAGTCCCATATCGCTCGCCGTATCTATGAGCTGAAGAAGAAACGCAACCTGGTAAGCGGCGACTTCGTGGAAACCAACTGCGCCACACTGGTGGGCGACAACGCCATGTCCACCTTATTCGGCCATAAAAAAGGCGCATTCACCGGTGCCGTAGACAAGCGGGACGGCTTACTGAAACGCGCCGATAAAGGCATGGTGTTTCTTGATGAAGTCGGCGAACTGGGCCTGGATGAACAGGCCATGCTGTTACGCGCCATCGAAGACAAATGCTTTCTGCCCATGGGCGCGGACCTGGAGGAGAAAAGCGACTTTCAGCTGATCGCCGGCACTAATAAGGACCTGCGCAAGGAAGTCAGGGAAGGACGCTTCAGAGAAGATCTTTTTGCCCGCATCAATTTATGGACTTACCGTCTTCCCGGACTGGCGGAGCGAAAACAGGACGTCGAACCCAATATTGAGTACGAACTGGATCGATTTGAGCGCAACCACGGTGAGAGGGTGACGTTCAACAAAGAAGCCCGCGCCCGCTATCTTGAGTTCGCATTGTCTCCTGAAGCGCTTTGGCCCGCCAATTTCCGCGACCTCAACGCCAGCATCGTGCGCATGGCGACTCTGGCGGACAAAGGGCGCATCAAGACGGATCATGTGGACGAGGAGCTACAGCGACTGCGTTATTTATGGTCGCATGCAGAATCGCCGACCATGGCGAGCAGCTTATCTCTGGATGACTTTCTGGCCCAATATCTCGACCTCGAACAGCTTGAGCATGTTGATTACATTGAGAAAGTGCAACTGAAAGCCGTCATCGAAGTGTGCAGAAACTGCCGGGACGGCGCGGAGGCGGGACGCACGATTTATAATGCATCCCGCCTGCGCAAAAAACAGACGAACGACTCCCATCGGTTGCGTCAATATCTGGCCAAATACGGCCTTCATTTTGACAGCATCAGGCAGGTCAACTCAGTCTGAATGGAAATAGCGGCGGCTAGGGTTTACGCCAACTGGCGGTGACGCTGACGCCGCGATAGCTATGGCGTCCGCGCAACCCGATAAACCACACGCCGGGTTCAGGATTGGGAAACACGCATTGCTCTTCATTGCCGTCTATGAAAGGGCGGCAATCATATTTATTCGGTGTGGGGCGTACATCGTCGGCGACATAAAGATCTACGTCGCCAGTCCCGCCAAAGCTTCTGACCACCATTTCAATAGCGCCGCGCGGAACTTCGAAGCGATAGTAGTCCCATGCGTTTTCCTCCCCTTGCAGATTCTCCAGCCTTAACACGCCCCGCGCCGGCGCCGGCAGGTCGCCATTCAGCGCCGCCAGCGCCCGCGCAGCGTCAGCGATGCCTGCGCCGCATCCGCCGTCACAATCTCCGGGCAGGGGTCTCGCTCCCAGTTTTATAGCGCTTTCGATCCGTCCCGGCGTCGCCCCCGGGTCAGCTTCATACAGAAGAGTAGCTATCCCGGCCACATGGGGCGTCGCCATACTGGTGCCTTGATAGAATTGATAGGCCTCCTCCCCCGGCACAGTCAGGCCAGTATTCCAAATGGACAGCACGCCATTGCCGGGCACATCAGTCTCGCCACCCGGCGCGGAGACATCGACTTTGCGCCCGAAGTTGGAATACCAGGCCCGCGCGCCCTCTCTGTTGTTGGCGGCCACCGCGATCACGCCTTTGCAGTTCGCCGGTAAAAACTGGCGGACATCCGCATTGGCGTTGCCAGCGGCGACCACCACACTGACATGACGCTGGCGCGCCATATTGATCGCCGACTGCATGGTTCCACCGCAACGCCCCTGCCCTGTCAGACTCATGTTGATAACCTTGGCGGGATGTAAATTCTCTGGCGCGCCATCGACAGGAGCCCCCGCCGCCCATACCAGAGCGTCCGCAATATCCGACAGATACCCACCACACTTGCCCAGTACGCGAACGGGCAATATGCGAGCGTTAAACGCAAGGCCTGCAACGCCAACCTGGTTATTGGTGACAGCAGCGATCGTTCCCGCCACATGCGAACCGTGCCAGCTGGAGTTCTCTGCTTCCGACCCGTCATAGCACTCATCTTGCGCCACCCAGTCCCCTGGGTCGCCAGCATCAGCGTCACGCCCATCGCCATCATTGGCGACGATTGGATCACTGATAAAGTCGTACCCCGGAACAACATTCGCGTCCATATCCGAATGGGCGACGATTCCCGTATCCAACACAGCCGCAATCACGCCCGCGCCTGTAGCCAGGGACCAGGCGGCCGGTGCGTTGACGCCAGCCACTTCGTCGAAATATCCCCATTGCTCGCCATAACGTGGGTCATTAGGCGCCGTCGCCTTTTGCAGCAATATGTCCTCTTCCACATCAAGGATACTGGCGTCACTGAGTAAGTCTCGTTTCAACTGCGCCAGCTCACTCTGCGTCAGCCGTCGTTTTGCCTGATACAAGCGGCGGGCGCCAACAGCGAGGGGGCGTAGATAATCCATGCTTTGCAAAGCGTTGCGTGCGGAGGGAGAAATTATAGAGAAGGAAGAAGAGGATCGAGGCGGCGAAGCATCGCCTGCATAGTGAACAATAAGTCGTTGCGGTCGGAGAGTGAAATCTTGCGCTAAAACACTCTCTCCCTGAAGTCCTGTCAATACTACTGCCGTCATCAACAACAAAGCTAATCTCATAACCATCATTCCTTGACTGAAGTTGCGTAAAGTACTGCAGTGAGCAGCCAGCGCTTCCCTACTTCCAAGGATTTACAGAAAACCCGACACCCGGAAAAGCTGACAGCTTGTTGACTCTACGAAAAACTCATGGCGCGCTCAAGGCGACGCGGTTACTCCTCAATAATGAAGAGACATAAAGATTTGTTTTAGCGCCAAATATTTCCAGATGGCCTTAAAAAGCCGAAGCTTATAACCGAAACTAAGCTCCCGATCACGATAAATTATTAGAGATTAATTTTTCGTTTCCTATAATCTTTCGCCTTTTTACAGTCCACGCTCTGCGTCTGCACACAACCAGAGCGGCTCTCAACCAATCGTGGAATAAAGAAGTAATATGTCCCAAGCATCTCCCTTAGCTTTGCTTCCGCTGGCGCTGTTCCTGGCGCTGTTTGTCGGCAGCGGCCTCTGGTATCAGGCGGAAGGCGTTGAATACGCCTTTTATCAAATCTCCGCGCCGGTCGCGATCCTGCCCGCCATTCTATTAGCGGTAATGATGGCCCGCGGAACCTTGAATGAGCGCATAGAAACCTTTATCAAAGGCGTCGGCGACAACACGATCATCACCATGGTTCTGATTTATCTGCTGGCGGGCGGTTTCGCCAGCGTCGCCAAAGCCGTAGGCGGTGTGGACGCCACGGTCAACTTCGGACTCAGCGTGATACCGCCTTCTCTGGTGCTGCCGGGGCTGTTCATCATCACCGCTTTCGTCGCTACCGCCATGGGCACCTCCATGGGCACCATCGCCGCTATCGCCCCTATCGCTGTGGGCGTTGCTGACGCAACGGAACTCCCCATGCTGCTGACCATCGGCACCGTAGTAGGGGGCGCCATGTTCGGCGACAACCTGTCTATTATTTCCGACACCACCATCGCCGCGACTCGCACCCAAGGCTGCGAAATGCGCGACAAATTCAAGCTGAACTTCATGATCGCGGCGCCAGCGGCCATATTGACCCTGATCTGGCTGTATTTCCAAAGCAGCAGTGCGGTAGTGGAAGCGCCCAAAGACTATGAATTGATCCGCATCCTGCCCTATGTGGCAGTGCTGGCGCTGGCGGTATTGGGCGTCAACGTTATGCTGGTGCTGTTCAGCGGTATTGTGCTGGCGGGTGGGATTGGTCTGTTCATGCAGCCTGACTACAGCGTGGCGGCCTGGTCCAAGGACATCTACGCCGGCTACACAGGGATGCAGGAAATTCTGATCCTATCGCTGCTGATCGGCGGCCTCGGCGCCATGATGAAGTCTCAGGGCGGCCTGGACTGGCTGGCGAAAACCATCGACCGCATCAGCAGACTGGGCGGAGCCAAACAACACACCAGCCGCGCCGGCGAACTGAGCATCAGCGCCACCGTCGCCCTGACCAACGTCTGCACCGCCAATAACACCGTTGCAATTCTTCTATCCGGCAGCCTGGCGAAAGATATCGCCGACCGCTATCAGGTCGACCCACGTCGCAGCGCCAGCCTCATGGACATTTTCTCCTGCGTCGTCCAGGGCGTCATCCCCTACGGCGCACAAGCCCTGCTGGCGTCATCCCTGGCCAAAGTCTCC
Source organism: Hahella chejuensis KCTC 2396 (assembly GCF_000012985.1). NCBI lineage: Bacteria > Pseudomonadati > Pseudomonadota > Gammaproteobacteria > Oceanospirillales > Hahellaceae > Hahella > Hahella chejuensis. The sequence continues at coordinate 1,720,481 of NC_007645.1, read as the reverse complement.
CCAGTAGAACTGATCGGCAATATCCACTACTGCTGGCTACTGGGGCTTATGGCGCTGATATCGATTGTCATTGGACTGCCTAAAGGCAAAGTCCAAAGTTAATGACTTGAATTAGAAGCCCGCTGTTGCGGGCTTTTTTGATGCAAATAACGGCGCTTATCGGCGCCTAGCTTTGCGAAAATACTGAGCGTACTTTTTCTCTCTGCCAGTCCTGTGTCATAAAACTATAACGAGCAGCAACTCCTTTTGCGCATTCAGAATAGGACACATCTGCCAGAAGCTGCTTAAAAGACTCCTCACATTCCTCAAGATCAGCATTTTCCACAACCAAGCCCACTCCCAGGTCCTGAAGTTTAAACGCATTTAGCTGCTGTTCCTGGTGATTTGGCGCAAGGAGCTGAGGTTTGCCTTTTAATAAGGTTTGGCACAAAAGCCCATTCCCACCATGATGGACGACAATGTCCGCACCCTCTATCAACGAGACTACATCCAATGGGCTTGAAAAGACTTTCATAGTGTCACTGACATATTCAGAGGCGGCGACTCTTTTATCAGACTTAGGGACGTAAGCGATCACATTACATCCCGAACGCGACAGCATTAGCATCAAAGCTTCGAAGAACATAGAGTCTGGCTTAACGTAAGCCAGAACTTTGGGTTTATCATGCTCAGTCCAGCGGATTTCAGATTCACCAAGCGTCATGGATAAAGGACCAAGATAGTCTCCACCCACCCTTCTCTGGTAAACATCAATTTCTGGCAAGGTTGTTAGCAACGTTCCCTTTACTCTGAAGAGTTCATCCAGAGACTCCAGCGTCGCCATTTTTAAGCGCGATAAGACCCGATTAATGTTGTCTTGCACCGCCATATGAAGATCGATGTCCTCAGGCTTTTCAGCTTCGCCTGTAATTTTGAGTCCATAGCGGTTGGGGTCAGGTTCAGCAAAGCTGCTCCCAACAGCAACAGTATCAATACCCAAGCCATAAGCCGCGACTTGTAGCCCTGGCGCAAATTCACAAACAACTATCTGCGGCTGGTAATTTTGAAGCACTCTCTTCCAACCGCTGACGCAGTCATATAGACAAGCAAGATCCGTAAATCCAAAGTTATATAAAACTGTTGAAAAGCTAGATACATCATGAACAATCGACCTAGCTCTTCGTCTCCATGCAGGAGCCTGAATGAGTTTAATATTCGGGTCACGAATAAGCTTAGATGCCGCAACCTTATCTCTTACTGCAACAACAACCTCACATCCAGACTCCCGCAACGAATTGGCAACGAATAACAAGTTGCTTAAATGCCCTAAACCTTCACCCCATTCCCAGGCTAGTAGGATAGTTTTTTTATTAATAAACATGATCCATGCATCAAATTATTTAACCCCAGAAAAACTCTGAACATTCCAGCTATCGGAATGTTTCTAATAGCCTGGGAATTTGATAGACCCTAACCAGAAGCTATTTCATTACAGTAAAAAGAAGACTTACATGTCGCCACTGAAGTGCTCGCACAGCTGTAGACAAACTTTAACAAACGCTCATATTAACTCGAAAAACATATATACATATAATTTCAACAAATACGGATTTATATCACAAAATGATTTTCACCCCCTTTTTTCAGTCACCCCCCCACGCGAGAGGGGAAGTTTATATTCCCAAAAAAGAAAATTAATACATTTGATCATGAGAGCTATACTCATATCTAAACCAAGCCAACAATAGACTTATCACCAATAAATCCATATCAACATCCCCCTCACAGAAAGCTTTAACTTCTATTGGAGAAAACAGCTTCCACTGCTTACGCTCAGTAACCATCGAAAACCGTTCATTAAGAACATCTATTTTTAGATAATTATTAAAAAACGAATATGTACCAGGCCTGTAATCTCGCTCAATATTTAGCAGCTCACAACCATCAGAGTCAATCACTTTATCAATCAATTTTCCTTTATAACATCTATGTATATTCCACTTCTTCCCAATAGGGTATTCAAGCTCATTCAGACAGTCACTTCTTGCAACAACATCACCACTCCTAACAATATCAATAAAGAAACCATTTAGAGAATACGAATACATAGACAAGTTGACGTCCTCCGATTTACAAAAAACATTTTCGGAAAACATAGAGGATTTAATAATCGCTGTTATCATAGCCGTCACCCTCATCAAGAATATTATAAAAATCTTCCTCATTAGAGGTCTTGTGACTCGCACCTCTCCAATCAATACCAAAGTCCAGTACTGGCGTTTTAAACTTAAAGTTAACTGCAGACCGAACTTGCGAACTAGTCAGGTTGTATCTTGCCCCAGCTGAAACCTCCATTTTTATACCGGCTTCTTTCCATGCTTTAGGTAATGGAAAAAAGAAAGATTCCATTGTTTTTTCAAGAATTATAGAGGTTGAATTATTACCATCCCAATCAGAAGCGTATCTAACCACGTCATCCGTCTTAAACCGCCCTCCTTTTTTTTCAGCCGTATTGACATTTTTAAACTGTGCCCCGTAAAAATCAGTCCCAATCACCACCTTCCCATTAATCACCTCCCTATCACTATCTATAGTAAACCTGATATCATCCTCTCCAGAGAAGATATCTGTAGCAAGCTCATCAATGATGAGGGGTGACGTAGTAGTAAAGTCTTTCCATGCAGATTCCCACTGTTCTACTTGGTATTGGCGTACCTTTGGCGATACAGCAATTCCACCAAGAGATAAGCCTGTATCAATTAGCCCAAACCCAATCTCAGCAGGGAATTTAATAAATGCTGCTGCAAAAGTTATAATGCCACCATCATCCTGTATTGCTGCTTGGTCAAGGTTGTCTAACACCCTTTGCTTCCCTAACTCCCATGCACCTAAGAAATAATCATATTTCGTCCCTAATTCCCACTCACCGAAGAAATAATCATATTGCGTCCCTAACGATTCCAGCATACTAGGTTCCGTGGCACCTAGCGTCCTAGGCGCGCCATAAGAATTTGTATTAATCTTTTCCTTATTTACATCTCCCCCTGTATTCGTTGGGTATTCAGGGAGGTCTTCCACCAATAATAAAGGAGAGTCAGGCAAGCCTATTGATATAGTACCATCCTCATATAAAAAGCCTGGCCGACCGTCTTCATATATAATTTTTTTAGGGTAGGTTGTTTCAGATTTTACTTCCAAAGCATTGCTACTCTGGCTCTTGGCTGCTTCAGCCTTTACTTCCAAAGTATTGCCACTCTGGTTCTTTGCTGCTTCAGCTTTTTCTTCCAATGCATTGCCACCCTGGCTCTTTGCTGCTTCAGCTTTTACTTCCAAAGCGTTGCTGCGCTGGCTCCTTCCTGCTAATCCATCAACTGCCAATCTACCTAAAGTACTCCCAACAACCCCCGCTATCATCCCCACATAGTCAGGACGATAGTCTTCACTGTCATAAACAGCAGTCTTCACTGCTTCAGACACGACTCCCGACGTTATTCCGCTTATCGCTGAATAGGATAGAGGCGTGCTCAGGGGGCTCGGCATCCAGCTTTGCGCTTCCAGTCCGCTGTGAAGAATACTGCCTGTCTTACCGAGTCCGGTTCCCCCCATAATGGCGCTCGTCGCCAGACTTGCAGCGACATCTCGCCATCTGAAGTGAGTCTCTTGATTGACGAGTTTACCTGCGGCGTAGTTTGCGCCTACCGCCGTCAAAGCTTTGCCGGCGGTTGCCGACCAAGATATATCTTTCCCCCACCCCATGTACTGGCTGACCCCAGCCGTGGCGGCGGCAGTAAGCCCTCCGCGTAGCGCAGACCGAAGTGAAAAGTGGTCCTGAAGGTCCAGCTCTTTTGCCGCAAGTTGAGAAACAGCGCTGCCGGCAAGGCCGCCGACAAATGCCCCCGCCGCTGTTGCAAAGGCGCTTGCTCCCGCTGTTAGCGTGGTTATAGTGGCGCCACCTGCGCCTATGCTGGTAACGGTAGTCATGCCTGCAGAGAACAGCGCATCACCAACAACGCCCGCCATTGCCGGAGCCACTATAGCGGTTACGGCGATTGCGATAATCATCACAAATATCGCGGCGCCGGCACATTTGCCCTTCTTGGGCGGAGGAGGCGGTTCAGGCAGTGTCGGCGTCGTATCGCCCAACGCCAGACCAGGATCGTAAGGCCTGAACGTTGACGCATTATTGTGGATGTTCGTTACCACGTTCGGGACGACCAGATTCAAGTCTGCTTTTAGATCCTGATCTCCTGACAACCCGTTCGCATCAGCAATCAGATACCAAAGACTGGCGTCGCCCCAGAGTCTTGAAGCAATCGTCGCCAAAGTGTCGCCACTGTTTACGCGATAATATGTCGGCGCCTTACCCGGATAGTTCGAGTTTATAGGCTGAAAGTTTTGATCGAAGTCCGCAGAGGTAACAGGAACTATTCGCTTCAGATTTGAGTACCCTACCTTACGCTTAACATCCCGATTGAAGGTAAAGTGTCCCTCTTTTCCAACCGGGATCGTCACCTGCTCCTGGCCAACAACGTGTTCTGTATCCGGCATGTTAGCCAAATGCTGAACATAGTCAGTGCGAGATGGAACATCATCACTCCCCATATCGCCTCGAACAATACCGTTCAGATAGAAGAATTTGCGTCGGACCGGCGCCTTACCTCCTTTTTCCTCCCAGTCCACTTCATCCCGGAAAAGTATTTGCCCATTATGATTATTGACGTAACTCAGGCTACGGTCCGCTGCATGGTCGTATACAAACAGATTATGGCCGTTGGCGTCGTATGCGTAATACGAAGTTCCTGGTTTCCAGTTATCTACGCCACTCTTTGTAGCCGTGATGGTAACTTTACTTTCCTTATAAGTATCCCAGCGGTCTTGAGAATCATAGAAATAGTCAGTAACACTATTCGCATCATCGCCACTTCCTTTAAACTCCGTTTGACGCAGAGTCTGACCGTCATTTAGATAGTGATATTTAATACTTCTATCGACAGCGCGGCTATCAGCGACAGTAATCTTACTTTCTAATAGACGGTTATCAGCATTATAATCATAGGATTCTTCACTGACCTTGAACGTCTGAACGTTTCCATTATATTTTTCGTACTTATACTCGGTTTTCTTTTTCGTTCTTCCTAACGGATCAATGTTCTCTCTCCGTGAGATTAAAACATACCCAGCATCAAAGTTTGCGCCAGTAGCATCTTTAAATTTTTCGTCATATAACCAGATGGTTTCCAGGTTGCCTCTTTCGTCATAGCCGTATTTCTGCCGAACCTCTTGTGGAGAACCGCTATTTTCGGATAGTTGCGCGCTATCGCTACTGAGGCGACGCCCCATAGCGTCATACTTGATAGAATATCCCGTATTCCCTGCGCCAATCCTCCGCACTCCATTAGCAGCTTGATTTAGCGCACCCATGGTTACCAGGAAGCGATTCTCTTTATCGTAGAGATAATAGAAATCCTGCGTTAGCTTATTTTCTCCATATTTATCGCTTGAAATAGCCGCATTGTCATACTCAGCTTTCACCCTACGACGATTGCCCACCGCGTCATAAAAGTAATTGAGCTTGTAGTCATAATCATCAATTTCATAGACACGATTTAGCGCATCATATTTAGCCGTCACATTTTGATAAGGAAGCGTGTCGTTCTCGAGCCCACCCGCCAAGTCAGAAAATGGCTTACTACGATAGGTTTCGCCAACAACATTTCCATTGGCGTCATACCGAAATTCAGTAAAGCTTTTAGCTCCCTCATCAAGTACTTGATGCAAACTTCCATTCGCATAGTACTTATACTCAATCTTTTGTGACTTACGCTGCCTCACCCTATCGGCAATTCCTGTGTCTGCAGGAATGATGCTATCAGAGTAGTTAAATGCTGTATTGCTGGTTTGCTTTGTTAACCAGCCAGCTTGGTTATACTCATAATAGAATTCATGCCCCCCCAGGTCCTTGTGGTAGCGAATTTTTCCAAAATAATCGACGTCATCGGTTAAAAGGTGATTCGTTCTATAGTTAGCGTTGGTTTCTGTATTAAGACCATTTTCCGTCGTTTTTCTGAAACCGCCAATGCCGCCGATTTCAGCGTCATAGGAATATTTATAATAGGTTTCTCTTCTTTCCCATTTGGCGCTGTTATTGGAGATATCGCCATCGTCGAAGCTGATATGCTTAGTGATACGCCCTTCACCATCATAAAAATACTTCTGTTGAAAGTTCGCCGCATTAGTATGAGTGATCCTATTGCCAGCTTCGTCATAACTATAACGCTCACTGGAATATGACGAGCCCTGGAGATAGTTGCTGAGAGAGCTAAATTGACGAACTTCCTGCAAACGGTTCGCTTTGTCATAAATGAAAGAATGATAGCGACCCAACTCATCGATCATTAAACGCTTATTGCCTAACTGATCGTACTTATAAGTCTTCTTCGCTCCCATCGCATCTACTTCAGACGCGACTTGTCCTGCAGCGTACTCCTGACCACGATAAAATGCTGTATCGCCTTTCCATTCATTGGAATACCCCGATTTCTGTTGATGCAAATAGCTGTTCGCATCTTGACTTGCGACGAGGTTATTCTGACCGTCGTAATAGTATTTAGTTACAGGATGGGCGTTTAGCGACTTCAATGAACTATTAGAATCGCTTGCGGACTCAGGCCCATGATCCTGATATACAGCCACTTTCGGATCAACTTTATAAGTAAGTCTGCCTTGAGCGTCATAGGCCATGTGAGTGGCGTTACCGTTACCATCCACCTCTTTTACAATCTCGCCAAACGCGTTGTATCTCTGACTGCGGTGAATCTGATAACTTGACTGCTCACCTAACAACCAACTAACGCGGTAATTTTGAATTACATTTCTTTGCTCAGGACTCTCTAGCTTCCAGGAGCCGCCTATATTTTCTGACGATGTTGTCTGGGCTGACTCTGTGTGTGTTTTCTTAGATACTACGTAATTATGAATAAACTCATACTTATAGCCATCTACATTACCAGATCCCATTCCTACATAAACGCTGGCTGAAGCTCTATTTTGAACTCCCCCTTGTGCGTTACGTGTTTCATAATCTAACTGATATGCCCCTTCAGAAAGCGTAAAGTAAAATCTATCTTTATATTTTATAGCCCGCCCGCCTAACTCTGCGGATTCAACAAAACTAGTACTTGTAGCTGAACCAGTTTTTCTCCCTTCCTGAAGAGAATAGTTATATACGCCATCAAAAACTTTAATATTACTTATGCTTGGAACATAAATACTAAAACCTACTGTCTGACCAGGAAAGTCATTACGACCAAACCTTTCGACCCGCCCTACATGGGTAAAAACAATACTTTGCTGCCCCGGATTAACTATCTTTTCATCAACCTTCTCAGAACTGGAAAACTTTATTTTTAGCGGAACCCCAAGCCGTTTCAGCTCAGGAGGAATTTCAACTGTATATGAGTTACTCCATCTTGCGGTAGTTGGCCAACCGTATTTTTCATCCGCATATACAACATCTTCTTTCCCGTTGATTGTGACTGTTGTTTTACTTGGAAGCCCATGATCTTTTGGAGCAGAAAGCGAGCCCACAATTGAATCCAGAGTATTTGGCTCACCGATAATCAACATACCAAATTCAGTAGGTTTAGATACCCTCGTCGTTCGTCGTCCTTGATTTAACGAAAAACTATAACTACCTTCAAATAACTTTAAACCACCGAGCGATGGAACATAAATCTTAAAGGAGACAGTCTGATCATGAATCCCCCCTTTCCCGACACTCCCATTATGTTGAAACTCAACATAGTCAGAAATATTGGTCGACACCCCTGTGTTAACCAGCTTAGATCCATAATAAAAATCGACTTTTAATGGAAGCCCTAATTCTCTAAGTTGCTGTGGAATTTTTACTTTATATAAATTTTTCCATATTGCCGCAGTAGCTTGACCATATGTTCCTATAGCATGCGTTACATCTATTGCTCCTTCTATTTCCACCACATCCCTGCCAATAGCCTTGACCTCTCCTTTTTTTCCGCCTACCTTCACATACTCATCAACAACACTTCTTTCAAGCCTGACTCTCTTAGTGTCATGAGTGGTTTTCATAGGGGCAGTCACTGTCACAGTTCCGCCACGCTCATAACTGATCAATACGTGATAGCTGTTTTCCTTCTCCTCGATTTTGAGGCTTGAAAGCGCCTCCGCGTCCAACTCAAGATCAGGTTTGAAGGTAAACTCCTGCGTCTGCACGTCACGATAGATATAGTAATTATGGGCGGTCCCTACTGGCTCAGCAGCTCGCCAGATTCGGACAGTTGTTTTGATATACCTATTTTCGTTTGCTGGATCTTTTTCCACTCTCTCCGCTTGCCAGGCGGAGTCGTAGCTATTGGTGGCGTTACTTAATGCAACGTCACTTAAGCCTTTACCTACTTTTGTTAACTCATACTGCAACGCCAGCGCAGATTCGACCTGAGTTAAATCAAAGCCATCGAATCCAATAGGAGAGGTAGAAGAACTTGTGCCTGGAGCACTGGAATAATACCCAACATTCTTTTCGTTATACTCTACCGTCGTTTCCTCTTTGACATCCTCCCAAGCTGTAAGCCCAGGCTGAGGCGCCTGCGTTCCCAGCAGTCGTTGCCTGTACTCCTCAAAGTCGACGGTTGAACTCCAATTCTTATCAACCTCCTCTTCCGTCAAAGAAGCGCTCAACTGGCTATAATCATGAGGCGCCTCAAAGGTGTCCGTATGGCGGTTGCGTTCGTCATACACGCTGACTTTCATCTGCGTCTGCAGTACGCCCAGCGCCTTCACCTGCTCCGGCGACGTCAGCGTCGCCAGGTCGATCGGATTGCCTGACGCGTCCTTCAGGTCGTCCACCAGAATGAATTCCGCCGAGGCGTTGCCGTTCTTGTCGTACAGGTAAAGCTGCGGCGCGCCGGTTTCCTTGTTGGTGCTGAACAGACGGCCCAGGCGGTCGTACTTGAACTGCTCCTGGTATTGCCCGTTCATCCCTTTCGCCGTGATGTCGCCGTAGCCGTTATAACGCGTCTCGTGGCTCAGGCCGGTGGTGTCCACGCGCTTGATTTCACGGCCGGCGCCGTCATACCAGTAACGGTTCCAATAGCTCTGGCTACCACCTTCCGCCTGCCGCTGGCTCCAGCTTTTCTCCGCCACCGCGCCGAACGCGTCCGTCGCGTAATCCGTCCGCGCGCCGCTGGCGTCAATGTCCGCCACCGCAAAGCCCAGCGCGTTCACCAGCGTGCGGCTGGTCTGGTTGGCGCCCGCCTCCAGCGCCACTCGCGTCTGCGTCACCTGACGTCCTAACGCGTCATAACCATAGGTCACGGTCGCGCGCGCCATGCGGCCTTTGTAGTCCGTAAAGCTCTGTCCTTTCTCCGTCGTCTTGCGGCCCAGGGCGTCGTAGGTCGTCTCCAGCGTGCGCAGCGTCTCCGCGCCTTCTCCCGGCGCAATCGTGCGTTGCAGGCGGTTCAGGTTGTCGTAGTCGTAGCGGGTGCTGCGACTGCTCGCCGTGGTCTTCTTTGGCGCCCCGTTCACGAACTGGTAGTCCTCCACCCCGTGCACGGTTTCCGTGATGCGGCGTCCCAGGCGGTCATAGTCGTATGTCTGTCTGCGGTCGCCCCGCACCAGTTTCTGCGCCACTTCCGCGTCGCTCAGGTCCGTCAGGTCGCGCCCGGCCAGCTTCGCCGCGTCGCTCTCCGCCGCCGCCCGCTGCGCCGCCACGTTCGCCAGCAGCTCCGCCAGGGTCGCCGTTTCTGCGGGTTTTTTCGCCTCATAGGCGTACTGGACCTGCTCCCGGATCTGGCCTAATGCGTCCGTCGTCCATTGCGTCAGGGCGTGACGGCGCGTCACCGTCACCGCTCCCCCTTCGCGCTGGTAATCCGTGACGCCCGCCGCCAGCGTCGCCTGCAGGTCGCCCTGCGCCGTATAGAAGTGACGCGTCACGCCGCCGCGACCGTCCCGCTCCGCGATCACGTCGCCGTTGCGGTTGTAGAGCGTTTGCGTCACCACCTCCTCCTGGCTGTACGCGGAGCTGTAGAAGCCCTTGCTCACTGCGCTTTCGCCCTGGGTCAGCGCCGCCAGTTGCTGATTGCTCAGCGCCAGATCAAAGTGGGTCTCGCCCCGGGTGCGTGTCTCCACCTGGCGGTTGTTCAGGTCGAATGTGTAACGCAGTTCCCGGTAATCGTCCGTATCTTTGCCCAGCAACGCCGCCAGCGCGGCATTGCCGGGATTGCTCAAGGCCTCGCCGTAACGTCGCTCCAGGATGCGGTTGCCGCTGGGGTCGTAGTCGTAGGCGGTCACGCCGCCGGCCGCGTCCACCGCCGCCTTCACCCGACTCAGGTTATCGTATTCGAACAGTTGCTTGCGCTGCGCGCCCACCGCCGTGGTGGGCCGGTTGGCGCCGTCCACCTGAAACGCCTGCACGGTCTCTTTCAGTTGGTTGCCCAAGGCGTCGTATTCGCGCTGGGTCACCTGCCGCACCCGGTTATAGCGTCGGATCTCGCCCGCGTCGTTGGCGAAGCCGATGTCGATGAGGTCCGACCACACCTGAACTTCCCGGTTCAGTTTGTCGTAAACGTATTCCGTCGCGCGCGTCTGCCCGCTGATGGTTTTGTAGGAGCCGTCCGCATCGCGATAGCCGCCTTCCACCACGCGAATGCGGTTGCCCAGTGCGTCGTAACTGTTGCGGTCGCTCAGACGCCGCTCTCCCGTCAGGCTCGCATCGGCGTTGAAGGTCACCCGCACGCTGGGTTTGATGGTCTCCAGCAGGCGTCCCTGCGCGTCGTAACGGTAGGCGTAAACATGGCCGCCACGGTCGGTCCAGCTGATCCGGTTGCCCTGCGCGTCATAGCTGTAGCTTTCACTGACCTGTTGCGCAGACGTCGCTTGCGCCGTCTGCGTCTTCAGTCGGCCCAGGCTGTCGAAGTCGCTGCGGGTGAACTGGTCATGCGCCGCGTCCACCGTCAGCATCGCCCGCGCCTGCGCCTCGGTTTTGCCCGCCAGGGACGCCGCGTTGATCCGGTTGGCCCAGCTGCGCTGGGCGATCACCTGTCCCGCCGCGTTGTAGGTGAAGTCCTTCGCCGCGCCGCCGGCGCTGACCTGCAGCGTCTGGCGGTTGAGGGCGTCATAGAAGAAGTAGCCGGTGGCGCCGTTCGGGTCGGTCACCGAGGTGATGTTGCCGAACGCGTCGTATTGCGTGTGCGTCGTATAGCCTTCGCCGTTGGTTTCCGAGGTTTTCAGGCCCCGCGCGTCGAACGTCTGCGATTTGCTGTAAATCTGCAGCAGCAACGCCCGGTGCTCGCCCTCCGGCAGGTGCTCCCGGCTCAGGAAGCTCAGCAATAACGCATTGTCCTTTAGCCACTGCGCCTGCTGAGACTGCCACAGTCCCGCAGGGTTGGCCTGATAGTTTTCCGCCAGCAGGCGCAACCGCGCCCGCTCCCCTTTGGCCCAGTCGCTTTGACTGTCGAGAATCTCGTAGGCGCGCGGATCGATCACCCGCTCCACCTGGCCGAAGGCGTCGTAAACATAGCCCGTGCTGCTGGCGTTCGCCGTGCCGAACGCTTTGGTTTCTTTCACCACCCGGTTCAGGTCGTCGAATTCGTAACGCGTGGTGCGCTCCAGAGCGGAGCCTTCCGCTTCGATCAAGGCCGTGACGTTGCCGTAGCGGTCGTATTCCTTGCGCGTCAGTGTGGAGACGCCATTCAGCTCCGGCGTGCGGATGCGCTCCTGACGGTTGAGCGCGTCGTATTCGTAGCGGGTATGCCGGTCTCCGCTGACCGGATCGTTATTGGCCGGGACGTTCGCCGTGGCGTAATCCGCCGCCGTGCGTTCATGGATCGATACTTCGGTGACGTACTGGCTTTCCTGGATCAGGTTGTCGAAGCCGTCGTACTGGTAGCGCGTCACCGCGCCTTTGCGCGCGCTGGCGCTGATGTCCGCATCGTCGATAGCGTCTTTCGGCGTCAGCTTGGCGATCAGGCGGTTGTCCGCATCGTAGGCGAAGCTGGTGACGTTGCCCCGCGCGTCGGTCACCGCCGTGCGGTTGCCGTGGGCGTCGTAGGCGTAGCTTTCAGTAATCCAGGTCTCCGCGCCGCCGGTCATCAGCCGCTGCGACTGGCTGATCTTGCGGCCGGCGTCGTCATAGGCGTAGCGGGTGATGCGGGTCTCGGCGTCCGGGTGCAGCCCCGTCAGGGCGCTCAGGGTCGCCGCCTGGGTCCAGGGGGCGGCGTAACGGCGTTCTTCCGTCACCTGCCCCTGTCCGTTGTACAGGGTTTCCGAGACGTAATTCTCGCCGTCCAGGCTGTAGCGCAGACGTCCCAGGGCGTCGTAAACCAGACGGCTGTGCTGGTTCGCCGCCACGCTGCGATGGGCGTCCGCCGCCTGCGTCACTTGCGTCAGGGTCGCGGCGGTTCCGAGATTCAGGCTGGCGGCGTAGCGCACGCGGTGGGTCAGACGACCGGCGTGGTCATATTCCTGTGCGGTGAGGCGTCCGCCAGCGTCTATCCGGTAGATTTCCAGGCCGCGGGCGTCGTAGAAGACCTGCTCCACCCGGTCCCCGGCTGAAGCGTGGCCTTGCACATAAGTTTCCAGCGCCGCCGCCGTCAGCGGCTGGCTCAGGTCATAGGCCGCGACGTAACTCAGCGTGCGCGTCACCTGACCGTTGTGATCGTATTCCAGTTCGGTGATATGGCCCTGGTGGTCCAGCTTGAAGCGCGCCTGACCCAGGCTGTCGTACACCATGTAGGCATGTTGCGCCCGGGTCTCGCCCGCGACGAACTGCGCCAGCGCCGCCTCACTGTAATCGGCGCCGCTGTAGGCGGTCTCATAGCGCAGCGTCTGCGTCGCTCTGCCCGCCGCATCGTAACGGGTCTCCGTCACCTGCCCCAGGGCGTTCAGGCTGAAGCGCGCCAGACCGCGCGCGTCGTAGATCGTGCGGCTGACGTTCACGCGTCCCGCCGGGGCGTCCAGTCGCGTTCCGATCACCACGTCTTTCAGCAGGGAGCCGCCTTTGTAGAAGGAGCTGTCGATGGCGTACGCCTTGCCGGGCTCCACCGTTCTGGTGGAGGTGTGCACCAAAGTGAAAGTCGCGTCGCTTTCCCGCTTGATGTAGTAGTTGACCTTGCCGTCTTTCAGCTCGATGCGGTAACGGGTGTCCCCAGGCAACACGCCCAGCTCTTTCACCTTGGCCGAATCTTCATAGCAGCGCACCACGCCGCCCTGCTTGCGGTAAAACGCGAAGTTCAGATCCTCGTAGGAAGTCCCCGCATCCTTCTCGCTGAAACCACAGAACACCGCATTGACGCCTTCCGAGGGCAAGCTGAACTCCACATAGCCTTCACCGCGGATGGTCTGCCGCGATCTCACGCTGCCGGTAAACTCTCTCGCTTCCGGTACGTCCAGCTGCTCAATGCGCGACGAACCGCCCACCAGCGCGCCGGTGCGCTTCGACCACTCCGCCGCCTGCGGCAGCCATTGCTCCACGCCCGCTTCGGTGTAGGTCGCATCCGCCGGCAGCGCTCCATCGTATTGGTAGGTGGCGATCACCCGTCCCGCCGCGTCGTATTCCCGCTCCGTCACATGGCCCAGAGCGTCGATTTCAAACCGCGCCTGTCCCTTGGCGTTATACACCAGACGCGCGCTGCGCGGCTGACTTTGCGCGCTGACGAACTGGGTCAGCGCCGCTTCGCTGTAATCCGAACCGGCGTAAACGCGGTCATAGCTGAGTTTTTCCGCCACCTGTCCCAGGGCGTCGTAACGGCTCTCGGTGACGTAACCCAGGGCGTCGATGATGAAGCGCGCCTGGCCTTTGGCGTCGTAGGCCACGCGAGATCGAGCGTGAACGGTTTTGCCGCTGACAAAGGACTGCAAAGCGCTTTCGGTAGCGCTGGTCCCCGTATAAACGCCATCGTAACTGCGCGTTTCGATCACTTGTCCCAACGCGTCGTAGCGGGTCTCGGTTACTTGTCCCAACGCGTCGACCTCAAAACGCACCTGGTTTTTGGCGTCATAGACCAAACGAGTGCGGGAGGCGGGGGGCTCACCGTTTGCGAACGTCTGCAGGGCGCTTTCGGTGAATACGCCGCCGGTATAAGCATGGCTGTAGCTGCGTTTTTCGGTCACCCGGCCCAGGGCGTCGTAACGGTTCTCCGTCACCTGACCCAGGGCGTCGAGGATGAAGCGCGTCTGGCCTTTGGCGTCGTAGACCAACCGGGAATGGGAAGCCGGGGTTTTGCCGTTCGTGAACGTCTGCAAGGCGCTTTCAGTAAATGCCGCGCCGGTGTATGTAGAACTGTAACTGAGTTTTTCGGTTATTCGACCCAACGCATCGTAGCGGTTCTCCGTCACTTGACCCAGAGCGTCCAGAGTGAAGCGCGCCTGGCCTTTAGCGTCGTAGACCAATCGGGAATGGGAAGCCGGGGTTTTGCCGTTCGTGAACGTCTGCAAGGCGCTTTCACTAAAGTCCGCACCGGTGTAGATCGCATTAAAGCGTTGTTTCTCCGTTACCCGCCCTTGGGCGTCGTAGCGGTTCTCGGTGACATACCCCAAAGCGTCGAGGGTGAAGCGCGCCTGGCCTCTGGCGTCATAGATCACACGAGATTTAGTAAGAATGGTTTTACCATTGACAAAGGATTGCAGATCGCTTTCGGTAGTGCTCGCAGCGGTATAAACGCCTTTGTAAGTTAGCGTTTCAATTACCCGCCCCAGGCTGTCGTAACGGGTCTCCGTTACCTGGCCCAGGGCGTCGAGGGTGAAGCGCGCCTGGCCTTTGACGTCGTAGACCAACCGGGAATGGGCAGCTGGCGTTTTGCCGCTGATAAAGCTCTGCAGGGCGCTTTCGGTAAAAGCGGCGCCCGTGTAGGCGGAGCTGTAACTGGGTTTTTCGGTTATACGGCCCAGCGCGTCGTACCGGTTCTCGGTGACGTAGCCCAAACCGTCAATCGTGAAGCGCGTCTGGCCTTTCGCGTCGTAGACCCGTTGGGAGTGGGAAGCCGGGGGTTCGCCGTTGACGAAGGTCTCCAGGTCGCTCTCGCCCCATGCGTCGCCCTGGTAAGCGCTATCGTAGCGAAGGGTGGCCACGACCCGGCCCGCCGCGTCATAGCGGTTCTCGGTGACATAGCCCTGTTCGTCCAGACTGAAACGCGCACGACCCTGGGCGTCGTACACGACTTTCTTGCTCTGCGTGGCGTAGTTCGCGCGCGCGAATTTCACCGCATCGGCCACCACATAGCCATCTCCGCCGCCCAGCAGCTCCACCCGGCCTTCTGCGCCGAAATCAAAGTCGCCCAGCAACACCCACTGACCACCCTGCGTCCGCTGGTTCACTTTCACGTCCGTCACGCTCGCCTTGCCTGCGGCGTCCACATGATGAACCCGATAGGTCGCATTGCTCGCCCGATTGGCGTGCGCGGTCCAGGTCGCGTACACGCCATGGCGTCCCGCCTGCGTCAGCGCCGAGCGCCACTCGACCGCAGCAGACGCCCCTTTGGCCGTCAGGTACTGTCGGCCTTCATAGCCCGCTGTGCTGGTTGACTCGCTCCAGCCCGCCGGCGCCGGCAGGGTTTCGCTGTCCAAGACGACGTCTCCCACGCCCCCCGCCGCGCCGCTGTCCGCCTGCCGCTGCAGTTGCGCCAGCTGCGCCGGCGTCAACGCCTGCGCGTCCAGGTAACGCACCGTCTCCACCACGCGCCCCTGGGCGTCGTAGCGGTTCTCCGTGACGTAGCCTTGCGCGTCCACCTCAAAGCGCGCCTGTCCCTTGGCGTCATAGACGTAGCGGGTGGAGACGCCCGCGCTGTGGTAGTCCGCATCGCCGCTGAGCGCCACCGCCTCAATGGCCGCGCCGGCGCCGTACAGGTTGGTTTGCGCCGTGTAATTCGCGTTCGCATCCACCACGCCCGTCAGGGTCTGTATCAATGTGAAGCCGTGCTGGCCAGGACGCTGAAGCAGGATGCGCGCGTCCGCGCCCCGCATTTCGATGCGCAGGCGGTCGCCGACCTGAATCGGCGTCGCCGAGGTTGGCTCCGTGCGCACGCCGTTCACCTGGATCATCAGGCTGTGGCCCTGCGAACCCGCCCCGTCCGGGTCGCGGATGAAAACGCCCAGGTCCACTTCATTCAGGTAAGCGTTCCCGCTCAGGACGGTCTCCGGGGTCTTGTTGAAACCCACCGCGCCCAGGGACGCCCCGGTCGGCAGCGCCGCCACGGTGAACTCCAGCGCGCCGCGGCCTTGTCGCAGCGTTTCGTTCGCCACCGCCCGGCCTCCGCTGAGTCCGGTGGCGGCGGTCTTGATAATCCGTCCCGCGTCGATCTGCACGACGCCGTCGCCGCGCCAGCTCGGCGCATGCGCCGCCAGCGACGCCAGATTCGCCGCGTTCAGGTCCGCCGCCTTGTCGTAGCGGGTCTTCTTCGCAACGCGCCCTTGTCCGTCGTACTCGTAGCCGGTCACATAGCCCTGGGCGTCGATTTCGAAACGCACCTGGCCCGCCGCGTCATAGAAGCGTCGCGTCGTGATCGCGCTCTGGCCCGCGGCGAACGTTTCCAGCGCCGTCAGGTTCACGTCGGCGCCGCCATAGGCGGCCTCGTAGCGACGCGTTTGCGTCACCCGGCCCAGGGCGTCATAGCGGTTCTCCGTGACGTAGCCCAGGGCGTCGATTTCAAAACGCACCCGGTCCTGGCCGTCATAGATGTAGCGGGTCTGCGCGCCCTGCGCGTCCACGCTGCGGATCACCCGGCCCTGGGCGTCGTAGTACTGTTGCGCCTTGCCCAGCTGGGCGCCGCCGGCGTCGCGCTCCACCACGTCGATCAGCGCGCCGGCGCTGTTGTACGTCTTCACGCTTTGCAGACCCGCCGCGTCGCGGCTCAGGATGGTCGCGCCCTGGTATTCGGTCTGCGTGGTCACCGCGCCCAGCGCGTCCTTCACCGACAGCAGCCGGCCCAGGCCGTCGTAGACGTACAGCGTTTCTCCCGTGCGATGCCCCAGGCTCTCCGGGGCCGCGCTCGCGTTCTCCGTCGGCGCCGCCTGCTCGGGGTTGACCTGTTTCAGCAGGCGTCCTTCCGCGTCGTAGATAAAGTGCGTCGTCGCCGCGCCGATTCCCGCGCCCGTGGCGTCAGTCTTGCTGTAGCGGGTCTGACGGCTCAGCTGGCCGCGGAAGTCGTAGGCGTATTCCGTCAGGCTGGTTCCCTGCGCCCGGGCGCCGGGCGCCCACGTATTAAGAGGTCCTTCGCTCAGCGCTTGATTGGAACTCAGGCCGCTCAGGTCGTAGCGCGCCAAGTACCCCTGGGTCGCCGTCAGCTGGCCCAGGTGGTTGTAGCGGAATTCGGTGACCCCGCCCTCGGCGTCCACGCGGTAACGCAAACGGTGCGCGCTGTCGTAAACGTAGCGCTGGGTGGCGCCGTCCGTGGTCTCCGTCAGGGTCTGGTTGTGGGCGTTATAGGTGTAGTCGGTGGCGCCCCCCAAACGGTCGGTATGGGTCAGCAGATTGCCCATGGCGTCGTAGCGGTAGGTCTCGCTGTGGCCGTCGGCGTCCGTGCTTTGGATGAGATTGTCGTCGGCGTCGTAGGCGTAGCGGCGCACGCTCTGGGTTCCGTCCTGCTGCGGCAGGCGCATTTCCACCAGGCGCGTGCGTTCGTCGTAGCGCAGCACCGTCTGCAGGCCGCTCAGCGTCGCGGGGTCCAACACCCGCGTCACCGTCGCGGTGCGCTGCGCCAGATCGTAGGCGTAAGTGGTGACAATAGCGTCCGCGCCGTCGCCCTGGGTCACCCGGGTCACCCGGTATTCGCCGCCGATGTCCTGGTACTGGAAGCTCACCGACACGCCGTCGCTGGCCTGCATCTTCGCCACCCGTTTGCTGTCGCCGTCGTAGCTGTAGCGCGTCACGAAGGTGCGGCCGTCGCCGATGCTGTTGTCCGCCGGGGTCAGGTCCACCGTCACCGTCGTCAGACGGCCCTGGGCGTCATAGCCGTAATATGTCTGGTTGCGTTGCGCGCCGTCCGCGCCCACCGTCTTCACCAGCACCGCCCGGCCGGCGCCGTCGTACTGAATCTCCAGTTTCTCCCCCGACGCCGTCGTCAGGGTCGTTGCGGCCGCGCTGCGGCTGATGGTCACTCGTCCCGGTTCGTCGCGATGGGCCAGCGCGCTCAGTTTGCCCTGCCAGCTGTACACTTCCTGCGCGCCGCTCTCGCCTTCCGTCCACAGGAACGCGTCAGAACCGGTGCCGCCGCGGAACTCCAGGGTGTCGTGGGCCCCTTCGCCGACGCTGGAGACATACAGCCCGCGGCTCTCGTCATAATGATAGTCCGTGCGGCTGCCGTCGCCGGCGATCCGCGTGATCAGACTGCCGGCTTTGTTCAGATTGCCGCCGTTGAATTCCAGACGCTGGTTGAAGCTGAAGTAGAAGTTGTCGCCGTTGTCGTCGGTGAAGCGGCCCTGGCTGTTGTAGGTGCGGATCAGGCTGGCGTCGCGCCCCGCGCCTAACAGCAGTTCATCGCGGCGCTGCAGCACCAGGTTGCCCGTGACGGCGTTGACGTAGACCCGCTCGCCGCTCTGACCGACGCCCGCTTGCGATAACCCCGCGCCCGCGCCTGACAAGGACGCGCCAAACAATCCCAGACCTTCCCCTGAAACGACCGCAACCATTCGATGACTCCTGAAATACTTCGACTGACTTTTTTAACGCATAAAAAAGCCGCTGACGGCAGACTTTGCGCCTGTCGTCAGCGGCCTATTGCTTTATATAATATAAACGATGTGAACTGAGCTAAAAGGAAGAAACGCATCCTCGTTACAGTATCCTTACAACGCTTCACCTAACAGCTCTCTATAGAAAAAAGATAATGTCATTTAATCACCATACATCATAACTGGCAACAATCTGACCCAAGCTACGTTTCGAGCAAAAAACGCTCATATCCGTCTAAAAATTCAACAACCTTGCATCTATCTGCTCCAAGCCAAGGTATATCTTTAGAACGCTCAAATATATCTAAAACCAACTGCTGTCTGAGCCCAATAAAGCCGGGTTTCATATGCAACGCTTTTTCCATGCTACTCGAAGAGTCACACTCATCTAATACTCCCAAGTCATGGCATAGTGGTTTCTCCATTGACCCGAAACTTAGAAGAACATCTTCGAAGGGGCCGATTTTTCTGGCGTGATTCAAGCCTAAAATTTTTAACAGTCTAAAGGAGTTTAAAACATGCTCTTTTGTACAGGCGTACACTCTATTAAGCACATCTACGCTTCGGTTCTCCCTCTGGACGCCGTCAACCAACTTGAGCCCCTTAGGAGTATTAACTATTCGTTGTCCCCACACTCCATGCGGCACGGCAGGGCCATTAAATAATCGCTCAAGTAAGAGATCAATTTGTTCCAATGATAAAAAAATGTCGTCATCAATGGACAAAAAATAGTTGGCGGAATCATGAGCAGCAAATTCAAATCTTATCCAAGGCGGATAGTGAACGACCTGCTGAATTAAACTTAGCTTCGGGTGCTGTTCAATATATAGACAAAGATCAATGTCAGGGTTGTTATTAGAAACAATAATTTTGCCAATATATTTACTCTTTGCCAATTGCCCAAATATCTTCTGGACATTTTCAGGTCGTAAATAACTTAGCAAAATTGCTGTAACTGAGTTCTCTTCATGAGCAGTGCGCACCTTTCTCCCACCCTGATCACAACGCCAAACACATGACCCTATCACTTTTTTCCCATCAATAAATCATCCCCCTTTACAAAACATCTACTCCCCCTATCGTCTGAAGTAGCATCATTTTTGTCAAAAACCACCAACGGCTTAACCTGCCTCTACGGGTAAACTGGGTTCATGGGCTGAGTCTATTTGGCTGTTCGGGATTGATAATACGAGGTAGGCATATGTTGAACTACAAAGCTCCACAGCGTGATGTGGCGTTTGTGATGGATGAACTGTTGGGTTTCTTCGAGCATTACGAAAGGCTGAGGTTCGCGGATGCGACGCCGGATATGGTGAAGGCGATCCTGCAGGAAGGCGGCAAGTTTGCGGAGAATATCCTGGCGCCGCTGAATGCGGTGGGTGATACAGAGGGTTGTTCCTGGAATGACGGCGTAGTGACGACGCCTAAAGGGTTTAAAGAAGCCTACCAGCAGTATGTCGAGGGCGGCTGGCCGGCCATGTCGCAGCCGTTAGAGTACGACGGTCAGGGTTTGCCCTATTCGTTGTCGAGCATTCTATCCGAGTGGTTTTCCGGCGCCAATCACGCCTGGGCCATGTATCCCGGACTGAGTCAGGGTTGTATTGAAACTATCCTCGCCCACGGTTCGGACTCACAAAAACAGCGCTTTTTACCTCATCTTATTGCGGGTCGCTGGACCGGCACCATGTGTCTCACTGAGCCCCATTGCGGATCTGATCTGGGACTCCTGAAAACCAAAGCCGAGCCCCTGCCTGACGGCGCCTATGCGATCACCGGAACCAAAATATTCATCTCCGCCGGCGACCATGACCTGTCCGACAACATCGTCCACGTCGTCCTGGCCCGCCTGCCGGACGCGCCGGCAGGCACTAAAGGAATCTCCCTGTTTATCGTTCCCAAGTTCAATGTGTCCGACGGCGGCGAAATCACAACGCCCAACTCACTTTCCTGCGGCTCCCTTGAACATAAGATGGGCATCAAAGGCAGCGCCACCTGCGTTATGAATTTCGACGGCGCGCGCGGCTATCTGATCGGCGAGCCCAACCGCGGCCTCAACTGTATGTTCACCTTCATGAACGCGGCTCGCGTTGGCGTAGGACTGGAAGGGCTGGCCGCCACGGAAGCGGCGTTTCAAGGCGCGATCAGCTACGCTCGCGATCGTCTCCAGATGCGCTCGCTCAAAGGCCCCGTTAACAAGGACAAACCCGCCGATCCGATCATCGTGCATCCCGATGTACGGCGCATGCTGCTGACGCAGAAAGCGATTCGAGAAGGCGGACGCGCCCTGGCGATGTATTGCACCCAGCAGATAGACCTGACCCTGTACAGCGAAGATGCTGACGTTAAAGCCGCCGCCGAGGCGAAACTGGCGCTGCTGACGCCAATCGTCAAAGCCTTTTTGACGGAAACCGCGCAGGAGTGCGCGAGCTACGGCATGCAGGTTTACGGCGGTCATGGCTTCATCAAGGAATGGGGCATGGAGCAATTGGCCAGAGACACCCGCATTTGCACCATGTATGAAGGCACCACCGGCATCCAGGCCATTGATTTACTGGCTCGCAAAATTATCGGCAGCCAAGGCGAACTGCTGCGTCAGTTCGTCAATGAAGCCCGCGCTTACTGTGAAGGCCAAAATGAGGCCCGTCGTTTCAGCGCCTGGACGGACGCCCTTCTGCAACACCTGGATGAATGGCTGCAACTCGCCCAGGGCGTAGCGGAAAAGGCTAAAACCAATCCAGATGAGATCGGCGCCGCGTCAGTGGAGTTTCTGATGTACTCCGGCTATGTCTGCCTGGCTTATTTCTGGCTGCGGATAGCGGTTACAGCGAAGGAGAAGCTGGACTCACAGATCGGAGACAACGACTTTTATCAGGCCAAGCTGCACACAGCGGAGTTCTACTTTGAGCGCCTGCTGCCTCGCACACGCTCTCTGGCGACAAGCGTCAGTGCTGGTGCGGACAGCTTAATGACGATGCCGGAAGCCTCGTTCTACCTCGGCTGACAGCCATTGCCGGGCGCCGCGCGCCCGGCTTGATCACCCACCGGACGCGTCTTCCTCATCCGAAATACTTTTCTCTTCGTTATTGTTGAACTCTTCCATAAAGATCTGCCAAAACGCCAGGAACAAGGCGGTCAACACCGGTCCTAATACAAACCCGTTCAAGCCGAACAGCGACAAACCTCCCAGCGTCGACAGCAAGACCAGATAGTCCGGCATTTTGGTGTCGCGCCCCACCAATACCGGACGCAAAACATTATCCACCAGCCCAATGACAAAAAAGCCGAACAGCACCAGCACAACGCCTTTGAAGACGTCGCCACTAAAAAACAAATACGCCGCCGCCGGGGCCCAGACCAGAGCTGATCCCACCGCCGGCAATAAAGACAACACCACCATCACCACACCCCAAAGGAGCGCGCCTTTGATCCCCAGCGCCCAGAAGATCAGCCCTCCCAGGGTACCCTGTACGATAGCCACCACCAGGTTTCCCTTCACCGTCGCCCGGGATACCTCCGCAAACTTCTGAAAGAGATGCATTTCACGGGTGTCGCCCAATGGCAGAGCGCGGATTAAAAGTTGTATCAGACTGCCGCCGTCCCGCAGAAAGAAAAATGTCAGATATAGCATCAACACAAAACTGACAGTGAACTGCAGATACTCTTGGCCAAAATTGAATGCCTGGGTGGCGAAAAACTTACTGCCGGTCAACGCGGCTTGCGACAACATCTGCTTGACGTTGCCCAGATCAATATCAAAGCGTTCAGCCAGCTCCTGAATCACCGGCATGGTCGCCCTCGCCTTATCCACCAACGCCTGCAGCTGGATTTCGCCGGAGCTTACCTGCTGATATACCCTGGCGCCCTCTTTCGCCAGCATCGTCATCATCACCGCCAGAGGAATCACCACAATCAACAGACTGGCCAGGAGCGTCAGCAGGGCGCTGATATTGTCTCTCCCGGGGAAGCGCCGAATCAGCCAGCGATGCAGCGGCGCAAACAGTATCGCTAACATCGCCGCCCAGAATATGGCGTAGAAGAACGGCAATATCAGCAGCCCGAACCCAAAAGTCACAACCAGCAACAGTAGCAGAAAGGATCGGTCTTCGAGTTTTCGTTGCATTCAGGAAATTCTCTTACAGGGTATTTCGAAAGATGGGCGGTGATAATCTCATGTTTTTATTGTCCGCGCACCCAAGAGGACCGCAGAGACCCGCCGCTCGCCCAGCCAAATATGACATTTTTTTACTTTTTTGACGGGATTGGTCAGAGAAGGTCGCTACTGAATGTAAGCAACAATAATTACGGGATACGACATCATGTTCAGCAAACTTCTTAGAGCCCTCACCCAAAAAGACGATTCCGTGACCACACTGCCTTTCGACAGCCTGCGCAAAGTGGCGGCGGCTCAGGTAAAGGTTATCAGCGATCAGCAAAAGCAAGCTCCTTTAAGCTTTTGCACCGTCAGCGCAGGTAAAGTCAAAGACCTCGCCAGCCTGCAAGGTTTCTAAACGAACACAAGATAGCGCTGAAGCCGGCGTCAATACAGGCTACGGCTTCAGCTCCGCACACAGCACCAACAATGCAGCCGCCAAGGCTGGCTTCTCCCGATGATGAATGCGCGCCGCACAGTTTATGCGATAAAGCGTTCCGCTTTGCTTTTGTTGAATGCCATCCAGCGCCGCCTCCAGACGAATTTCATCGCCGCTTCGCACAGCCTCCAGAAATCGCACTTGCTCCAGGCCATAATTAATCAGCGCATAACCCTCCCCTGGCGGCGAGATCAGCTCGTATAACAATCCCGGCAACAGCGATAACGCCAAAAAGCCATGAGCAATAGGCTGGCCGTAGGGACTCTCCCTCCGGCAACGCTCCTCATCGACATGAATCCACTGTCTGTCACGAGTGCAGTCGGCGAATTGTTCGATAAGAGGCTGATCTATGGTCACCCACCGACTTTCGCCCAAATTTTCACCAACTTGAAGATCCTGCAACGATTTCGTCATGGTCTGAGCTCCTTTCATCCGTTCATGTAAACGGTCATGTAGACATAGTCTAGTTGCGACGCAGGGATTGCATAGAAAAGAGAAAAACTTTCTTTTTCCCGCCTGGCCATGCCACAGATCGCAACGGAAAGCGGGGAAAAACATTCATAACGCCCGTTATGAGCAATTTATTCCCAGTCTTCCCAATATTCGTCATTATTCGAAATCTCATCAAATTTTCATTGACAGAGAATTAATGTGGCCAATACAGTAAAAAATACTTACAAATTAGAAAATTTACGAAAATATTCAATCATAGACGAATCTGGATATTTTCCGTCCGACTGAGGGGCAGCAGGCGAAACATCGTCACAGGATGCGCCCCTCAGCGGACAAGGAAGCCGAACCAATCACAGGGAGCCAGCATGGAGCCGGTTTGTATTGAAGACTGGGAAGATCTCGCCAAACGCCGCTTAGCGCCGGAAGTCTATGACTTTATCGCCGGCGGCGCAGGGCGAGAGCGGACTTTAAAGGAAAACATCAACGCTCTGAGTCAAATCAGGCTGATATCCAGAGTGTTGCGAGGCGTTAGCAAAGTCGATATCAGCGCGCCCCGCCTGTCACCCGTTCAACACGGCCGCACCCCGGCCACCCCGCTTATCATCGCTCCCAGCGCGCACCACCAGCTTGTTCATCCAGACGGCGAACTGGCGACGCTCGCCGCCGCCAACCAGTGCGGCGCTCCCCTTGCGCTCAGCACGATGTCCGATACGCCGCTGGAAACAGTCTGCAAACAATCGACAGCGCCGGTCATGTTCCAGCTCTATCTGTACAAAGACCGGGCTCGCAACAGAGATATCATTCAGCAGGCGCAAGACGCCGGATGCAGCGCCCTCATGCTCACCGTTGACGTTCCCCGCATGGGGGCGCGCCTGCGCGACCGTCGTAATGAGTTCGATGTTAATCGATATCGAAAAAGCGCAGACAGGTCTGGCGAGCAACCGCTGATTCAACCACACAATTCCGGGCGGTCCAGAGTCGCCGCTTTCGTCGCCGAGCACCTGGAGCCAGCGATTTCCTGGACCGATGTCGCCTGGGTGAAAAGCCAGACCCGCATGCCGCTGATATTGAAAGGCGTGCTGCATCCACAGGATGCGGAAATCGCACAGAAACACGAAGTCGACGCTCTGTATCTATCGAATCACGGCGGCCGGCAACTTGACCATCACGTCTCCGCCATCGACATGCTGCCACATATCCGTCAGCGCCTGGGCGCGGCCATGCCGCTGATCGTGGACGGCGGTATACGCAGCGGCGCAGACATTCTCAAAGCTTTGGCCCTGGGGGCCGACGCCGTGGGCGTGGGCCGTCCGGCGTTGTGGGGGCTGGCCGCCGCCGGCGCACAGGGCGTCGCCGCCGTGTTACGACAGCTCATCGACGACCTCATACTCAGCATGCATATCTGCGGCTGCGCATCTCTGGCGGACATTAACCAGGAAATCATTTGCACCAAACATCCCTCATATCAAGGAGACCCCCTATGACGACAGGTTGGGAAAGCATGTCTAAGTTAATGCTCAGGCATAAAGCGAAAAAAATCGATCACGTTGCCATTGCGGTGCTGGATCTGGAGCAAGCCATCGGCTATTTCAGCATGATGGGATTCACCCTCTCCGACCGCATGACCACCACCGGCGCGCATAGCGCCATGCATTCCGCCGTCATGGAAGCAGGACCGATCAAATTCGTTCTGCTGGAAGGCGCCAACGAAACCTCCCAGATTACCCGTTTCATCAACGAATACGGCCCCGGACCACAGCATATCGCCATTGAGGTGGAGAATGTGGAAAGCCTGTGCAAGGAGCTGGAAAAACAGGGACTGGACTTCAGCACCAAAACCATCAAAGGCCCGGAACTCATCCAGCGCTTCACCGTGCGTTGCCCCAACTCCGGGGTCATGATCGAGTTCATAGAGCGCAACGAAGAAGAAGGCTTTTCGGAACAGAACGTCGAGGACCTGTTCCGACAACTGGAAGCCAGCGACGCCTACTGATAAACGCCGCCATACTGCGGCGACTCTCTCCGACAACAAATTTAGAAAGGATGACGACGTGTTTATAGCGGAATACCCACTGAGCGAACAGGAGCGCGCACTGTTGCCCAGCGATGAGGACGTGCGTTTTTATCAAGAGCACGGTTGGTTCATGACCGGCAAGGTTTTCACAGATGAGGAGCTGGACGCCTTCGCTCAGGAAAGTCGCGATTATTATGCAGGCAAGCGCGACAGACGCTTGCCGACCATGCCTTCCACATTGGCCTACTGGACTCCCGAAGACGGCGACGTGGCTCGTAACAACGACTACGTGCATTATGAAAGCGATACGTTTCGACGCCTGCTGACCAAACCCATCATTGGCGCCATCGCCGCCCGGCTGGCGCAGACTGACGAAATCCGCGTGTGGAACAGCGCCCTTATCACCAAACCCGCGCGGGGCGACTTCGCAGCGGAGGGCATGTTCCGGCCGGTGGTGCCCTGGCATAAGGACGCCCATTACTGGTCTACCTGCACTTCCAACAATCTGCTGACCGCCTTTATCAACTTTTACGACTGCTTCGAGGGCATGGGCGCGCTGGAAATGATCGACGGCAGCCATCGCTGGCGGGAAATCGACGCCGACGACAGCGTCACGCGTCACTTCGGGCGTCGCAGCATCGATGAGCTGCAAACCATGCTGGAAGAAACCGCCCAGCTTAATGGCGACACCGTCAGAAAAATACCCATGACCAGCAAACGCGGCCACATCAGCTTCCACAACTGTCACACCTTCCATGGCAGCGCCCCCAATTACAGCCAGATCGACCGGGTATCGATTTCCCTTCACCTGCAGGATGGCGGCAATAGATACAAACGCCACCAGATGGCGGACGGGAAGCCGCTGAAATACAACAACGATTATTTTTGCCGCCAAAACCAAAACGGCGATCCGGATTACGCCGACCCGGATTTTTGTCCGCAAATCTGGAAGGAGTGAACCATGAGCGTAACGCCATCCCAGGACAGGCATGAAGAGCCGCCACTGCACGCATCCCTGGCGGACCCCTGTCTTAATTCCATGACCTTTCTCAACGATATCGCCGGGCAATATCCCAAGGCGATATCGTTCGCACCCGGACGACCTATCGAGAAGGACTTTCGGATCGAAGATATCGACCGTTATCTGCAACGCTATGTCGAACACCTTACCCAACATGAGCATCGCTCCGAAGGCGCCGTTATTACCCAGCTTTTCCAGTACGGCCCCTCGGAAGGACACATTCGCGCGCTCATCGCCGATATGCTGGAGAAAACCGACGGCGTCGCCTGTCGCCCGGAGGATATCGTGGTCACCTCCGGCGCGCAGGAGGGGATGATTTTAACGCTGCGCGCCCTGTTTGCTGATCCGCGCGATGTCCTGCTGGTCCCACAGCCGGTGTATGTCGGCATCATCGGCGCCGCCAGACTGCTGGATATCCGGGTCGAAACTTTCGATATTCACGATCAAGGCGTGGATATCAGTGAAGTCGAAAGCAAGATTCAAGCGCTGGAGGCGGAAGGCAATAAAGTCAAAGCGCTCTATATCAACGCCGACTTCTGCAATCCCACCGGCGTCTCGCTACCGCTTAGCCAGCGCATGGATCTGGTCTGGCTTTCCCACACCTATCACTTCACCGTGCTGGAAGACAATCCTTACGGCATTTTCGGCGCGGCGAGCGCCATCAAGCCTACTCTCGCCTCGCTGGATAGACACGGCCGCTCCGTGGCGTATCTGGGCTCGTTCTCCAAAACTCTGTTTCCCGGCGTGCGCATGGGGTTTGTTGTATCCCGGCGACTGGCGCAAGCGCTCACCAAAATCAAAAGCATGCTGACGCTAAACACCTCGCCGATCTGTCAGGCGGTGGTCGGCGGCGTTCTACTGGAGTGCAAGGGAGATCTTCGCCTGCATTGTGAAAACCGGATTCACTTTTATCAGAACAACCTGAAACACCTGCTGCATCAGCTTGAGATCGCCTTTCCCAAGGGATCGACCATGCGTTCGCAAATCACCTGGAACAGACCGGACGGCGGCTTTTTTCTCGTGCTCAAGCTGCCGTTCACTGTTACCCTGACGCAGCTGAAAGCGTCGGCGGAGCAATACGGGGTGCTTTGGACGCCTATGGAGATGTTTTACTCGCCCCCCAGAGAGTCCAATGAAATCAGGCTCTCATTCAGTTACCTGACGCCAGAGCAGATCAGCGAAGGAGTTTCACGCCTGCGCGACTTTATCAAGGAACGTCTGGCCCTGCGCACGCCCGAAACGGCGGCCGCCAGCTAGAGAGCAAGGGAGACAAGCTCGTTATGACCGCTTTTTTATATATCGCCTGCATTCTGCTGTGGGGCACGTCATGGATCGCTATCCACATGCAGTTAGGCGAAGTTCCCATTCTGACTTCCATTTTCTATCGCTTCGCCATCGCCGCATTATTGCTGCTGCCCACCTTGTTTCTACTTAAGAAGATCCAGAAAACGCAGCCTGTCGACCACCTTTGGTTCGCCGGGCAGGGGTTATGCTTTTTTTCCCTGAACTTTCTGTGTTTCTATCACGCCACCCAATACATCCCCAGCGGCATCGTTGCGATCATTTTCTCCACCGTATTGCTGTTCAACAGCATCAACCGCTGGCTGTTTCTGCGTCAGAGCACTTCGCAAAGCGAGTTTATCGGCATCGCTTTCGGCATTGTCGGCATTGTGCTTTTGTTTTGGCGGGAGCTGACGCAACAAAACTTCGGCGCGGATTTTTTCACCGGCATGTTGTTCGCCTTACTGGGCACACTGATCTTTTCGCTGGGCAACATGGTCTCTGTGCGCAACGGAGCCAAGGGCATCACGCCGCTCACCGGAAATGGCTATTCAATGGCTTACGGCGCCATGGTGCTGTTAATCGCCGTATTCGCCACCGACACGCCGCTCAGGTTCAGCTTCACTTCCCAATATATTTTTAGCCTGTTGTATTTGGCTATTTTCGCGTCAGTGCTCGGCTTTACGATCTATCTGACTCTGGTGAATAAGATCGGCATCAACAAAGCCGCGTATTGCATGGTGGCTTTTCCGGTCGTCGCTATCCTTATCTCCACCCTGTTTGAAGACTATCGATGGGACGCCACAACGTTCTCCGGCGTTGGCGTCATCATCTTCGGTAATTTCTTGATGGTCTCCAAACTCTGGTGGCGTCCTGCCTCGCTGGCCAGACAACAAAGCTGACGCATCCATCCTTCCATTCATATATTTGCAGGAGACAATTATGCCCGTCGTCACCATCGCGCAATCCCCCGGCCGGTCCTTGGAGCAGAAACGGGAGTTGGTGAAAAAGATTACCGACGCCTTTGTGACCAGCTACGGCGTAAAACCGGAGTCGGTCACCATATTTTTGCAGGACTATGACGACAGTAATTGGGGAAAAGCCGGTTTGTTGCACGTTGACGCCCAAGCCGGCAAAGACGGTTAAAGGCTTCTCCGACAAAATCGCATAACCCTCTATTTTAGCGGCTATTTTCTTCTTCCAACCGGCCTATTGCCAACAACGGGAAAAAAGGTTAAAAACTCACCAACTACTATAAAGAACCTCTGCAGTACCGGGCCGGATTCCTTGCTCCCCGCGACGAATCCGGCCCACCAAAACTGACCGTGCGCCGGTCCAGCACGGGTGCGCTCGGCCACCGCTTGGCGAAGCCATTTTGGTGGTATGACAGTTGGCTGACCCAGGATTGTTAACCAACCACACGAGAGAAATGGACCATGAAGAAGCTATTGGCCACCCTCTTAGCTGGCGGCGTTTGGACCATCGCCGCCAACAGCTACGCTTATGACTGCACAGACGTAGCTCCTTTTGAAACCGGCGCTATCGGCGCCGGCGCCATTCGCCAGCATCACGACAATGCTTACCGCTGCAACGTCAGCGGCTGGTGCGGATTGGGCGGAGCCTATGAACCCGGCGTAGGCTGGGCCTGGGAGCAGGCCTGGAACGGGCTCGGCGCCTGCGACGGCGATTCGCCACCCGACGATGGAGGCCCCGATGATGACCCCAGCGCCTGTGACGCTCCGCAATATTCCGCCGGAACCGCCTACAGCGCAGGACAAGTCGTGCAGAATATTGGTAACGACTATCGCTGCGACGTCCCCGGCTGGTGCTCATCCGCCGCCGCCTGGGCGTATGAGCCTGGCGTCGGCAGTAGCTGGAGTTCCGCCTGGACCTTAATAGGACCTTGCGGAACAGACGATCCCGACGACCCAGATGATCCCGGACCAGGACCGGATACGCCATTCTGCGCCAGCGCATGGAACGCCAGCAAAGTCTATCGGACCGGAGCCGTGGCGGCTTATCAAGGCGGCGTTTACCAGGCCCAGGTAGATGTTTGGGGCATTCCTCCCAATGATCCTACTTACCCTGATCGCTGGAAACTGGTGGGGGTCCCCGATGACAGTTTATGCCCAGTGCCTATTCCCAACGACATCGATTATGGCGATCCGCAACCTGTCGACGGCAACCCCAACGCAGGGGTCACCTTCCCTGGCGGCGTCATCGGCGCGGCGCGCATCTCCAATACGCCATCCACCGGTACGCCGCGCTCTTCAGTTCCGTCCACCGATCCAGGAGGGGATCATCCCGGCTTCGACGCAGACAACGGAGCCAGAGTCTCCAAACTGCCTCCCGGAACCGTGCCGTTGCAACACAATACCTACTCCCTGCGCGCAGGAACGGAAATTGTCACCTATATCGGCGACTGGGTGATTTACGGTCGTCGCTATGATTTCACCAAGCTTCCAGTGAAAAACCTGCATCGCATCGTCTACGGCTTTTCCGGCATCTGTTATCCCGACGCCTCCGACACTCAGGACCCGGGCTTCCCCACTTCCGCTCCCGCGGCGGTGAATCGCACCTGCAATCAAAGCAACCTGCCTGACGGCGCCATGGCCATCGCCGATTTCGAAGCGGCTTTCGTGCGCAACGTAGGCGTTCCCGGCGGCGTAACCGGTACAGAAAGCATGTATGAACTGGAGCCGGCGAGCGTCGGCGGCGTATTCGGCGTGCTCTATAAACTGAGAAAAGAAAATCCGCATCTGAAGCTGGATCTCTCCGTCGGCGGTTGGACCTTGTCCGAAGGCTTCGGCTGGATGTCGCGGGATGACGCCAGACGCAAAGCCTTCGTCGACTCTCTGATTCACTTCTTGCAACGCTTCGACTTTGACGGCATCGATATTGACTGGGAGTACCCCGCCTCCGACGGCGCCGTTCCCGACGCGGACAGACCGGAAGACGCCGCCAATTATGTGCGCCTGTTGAAGGAAATTCGCGCAGGCATGGACTGGCTGGGGCGGAAAACCGGCAAGCAGTATCGCCTGTCTTCCGCAATCCCTGCAGGAACCGGTCGTCTCGACCTGATCGACTGGCCCGCCGCGCATCCTTATATGGACCGCCTGTATGTGATGACTTACGACCTGACCGGCGCCTGGGAGCGCGAATTGAGCAATCATACGCCCATGCAGGTCAATCCGAGCGCTCAGGGCTCATCCGCCAATACCTCGGTCACCACAGCGATGTCTTATCTGCAAAGCAAAGGCGTTCCCAATAATAAACTGATGGTCGGTGTGGCGAATTATCATCGCGCCAAGCGCCTTAACAGCGCGGCGGACATCACTGAGTACAGCGACGGAATCGCCGGCGCGACTGCTCACCAGCCGAATCAGGCGCCGGGAACGACCAATTTCATTCTCGCCATCGCCGGATACGGCAGCTGGGAAGCCGGTGTTCTGGAAGGCTACGACATGTATCAGAGCTTCCTTGATCCGTCGTTGCGTCCCTACAACGGGTATAAGCTGTACACCGACAAAGCCTCCAACGCCGACTATCTCGTACAGCCCGCCATCGGCTCCTTCATCACGATAGAGTCGCCGAGAACCGCCGCACTAAAAGCGCAGTACGCCAAAGACAACGGTTTCGCCGGCGTTTTCTTCTGGATGGCGGAGCAGGACAACGGCTACAACCTCAACGCCGTCAACCACGTTCTCGGCAACACCTTGGTAAACGACATCGCCAACGGCAAACCGCAAAATCAAATCCCGGTCTGCGGTGAAAATATCAGCGCCAGCGAATGTGAAAGCTTGATAGAAAGCTTACGTTGATTGTGCTTAGCAATGAATAATACGCAAAAGGCCCTCGGATGAGGGCCTTTCTACTCCCTGTTCTCCCTTAAAACAGCATCCAAATAAACCGGATCACCCGGATCAGAATCGCGAGGGGAAGGATTACCATCAATAGTTGGAGGTGGATCATAAAAGCGATTCCGCCCTCGTTTACATGAGAGGTGCTGATAAAAAAGAGCGCCGTGTATATCGCCATGAAAACCAGCCCTGGCTGTACAAATTCAGCGCCCCAGACGGCCATTACAGGTAACAGGAATTGCAGTAACAGAAGCAGGACAAAGTTTGCAGTAGACAAATAATCATACGCCCTTGTCCGCCGCCAGAACATCTCAAACATCCCAAATATAACCGTATAGACGCCGCACGCCAGCAACGCCCAATCGGTCCAGTCCGTCAGCCAGGGCGCAAGATATTGTTCATAGAGGTTCATGGAGGCGCTCATCCCTAAGTTAAGTAAAGTAAAGGTAAAGATAACGACAACGCTCGTCTGAGCCGCTCGCCATGTTAGCGATTGCGAGGGCCGGCCACTTTACTCGATAGCTATCAGAACGTACATCCGCGCATTGGACTATTCGATCCTCGCTCTTTTTCCTTTCTCGGACTCTTTCCGGCTCTCACAAACTGAGAGGAACCGCACACTTTTCATACAAAGTTCAAGATTCAGCCCAATTCGCCATTTTTTTGACGATTTCAGTGCGCCACGTGTGACGTTTTACAGTCTTTTTCATTTATAGCCATCTACTATTGATCATAAGTTGACATATAACGAAGGAAGTGACCGATGGCTGCTCAAACCACCCAAACCAGATTACTGTCCACCGCGATTTTAGCCGCGACGCTGGCGTTACATGGCTGCGGCGGCGGGGCGGCGGGTGAAAGTTCCGACAACGGCTCCGTCTCAGTTCAAGGAACCTCATCTTCAGAAGCGGAAGATACAAGCTCGGCGTCTGACTCCAGCTCGCAAACATCTACTCAAACGGACGCCACCAACACAACGACTACTGACGACAATACAGTGGATAACAGCCAGGCCAGCTCCGGCTCTTCCACACAAACTCAGCAGGATACACAACAGACAGACCAACAAGATCAGGTCCAGAACGACTCTCAGGACGCCAGCCAGGAAAACAGTGTTGAACTGGATATCGCGATCAGCCTGCAACCTGTTTCGCAGAGCGCAGACAAAGGCGGCGACGTGACGCTCAACGTCAGCGCATCAGGCAGCGGCGCGTTGAACTACCAATGGCGTAAAGACGGCGCAATCATCGCTGACGCCGTACAGTCTTATCTGAGCCTGTCAAACCTGGACGACAACGACGCAGGCGTTTATGACGTCATCATCAGCAACGCCACCGGATCAGTAACCAGCAGCGGCGCGACACTGTCTTTGACGGTTGACCGCAGCGTGCGCCTGGCCTGGAGCGCGCCGAGTTCCCGTGAGGACGGCAGCGCACTGCCTCAGCAGGACATTTCCGCTTATCGTATTTATCACACCACCGAAGATGGTTCCTGGGGCGCCAGCGTGGAAGCGCAGCCTGACTCGACCGAATACACATTCAGTGAGCTGGACAGCGGCGTTCACTACTTCGCAGTCACCGTGGTGGACACCTCAGGCATTGAGAGCGACTTCTCCAACGTCATGAGCAAGCAGATTTTCTGAGCCCTGAGGGGCCCTCTTAACCGTCTTTTCCCAACGATGTCATTAGGGGCCTTTGGCCCCGTTTTTTGTTCTACCTTTCCTTGAAAACAATGTCCGTTTTTACAAGTCAACGCCGCCTCGTCGATCCAAACGCAACGTTCAATATCTTCCCCTTGTAAAAAGGCGCATTAAATTTCCGTAAAGCGCACCCAAAACGGCGGCTGGCCGTCGCCATGAAAGCCTCTGAGAGCGCTTGAAGAGCGTCTGTAAACGCCTGCAAACCTGGTTTTCATGACCAAATTGAAACTTGCTGACGATGGCTTTAAGCGGCTAAAAATAGCGTGACCTTAAACTGTCATTTTCTTCGATTAGTTTGTACTCTACTGATTGTGAATGAGAAATCTAATTAGGGATATAACGATGAAACAGTATTTCACTTGGCCGAAGTGTCTACCCTGGATCGCCGCGGCCGCGCTCAGCGCAGGAGCTACCGCAGCGCAGGCCAAGCAACCTACGGTCGTCACCGCAGCCGCCGACCACCCTATCGTCATCGGCCATCGAGGCGCCCCCGGATACCGTCCTGAGCACACGCTCGCCAGCTACTGGCTGGCCATTCGCCAGGGCGCGGATTTTATCGAACCTGACCTCGTACCGACCAAAGACGGCCACCTGATCGCCCGCCATGAAAACGAACTGGGCGGCTCCACTGACGTAGCGGACCACCCTGAATTCGCTGACCGCAAAGCCACCAAGATGATAGATGGCGTCGCCATGACCGGCTGGTTCAGCGAAGACTTCACCCTGGCGGAAATCAAAACCTTGCGCGCCAAAGAGCGCATTCCAGATGTGCGTCCCCGTAATACCCGTTTTGACGGCAAATTCGCGATTCCCACGCTGGAAGAAATCATTGGCATGGTGCGTCTGATCGAACACAATACCGGCAAAAAAGTCGGCATCTATCCAGAAACCAAGCACCCCACCTACTTCGCCAAAGAAGGCGAGTTTCTGGGGGGCGGCAAAATTAACATGTCCCTCGGCCGCAAGCTGATCGAAACCCTGGTCAGCGAAAACTTCACCGATCCCACGCGGGTTTATATCCAGTCTTTCGAGGTTGAGAACCTGATGGAGTTGCAAAAGGACATCATGCCGAGCAACAACGTGGATTTGCCGCTGGTGCAGTTGTATGGCGACTTTGACGATATCTATGTGCAGCCCGCCAGCAACTTCTCCCGCCCCTACGACATGTACTACAACGCGAAACACGGCGCGGACGTGGCGACAATCTATGGCGAGTTGAATGAGCTGATCGAAGGCGGCGTCACCGATACCACCGGTTACGGCAAACTGGTCACCCCGAAAACAGTCAAGTTTATTGCGGATAACTACGCAGAGGGCGTCGGTCCCTGGAAGAACAGTTTCCTGCTACGCGCCAGTCTTGACGAAAAGCAGGACACCAACGGCGACGGCGTGGCGGAAGTCGGCAGCAAGCTGACCGGCGGCGTGCATCCCTTCTTACAGGAAGCCCTGGCGAACGGGCTGGAGATTCACCCTTACACGCTACGCGTGGAAGAACAGTTCCTGACCTTACACCCGAACGATGAGCCGCAGACGCTGACTGGCGAAGCCATTCAAATGCTGGGCCTTGGAGTGAGCGGATTTTTCACGGACAACCCTGACCTGGGCGTCAGAGCGCGGGATATGTTCCTGAAGATCAACGAAGAAAGACCGAGACGCGGGAACAAAAAGTAAGGCTTATCATTTCAGGGGAGGATCATCCTCCCCTTCATCTACCGCCGGCTAGTCCCTGAATTTGGGCTCCCGTTTCTGCATCTGCGCCATCATGGCTTCCTGAATATCCTCACTGATCAACATCGCCGCATTCCAGGTAGCGACGTAATTCAGACTGTCTGCGACACTGTGATCGCGAGTGTACTTGATCATCTCTTTCGTGCCGCGAATCGCCAAGGGCGACTTGCCGGCGATCACCTGAGCGGTTTCCATGACGCCCGCCATCAAGGCTTCCGGCGACTCATAAACACGATTGACCAAACCGATGGCCCGCGCCTCTTCCGCATCGACTTTGCGGCCGGTATACGCCAGCTCCCGCATGACGCCATCGCCGATGATATGAGGCAACCTTTGTAGCGTACCCACATCCGCCGTCATGCCGATATCTATCTCCTTGATCTGTAGATAGCCTTCCGCAGAGATGTAGCGCATATCGCAGCTGGCCACCATGTCCACGCCGCCGCCGATACAACCGCCGTGCAGAGCCGCCAGCACAGGCTTACGGCATTCTTCAATAGCGGAAAGACACCCCTGTAGTTTGAGAATCAGACGGCGCAGCTCTTCACGACGACGGCCGTCGCACTTTTCCTTGCCCGTCATCACGGAAGCGAAATCCATCAAGTCGATACCTGAGCAGAAATGCTTACCCGCGCCGCGCAGCACCACCACCCGCACCGTGCTTTCCTGATCCGCCCGGCGAAACGCCAGTCCGATTTCTTCCCACATCGCCATGTTCAGCGCGTTGGCCTTATCGGGACGATTCAATTCAATGACGGCGACGCCGCCTTCCTGTGTAACGCTAAGTGTTGAGTATTCTGACATTATTAGTATCCACTCTCTTTCTATTATTGATGTCGCCAGTTTTCTGAACCAGCCAGGAGACATGGCGCAACCTGGGCGTAGCCCTGTCCTGGCAAGCCCTCAAAAAAGCACATAGGGCGCGGCTCGCTCAGGGCCACCCCTAGCAACTGCTCTTCACGCCATTGAAACAGCCCATAGCCACAGGCCGCGCCTTCAGCAAATTCCGCCACCGCCAAGTCGTCATGCAGAGCAAACGGAGCCCCGGACAGCAGCTCCGACATGGTCGAGCCGCGCCGTTTCACCTCCGCCTCTTTCAAGGTCCAGATGCGAAAAAAGCAATGCGCCTGGGTCTCTTCCGGCTGCGCGCATACCCACTGATATTCCCGCTCTGTATAAAAGCGACGCGCCAGCGCCTTGACGTTACGTTGTTCCGCACGCTCAAGATCAAGCCCCACCGAAGCCCTGGCGACCGCCACCGCCACCCATGCGCCAGCGTGGGCGATGCTGAAACACCATGGCGCCTCCCTATCACTTAGGAAGGGCTTGCCTTTTTCGCTTATACCGATCGCCACACCCGCTGGCTCGCAGCCCAGCCTATCCGCCAATTGAGTCCGAACCAGCGCACGCCCCAGCAAATAGCTCAAACGGCCTTCGGGAAAGCGAAAAGAAGACAGGCGCTCATCTTCCCCGGGACCCAGCATGGCGCAGTAACGGGCGTCAAGATCCGGGTCGATCTGGCGGATGTCAGCAAGGTAGATAGCGCATTCGGGATGATTGACGACAGACACGTTGTTAATCCGGGCGAATAAAGCCCTGTTATATAACAGATTTAAAGGCGGGTGTAAGGGCTTGAGGGTAAACTTTCCAACATTCCCCCCACATTGCGTCAGGGTTTGTGGGGTATTACTGATACTTGAAAAAGTTTGAGATTTGTTTCAAAGGGGGCAAAAAAAACAGGGACCATCCAGGTCCCTATTCACACAAAAGAAAGCGCTCAGCTACATCTTTTGGCGTTATGTTGTTTTGTTCAGCGGGCTATTACACCCGGCGAGTCACTGTGGAAACGCGCAGTGCTTCAAGTGCGCTCATTTCAAATTCCACTTGAGGAGCTTTGACTTCCGCCTTTTTCTCCTCAGCCTGCTTACTGGAACGCTTCTCGCCGGCGATTCGTCCCATCAGTGTTTCACGAAGATTTTTCAACATGGACTTACTAACTCACTACCCTATCAATACAACAACGCTTAGCTTTTCGCGAGCGTCTATATTGCCACTGAGCCAGCTCGTTTTCCGTGAGAAATACGGCGTTACAAACCCAAACCACGTCACAATTCCGCCCGAAAAGGGCAGAATGTGACCATTTTTGGCGCCCTGTCAGGCGGCTGAGGAAAGATCGAGGTAGTCTTCCAGTTCCTTGCGGAAGGCCGCTTGCACCCCTAAACGCATCATCATCCAATAGTGGCCAGCGATCATCCTGTCGATAAACAGGCTCTCCACCGGCGGCTGAAAGAAGTCCATGTACTTGAAGACAGTGGTCGCCTTGGAGGCCACTTGCTTATGCAGATTGGAGCTGGCGAAGTCGAACTCTTCATCCTTACTGCGAAACGGACGTATGAAGATATCGCGCCACATCGCGTAGTAGTCCTGCTCCACCGCCGGCTTTCCGCTCACTCTGACACCCAGGTCGACCAGGTAATTGTCCAGCGCGTCGTAGTCCGCATTAAGCCCCGCCGTCAACGCCTGGCTATAGGCATGCACGATTTCCGGCTTCAGGCGTTTCACGCAACCGAAGTCGTACATGATGATGGAGCCGTCAGGCCGAAAGGCGAAATTGCCGGCGTGCGGGTCGCCGTGAATCGCGTGGAACTTGAATAACTGATCCGCCATGATGCGGAACAGACGTCGACCGATAAGATTGATGACCTCCTGGCCATATGCCTCTGCGCTGACCGCGCTGATGTGATCCCCTTCCACGCACTCCATCGTCAACACCCGCTTGCTGGACAGCTGACGCACCACGCTGGGAATGATCAAGCCTTCGTCTTTGGCGTGAAAGCGCTGAAAATCCGCAATGTTGCGGGCTTCATTCTCATAATCGAGCTCTTCGTTAAGGCGCTCGCGAATTTCCTCGAACAGCTGATCGACGCTCTCTTTCGGCAGCTTGAGCAGCCCACCCAACTTCAGCGTCAACTTAAGTTGCTTGAGATCGGAGTCCACGGATCGATCCACGCCAGGGTACTGCACCTTGACGATGACCTCTTTGCCATCCAAGGTGACGGCCTTGTGAACCTGACCAATAGAGGCCGCAGCGTAGGGCTCCTCGCTGAATTCTTTGAACAATTCTTCCGGCGGCGCGCCCAGCTCTCTTTCAACCTGCCTGGCGATCACCTCATAGTCCATGGGCGGCGCTTCTTTTTGCAAGCGCTGCAGCGCCTGAGAAAACTCTTTGGGCAAAAAGTCCTGGGTTTGCGAGGCGATCTGCCCCACTTTCATCACCGCGCCTTTCAATTCGCCCAGAGTATCAGCGATCTGATTGGCCATCTTGTCATAGGCGCGAGCCTGACGTTCTTCCTTGTCTTCCTCATTGAAGGCCCGTCGCACCCGTTCAGCCGCATAACTGCCCGCCACGGACGCCGTCATGCCGGCCAGCTTCAGAAACCGCTTGGTTCTGGTAGCCGGCGCTGTTTTTTGCTTGCTGTCGTCCTTTGTCCGCTTAGCCAAAATTTACCTCCACGGCGATTAAACTCTCTGGCGGGACTAGCATACTCCATACATTAACCTGGGTTAACATGGTTTGCTTTACAAGTTTTTCAGACAACAGCGGAAGCCGCCAGTTTTGACTTGGGATTACGTAAGAATGAAGCGGAGCGCGCACCGGTTGACGGGCGGGAAAGATCAGCCGGGATTATTGCTGGACAGCGGACCGTTACGGATTTTATTGATCAGGGAGTCGTAGCGGGAAAGAAGGGATTCAATCTGTTTGAGGTCCTTACGGACCCTGTCGCTCTGCAGCATGCCGCCGCCCAAATTGAACTCAACCTCGTAGTCGAAGCAGCTGCACACCTTCTGGCGGTCTTTGACGTTGATTTCGACTTTATTAATGGCGATATCGCCAAAGTCCATGGGCAGTTTGAGAGAAATAACCGCCTTGCCTCCGACCTGAAGGTTTTCATCGGTGCGCAATAGCATGCCTTCTGCAGAAAATTGCAGAATCTGCACCTTTACCCACTCCCGCGACAACAGTCCTCGCTTGATTTTCAATTCAGCATGCAGGTGGGTAGCTGGATTTTTCAACCGACTCCTTGGGGACGCCTTCATTTCTGGTTCTCGCGACAAACGACCGCCGAAACTCTAACCAAACG
Organism: Hahella chejuensis KCTC 2396; assembly: GCF_000012985.1. NCBI lineage: Bacteria > Pseudomonadati > Pseudomonadota > Gammaproteobacteria > Oceanospirillales > Hahellaceae > Hahella > Hahella chejuensis. The sequence goes on along the minus strand of NC_007645.1, from coordinate 1,681,016 downwards.
ACCGTTTAAAAGCAAAAAAATGTTGATAGCGCCCACTTTCCCTAGCGGTGACTTTTTATCACATCATAACTCCGACCTAAGCCTTTGGGGACGCGCAGTTCGCTGAATTCGCTCGTTATTTTTCATAGGTCGTGGCGCGGTTGCGTCCACCCTGTTTGGAAGCGTACAAAGCCGTGTCGGCGCGCTCGATCCATTCTTTATGATCTTTAATCTTTTTATCCAACTCAGCCAGGCCCAAACTGATGGTGAAACGGATATCGCGCCCCTCGTGGGTCACTTCCAGGTTCTCAATACGGGTGCGCAGACGCTCAGCGAAGTTCATCGCGTTTTTACCATCGGTATTCACCAAAATGACGCTGAATTCTTCGCCGCCGTATCGGCCCGCAATATCAGTGCTGCGCATGGTGTCCCGCAACGCGGCGGAGACCACTCGAATCACTTCATCTCCCGCCGGATGGCCATAAGTGTCGTTGACCTTCTTAAAGTGGTCGATATCGAACATAATCAGCGTACTGGCTTCATTGGTGCGCTTCACCCGCTGATACTCTTTCACCAACTGCTCCTCCCAATAGCCGCGATTGTTGAGCTGGGTCAGCCGGTCGATGCGGCTAAGCTTCTCCAGCTTGGAATTGGCGGCTTCCAACTGGCGCCGGTTACTGGCGATGTCGGTGACGTCATAAATGATCAGGCAGATGTTCTGCACCTCGCCGTTAGGCGACACCAGAGGCGTAATGGTGATGTTCTGGTACATGAACTCTTCCGTCCCGGTAATCGGACGGTAGTTTTTGAAGCGAAACAGAAAGGGACGCTGCTCCCAGGTAGTGAAAGTGCGGTTTTTAAGCAGGAACACGGATTGGGTTTTATGCTTGAACCACTCCTCAGGGATCTCCTTGAAGACCTCAAACAACACACGATCCTTCACCACATGCGGCCGCAGCCCGCTATGGTTCTCCATGAAGCTGTTCCATACGTTAATGCGGTATTCCGAATCCAGCACCACCAACCCGACATCGATGGTCTGGAGCATATCCATTACCCAGTGGAATTCTGTAATGTCGAAGTGATTCTCAGCCATGGATTTATCGTTTTCCTTATATTTTTTTATTACATACGCCTGACATTACGTACGCCCTTATATTAGGTACGCCACTTTATCGCGAAATACCGGCAGCGAGTCTTCCGTAAAAAGCAGCAGCAGATCGCAATTGATGTTGTAATTCTCAATGCTGTAGCAAATTTCAATGGCCAGGGTTTTGGTCCAGCGCCAGTTGTTGTTGCTCAACAGATCGCCGACGTTCACATGTTGCCCCAGCACTACCGGATGTCCCTGGCTGAAGGCGATGTCCAGCTGCTCGGCGATGCCTTTGATGCAGGCGCCGATCAGCACCGAGGACACATCCATCAGCAACTCCAGCTCAACCAGCTCATTCAGTTTGCCGTCATAGCGCATCAGCTTCGCCATATCCTTGAAGCTGGAGTCATGGAACAGCAGGAAGGCTTCGCCGGCGATGCCTGAACCAATAAAACCCTGACACACGCCGGAATACGTATCATTGTCTTCCGTCGCCTGTAGCGCCATTTGCAGTTCGGATATCTCCAGCAGATTCACCCGCGGTATCGGCAACAGCACAAATACGTCCAATAAGCGCGCCAGCAGGTCGGCCGCCTGCCCCATGGCGACGTTGGCCACCTCCTGAAAGGCGTCGAACATGGAAATGGAGCCCTGATGACTGGCGGCGCGATCCACCGCAGGGGCGGCGGCTTGGGCCGGCTCGTCGGTTTCGGCATAAAGACCGGTCTTCTGCAGAATCGCCGTCAGCTCGTCACTGTTGATCGGCTTTTTAATGAAATCGAAAGCGCCAAGCCCAATCACGCGTTTTTTAGCGTCGGGCTGAATGTCGCCGGATACGACAATGACGACGGTCGGCAACTCTTCTTTGCTGATCACTTCAAGCGTCTGGTAGCCGTCCATAACCGGCATGTTGAGGTCGAGAAACAACACATCCCCCAGCCCCTGATGAATCATATCAATCGCTTCCTGGCCGTTGGCGGCGAAATTGACCTCAACATCCCAGCCCGCAGGCAGCGACTTGGCCATCTGCTTGCGCGCTACGCCTGAGTCATCGCAAATAAGAATGGGAATGGTCATGTATAAGTCCAGTTATAGTTGTCTGCATATACGATAGCGGTTGTTTGGATGTGACTGCTGAGTCCAGCGAACGGTCTCCACCTGTCTTTCGTCAGCAGCCAATTTGCAGGTGGTCAAAATCTTCCTCTGGTTGGCTTATGAAGTCGAAATTTTAGGCGCGCTCTTGCCGATATCTTGTAGATAAGTAAAGATCATCTTGCCCTTATTAGCAAAAAAAGAGCCGCCCATGAGGGCTTGGAAAATTTAGAAAAATTGCCCGATGGCGCTTATAATCCGCGCTTTGCCTGCGCCGCGCCAAGGTTCCCGCGCGCCCAGCCGGATTCATTCAGCATTAGTCCCGGATCAGACCGCCATGACAGATTCAGATTACAGTTTTCGTTTCGGGGGCATCGCCCGCCTGTACGGCCAACGCGCCCTGGAGCGCTTTCGCAACGCCCACGTCTGCGTGATCGGCATTGGCGGCGTCGGCTCCTGGGCGGCTGAGGCGCTGGCTCGCTCAGGCGTGGGGGCCATCACCCTGATCGATATGGACGACATCTGCGTCTCCAACACCAACCGGCAGATTCACGCCCTGCAAAGCACCGTCGGACGCAATAAAACCGATGTCATGGCGGAGCGTATCAAGGCGATCAATCCAGAATGCAACGTGCGCACCGAGTTTAAATTCGTCACCGAGAAAAATGTGGCGGAGCTGCTGGATCGCGGCTATGACTTCGTCATCGACGCTATCGATAGCGTGCGCCATAAATGCGCCATCATCGCCTACTGTCGACGCAACAAGATCAAGCTCGTCACCGTCGGCGGCGCCGGCGGCCAGACCGACCCGACCCGCATCGAGGCCTGCGACTTGAGCCGCACCTATCACGATCCGCTGCTGGCGAAAACCCGCAAGCGTTTGCGCCAGGAGTACAACTTTCCCGATAACCCGCAACGCCGTTTCGGCGTGGAGGCGGTGTTCTCCACCGAACAGCAGGTCTATCCGGATGCGGAGGGAGAAGTCTGCCAGAGCAAACCGGGGAACATGGAGAGTACGCGTCTGGACTGCGCTTCCGGCTTCGGCGCCGCCACGGCGGTCACCGCCACTTTCGGTTTTATCGCGGTGTCGCGGGTGCTGAAAAAGTTACAGGAAAGCACAGGAAAATAGTCTCGCACCCGAACCTGCTTTATTAATCAGGCAGACAAATAGCTTCCTTCTATTTGTCTGCAACGACAGGGCCTGCACATGTCAGCCCCTTCTCCCGCGGATAGTCCCGTACGGCAGCGACGCCCAAACATCGACAGACCCTAGCGGTTTCCCGACTATGGCCTATGCTTAGAATATAGCGACCCTTCGACTTCCCGCAGCAGCCGGGCGCAGTCTTCCGAGTCGCGCCATCATCTCGGCGTGCTGGGTTGAATGTTATGAATAGACGTGTGACGACTTTTCTGGGAGGCATCATCCTGACGCTCGCCGCGACTTTCTGCAGCGCGGCGGAAACCATCACTATCAGCACAGGCGACTATTCCCCCTGGGCCACCGAAAAGTCCACCTATGGCGGTTATGTCAACCGTCTGGTGCGGGAAGCATTTAAGCGCAAAAACATAAAGGTGGAATTTGTTTATCTGCCCTGGAAACGCGCTTATGAGGAAGTGCGCACCTTGCGCGTCCACGCCAGCTCTTTCTGGTTTTTCAATGAAGAACGCAACGCGGAGTTCTATCAGGTAGGGCCGGTTTCCTGGCATAACGAGGTGTTCTTTCACCTCAAGTCCAACCCAATCCCCAATTGGAGCAAATTCTCCGACCTGAAGCCTTACCGGATCGGCGCCACTATCGGCTACACCTACTCCAACGAGTTCTGGAACGCAGCCCGCAGTAACGTATTCGGGTTGGAAGAAACCGCTCGCGACGACATCAACTTCCGCAAGCTGCTACGCCGCCGCATTGACCTCTTCCCTATTGACGAAATGACCGGCTGGCGAATCGTGCGTGAGCAGTTCGACGCCGGTATGGCGGACCTGCTGACCACTCTGGCCAAGCCGCTGACCAGCACGCAGGGCTTCATTCTATTTTCCCGCGCCCATCCTGACAGCGAGCGCCTTTCCTCCCTGCTGACGGTCAGCCTGGAGGAAATGGACAAAGACGGCGTCTTCGACACTTACATGGACGACATGCTCAAAGGAAAATTTTAACGCCTACTTCAGAACCTGCTTTTTGCCTCGCCCGCCTTTCTCACGCTCGCCCAGCACTTCGTTCACCATCGGCACGGCGGTGCCGCCGAACTGCATTTCATCCCAGGTGATCTGATCCTGGAAGTCCTCTTTGGGAATATTCGCCTGTGCGTCATGCGGACGCACCGGTTCACTCTGAGCGTATCGCACCACCAGATCAGAAATGGCGGTCAATGCGTCAATATGGGTGCGTTCGTAGCCATGCGTGGCGTCAGTGCCGAAGGTCACCAGCGCATGGCGGATATCATGGCCCGCCTGCACCGCCGACACCGCATCGCTGTAGTAGTAGCGGAACACATCGCGCTGATGGGGAATATGATGATCCTGACACAGATGAATCAGATGCCGGGTCAGATGCCAGTCGAATGGCCCCGAGGAATCTTTCATGGCGATGGTGACGCCATGCTCTTTCGCGTTCTGACCTTCCGCCACCGGACCGATATCAATGCCGACAAACTCAGTGACGTCCGCTTCGATCGCATGCCCGACGCCTGAGCCGATTTCTTCCGTCAGGGTAAATATCGGCAGACAATCCATGGCCAGCGGCAGATCGTGCTCCACTATAGCTTTCAACCCCGTCAACAACGCGGCGGTGCCCGCTTTGTTATCCAAATGGCGGGAAACAACGAAACCATTGGGCAGAAATTCCGGATTGGGATCAAAGGCTACAAAGTCGCCAACGGAAATGCCAATTCTGAAGGCGTCTTCTTTCGAGTATATGCATTCGTCCACGCGGATTTCCACGTGATCCCAGGTGACAGGGAGGCGATCCACCTCTTCGTTGTAGCGATGTCCCGCCGCATACAAAGGCAATACCGACCCTCTGAAACAACCGCTGTCGCTGAATATGGTCACGCGAGAACCTTCCGCGAAGCGGCTCGACCAGTGCCCCACCGGCGTCAGACACAGTCGACCGTTGGGTTTGATTTCACGCACCATGGCGCCGATAGTGTCCAGATGCGTCACCACGGCGCGTTGCGGCGCATTCAGTTTGCCCTGCAATCGTCCTTTGATGGTGCCGCGCCGGGTCAACTCATAATCGATGCCCAGATCGCTCAAACGCTCACATACATATACAACCGCTCCATCGGTGAATCCCGTAGGGCAAGGTATCGCCAGCAATTCGAGTAACACTTTGGTGAGGTACTCAGAGTCCAGGGTATAGCCTTTCTCTTCTATCATAACTTCGCCTCTAAGATGCATGTCGTACGCTCCGCGTCAGCGGGAACAGCAAATCGATAAAACGTTGCGCCGTCGGCTGCGGCGCGTGATTTTCCAGTCCAGGACGTTCATTGGCTTCAATGATGACGTAATCCGGCGATGTGTGGTCTTTGACGATGAAGTCCATGCCCACCACCGGAATCTGTAGCGCTCTGGCGGCTTCTTCCGCCGCAGCCCGCAACTCAGGATGCAGATCGTCAGTGACGTCAATCAGCGTACCGCCGGTATGCAGATTGGCGGTGCGACGCACAAACAGATGCGCTTCCACTGGCAGCACACTGTCCCAGTCGTAACCGGCCTCGCGGATGCAACGCTCGGTTTCCGCATCTATGGGAATCTGGCTTTCCCCTCCCGTTGCGGCGGCGCGGCGACGGCTCTGCTTTTCCACCAGAGTGCGAATAGAGTCGCGGCCGTTGCCGTAAATCTCCGCCGGACGACGAATCGCCGCCGCCACGGTATCGAAGTCGATCACCACCACCCGCAGGTCGAATCCTGGATGATAAGTCTCCAGCAGCACCGATGAGGAAACGCTCTCCGCCTTGCTAATGGCGGCGTGCAGGTCGTCCACATTGCGGACATCCACGGAAATGCCTTTGCCCTGCTCGCTATCCAGGGGCTTCACCACCACAGCTCCGTGATCGGCGAGAAACTCTTCCGCCTGTTCCCGCGAGCGATACAGTTGATAAATGGGGGTGCGCAACCCGGCGCGGGCGCAGGAGCGATGCGTCAGCATTTTGTTCTGACATAGCGACATGGACAGCGCCGTGGTCATGTCGGTGAGAGACTCATGACAACGTATGCGACGACCGCCGAAGCTGAGGGTGAACAGATTGTTGACCTCATCGTCGATCACCACTTCAATGCCCCGACGCATTGCTTCGTTGACGATGATTTTGGCGTACGGATTCAGTTTCGCGGACGGCTCCGGCCCTACAAACAGTTTCTCGTTGATGGCGTTCTTCTTTTTCAGCGCGAAGGTGCGTATGGCCTGAAACCCGAGCTTTTCGTACAGCGCTTTGGCCTCGTAGTTATCATGCAACACGCTGAGATCCATGTACTGACACTCCCGCGTCTGAAAGTATTCCGCCAGATAACGCACCAACGCCTCGCCGACGCCCGGGGTCTTGCTGTCCGGGGACACCGCCAGACACCACAGGCTGGAGCCCTTGCTGGGGTCGCCAAACGCTTTGATATGGTTCACGCCCATAACCGTGCCGATGATCTTGCCGCTGCCCAGCGCCTCGGCGACCAGATAGACAATATCCTTGGAATGACGATGCGCGAGTACATGCTCTACTGGCGCACAGACCATTTTTCTCTGGGTGAAAATCGCATTCAGCGCCTCCACATCCACCGTGCTGCTGGCTCGTCGAACGGTAACGCCCGGCAGCGCGCGAGTGCGCGGACGATATTGGCTCATCCACAAGCGCATGGTGTCGGAGGGGTCCAGAAACAGAGACTGCGGCGCATGACTCAGCACCACATGGGGGTCCGCTACGTAGAGGGCGATATCGCGATCGCCGGTGGATTCTTCCGCCAGACTCTTCGCCAGTTCTTTCGGGCTTTCAAACGTATTAGCCAGCAGTAGACGGCCCCAGCCGCAGTGAACGCTCACACTGCTGGGAGCGTCCGCTTCCGCGTCTGTGCGTATATGCTCCGCCTGCAGCGATTCATATGACGGCATTTGTTTGCGCAACATCCTTTCATGATGATGGCGGGGTGTAATAGCCATATTGATGTAACCTTTCGTGCCTGAGGTTGCTTACCGCAACGTCAGTGTGACGCTGCGGGCTTCACGGCTGATAATGCTTACCGTTATAAATTGTGGCGCTGCAGCCAGAGCTCCAGCAGGCCAAGCTGCCAGAGTTTGGAGCCGCGCAACGGCGTAATGTGCATATCGGGCGACAACAACAGGTTGTCCACATATGCCTGATCAAACAGGCCGCGCTCCCGTGCGCTTTGCGTGGACAGGGCTTCCTTCACCCATTCCAGAATGGTTCCGCGCAGATACTTCAGCGCAGGCACCGGAAAATAGCCTTTGGGGCGGTCGATCACCTGGTGAGGAATCACACGACGCGCCGCCTCTTTCAAAATCCATTTGCCTTCATCCCGTACTTTCAGCGGCGACGGAATACGCGCCGCCAGCTCCACCAGTTCATGATCAAGGAACGGCACCCGCGCCTCCAGCCCGGCGGACATGGTCATGTTATCCACCCGCTTAACCGGGTCATCCACCAACATGACGCTCATATCCAGGCGCAACGCCTTGTCCACCGGATCATCAGCGCCAGGACGCAGGAAGTGCTGCTTGACGAATTCGCCGGCGTAATCCGGCGCTATCCAGCGGGGTTGCACTGTCTGCCTGTATTCCTCATAACTGCGGTCGAAAAACGCTTCGCGATAACAAGCGTAGGGGTCTTGCGCGCCCACCAGAGGCGGATACCAGTGATAGCCGCCAAACACTTCATCAGCGCCCTGCCCGCTCTGCACCACCCGGCAATACTTGCTGACTTCCTGGGACAACAGATAGAACGCCACGCAGTCGTGACTCACCATGGGCTCTGACATGGCGTCGATAGCTTTCGGCAACGCCGAGAACATGCGATCTGATGCGATCTGAATCTTGTGATGACGAGTGTTGAAATGATTGGCGATGATATCGGAGTAATGAAATTCATCTCCCTCTTCCCCGCCCACAGCTTCAAAGCCAATGGAGAAGGTCTGGAATCCGTCCGGGACGACTTCCGCCAACAATCCAACCAGCAGGCTGCTGTCGACGCCACCGGAAAGTAGCACGCCGACCTCAACCGCTGCGTTATTGCGGCGGCGTACGGACGCAAACAGCGCTTCCAGCAGACGATCGCGCCAGTCTTCCGCCGTCATCGCTTCGTCGCCGGGCTGCATGCCGAAAGTAAGGCTCCAATAGCTGCCCGTGTTGATGTTTCCGCTTTTATCCAGCTCCATCCAGGTGCCCGGCTGCACCTTGTAAATGCCTTCGAAAATCGTATCAGGCGCTGGTGTGACGGAGTGGAAGTTGAGATACATGTTCAGCGCTTTCGGATTGATCTTCGCGCTGAAACCCGGAGCTTTCGCCAACGCCGGCATAAATGAGGCGAAACGCAGCGCCTTGGCGTCATGTTGAAAATAAAGCGGCTTGATGCCGAGACGGTCGCGCGCCAGCAACGTCTTGCCGCTATCGCGCTCCCAGACCGCCAGCGCAAACATGCCATTGAAGCGGCTCAGGCACTCCCTGCCCCAGGCGTGATAGGCTTTCAACACCACTTCCGTGTCGCCGTCGGAATAGAATTTGTAACCCTGTCCCTCCAGTTCGGAGCGCAACTCACGATGGTTATAGATGGCGCCGTTGAACACCACCGCCAGGCCCAGCGCAGGATCGTATAGAGGCTGCTGGGATGCGTCGGAGAGGTCCATGATTTTCAGGCGCCGGTGGCCGAATGCGATATTGTTTTGAGCGAAGACGCCTTCGGCGTCCGGGCCGCGGGGGGTTTGAATGTCGTTGGCGAGTCGGATGAAATTTAAATCGGGCGAGTGGTTGTCGAAGCGGATCTCTCCGCATATGCCACACATATGAACTCCTTGGTTTGTTCAAACATATAGCTGATCAATATTAGCACACATTTACTTTGACAACAAAGTAAACACAAAGCACAAATCCATCTATACTTCTGTTTTTAGGCAATTTAAAAATTTTGTCATGTAATATTTATGTCACAAATTAAAAGGTGGATAGCCCACCAAGTATGAAGGATAATATGAGTTTTTCCATTGATGTAATTTTTACTCATGACTCGACACGATGAAGTATTGGTCCTGATACGAAGGATTATTCGTGCAGCAGACCTCCGCTCCAAGCAATTGGGCAAAGAAACCGGACTCACCGCGCCGCAGTTACTCATTCTTCGGTCTATCGGCGACTCCCGAAATACAACGATGAGCCAAGTGGCGCAAAACATCAGTCTGAGCCAGGCGACGGTCACCAGCATTGTCGACCGCCTGGAAAAGAAAAGTCTGGTGGCGCGCATTCGCGATTCGGTGGACAAGCGGCGTATTTATCTGGTGCTGACGGATGAAGGCAAAGAAGTGCTGGCCGGCGCCCCCCGGCCGCTGCAGGAACTGTTCACCTCCCGCTTCGACAATCTGCCGGAGTGGGAGCAATATCTGATCCTGGCCAGTCTCGCCAAGGTAGCGGACATGATGGACGCCACCGATATTGACGCGTCGCCATTGCTGGCGGTGGGTTCCGTCACTTAAGAGCCTGTCGGCGCGCATTCGGCGAAATCCTTCGCCCATAAACGAAAACGCCCGACGCTAAGGCCGGGCGTTTTGCATTTGACGATGGGGAATCAACCGCCGAATTTTGCCTTCGCCTTGCGACGATATGCATGCAGCAACGGCTCGGTGTAACCGTTAGGCTGTTCGCAACCTTTCAGCACCAAGTCGCAGGCGGCTTGAAACGCCACGCTATCGTCAAAATTCGGAGCCATGTTGCGATAGCTGGGGTCGCCAGCGTTCTGACGATCCACGATCGCCGCCATACGCTGCATGGTTTCCAGCACCTGCTCCTTCGAGCAAACGCCATGGCGCAGCCAGTTGGCGATATGCTGGCTGGAAATCCGCAACGTGGCGCGGTCTTCCATCAGGCCCACGTCGTTAATATCAGGCACTTTGGAACAACCCACGCCCTGATCGACCCAGCGTACAACATACCCCAGGATGCCCTGCGCGTTATTATCCAGCTCCTGCTGGATATCCTGTGCGGACAAAGCCTGGTCGCCCAGCAATGGAATAGTCAGGATATCATCCAGAGACGCCCGCTTACGGGAGGCGAGCTCCTCCTGACGCGCCGCCACGCTTACCTTGTGATAATGCAAGGCGTGCAAGGTCGCAGCAGTGGGAGACGGCACCCAGGCGCAGTTGGCGCCCGCTTGCGGGTGGCCAATTTTGGCCTGAAGCATCTGCGCCATTTCATCGGGAATCGGCCACATGCCTTTGCCGATTTGCGCTTTGCCTTTCAGACCTGCCGCCAGACCGGTATCCACGTTCCAGTCTTCATAAGCGTTGATCCAGGGCTGTTGCTTCATCGCCGCCTTACGCACCACCGGGCCCGCTTCCATACTGGTGTGGATTTCATCGCCCGTGCGGTCCAGGAATCCGGTATTGATGAACACCACCCGATCCGCCGCCGCCTTGATACACGCCTTCAAATTGATGGTAGTGCGACGCTCTTCGTCCATGATGCCGACTTTCAGAGTGAAGCGCGGCAATTCCAGCGCATCTTCGATACGGGCGAACAGGTCGTTGGTGAACGTCACCTCTTCCGGGCCATGCATCTTGGGCTTAACAATATAAACGCTGCCGGTCTTGCTGTTGCGCAGAGGGCCTGCGCCTTTCAGATCATGCATGGCGATCAGCGACGTCATCATGCCGTCCAGTATGCCTTCCGGAATTTCTTCACCGTTGCTGTCGAGCACGGCGTCGATCGTCATCAAATGACCGACGTTGCGCACGAACAACAGGCTGCGTCCCGGCAAACTGAAACGCTCGCCATTCGGGGCGATATACTCACGGTCTGCGTGCAACGTACGGGTAACGGATTTGCCTCCCTTGTTGAAGGTTTCCGCCAGATCGCCTTTCATCAGACCCAGCCAGTTGCCGTAAACCACCACTTTGTCTTCCGCGTCCACCGCAGCGACGGAGTCTTCACAGTCCTGAATAGTGGTCAGGGCCGCTTCCATCAGAACGTCTTTAACGCCGGCGGGATCGGTTTTACCGATAGGGCTGTCAGCGTCGATCTGAACCTCGAAACGCAATCCATTGTTTTGCAGCAGAATGCCTTCAGGCGCGGAGGGTTCGCCGACGTAGCCGGCCAGTTTGCTTTCATCCAACAGACCGATGCTGGCGCCGGACTGCAGTTTCACCGCCAGACGTCCGCTTTCTATGCTATAGCCGATGGAGTCCTTATGGCTGCCGGAGGCCAGAGGAGCGGCTTCGTCCAGAAACTTACGGGCGAACTCGATGACCATGGCGCCGCGCACCGGATTATAGCCTTTACCCTTTTCCGCGCCGTTTTCTTCGGAGATAACGTCAGTGCCGTACAGCGCGTCGTACAGACTGCCCCAGCGCGCATTGGCGGCATTAAGGGCGAAACGGGCGTTCATCACCGGCACAACCAGCTGCGGACCGGCCATAGTGGCGATTTCCGGGTCCACATTGGCGGTGGCGATCTGGAAGTCGTCCGCTTCCGGCGCCAAATAACCGATGTCTTGTAGAAATGTTTTATAGGCCGACAGATCGACCTTACCTGGGTTCTCGCGGTGCCAGGCGTCGATCTGCGCCTGCAGTTCATCGCGTTTTTTCAGTAACGCCTTGTTTCTGGGAGCCATTTCGTTAACGACGGCTTCCAGCTCGGACCAGAACTTATCCGCAGAAACGCCAGTTCCGGGGATCGCTTTTTCATTTACAAAGTCGTACAGAACCTTGGCGACCTGTAAGCCGCCTACTTGTACTCTATCTGTCATAGTAAGCCTCAACACACTCTCTTGTGGTTTCCTGAATCCCTTCGCGCATCGACAGACCTGTGCGACATGATGCCGCAAAGATCGCCGCAGACGCTTCATTACGGGTCCCCATCCGTTCCGAAGCAAGCGAAGAGCGCGTCATTTTACGTGAAAATACGTAGATAATCATGTGCAAAAGATTACTAGCAAAATTACCGCCCAGGTAATCGGGCGTGAGGATTAAACTGCCGCGGAGGGATGGCCGGATGATTATCCGTAGACAGGGAGAGCTTAAAGCGATCTATCGCCTATATATTAATCAGGCAGACAAATAGCTTCCTTCTATTTGTCTGCAACGACAGGGCCTGCACAGGTCAGGCCCTGTCTCCCGCGGCTTGCCGCCGCGCAGGCGCATCCATGCGCCTGATTATTAACATGCCAATATCATTGCCATATTAATAAAAGAAGCGATGACAGTCGAACAGGAGTGCAAGGAGAAAGCGGAAGGAGCGAAGGCTCCCGCCGCGCGGAGATATCCAGCAAGGTCTGTTAATCGAACTGCCCAACCTGGTAACTGCCTGGCTCATACGCGAACAACTTCGTCAGGCGGTTCCAACTGTTGATCTGGGCGATAGCCAGAGCGAGATTCGCCGCCTGCGCATGCCCAAACAGACTGATTACCTTTTCCATCAAGGCGTCCTCCACTTTCTGCTCCGCCACCAAGGTCAATGTCTCCGTCAACGCCAGCGCCGCCCGCTCCTTGTCATCAAAGCATGCCATTTCCCGCCACACTACGACGGCGTTCAATTTCAACGGGTCGAAGCCAGCCGCCACCGCGTCCTTATAATGCATGTCCACACAGTAAGCGCAGCCGTTAATCTGCGACGCCCGCAGGCGCACCAGTTCCAGCAGTTCTAGAGGAAGCCCGCTTTCACGCACATAGCTTTCCACTGTCATCATGGCCGCATATAAGGGCTTGGGAATTTCCGCCAGGGCGATACGAGTGCTCATCATCATGCTCCTTCTGTAAGTTAGCGATATCAACTTGAGACAAAATCATTATCAATCCATGCAAAAATATTGAGAATAATCTCTATAATCAAATCTGTTTTGCGCATAACGCAAAGCCATTCATTCGCCGAAAACAGTAAGATGCAGTCATGCTCGACGAACTCAAAACCTTTATAAAGTGCTGTGAGTGCGGCAGTTTCTCCGCCGCCGGCAAGACTTTGCTCCTGTCGCCTTCCTCCGTCTCACGGCAGATCGACAGCCTGGAAACCAAGCTGCAGACCAAGTTGTTCCAGCGCACCACGAGGCAGCTTATCCTGAGTGACGAGGGCCGCTTCCTGTTGGAGCGCGCGGAAGACATTCTGGCCCGCCTCGACGACACCGTCGCCTCGCTACGACAGCTGCACGGCGAACCCGAGGGACGACTGCGCATCTCCGTGTTGGAGACTTACGGCAGACTGCATATCTCCCCTCTGTTGCCGAAGTTCCTGGCGCTATACCCCAAAGTCAGCGTCGATATTGAATTGGAAAATCAGATGGTGGATCTCTACCGGGACGCGGTGGATATCGCCATACGCATAGGGCCGCCAGAGGACTCGCGGCTCAAGGCCAAGAAATTAACGGACGGACGCATGTTGCTATGCGCCAGTCCGGATTATGTGGCGTCCTTCGGCCCACCCCAGGCCCCGGAAGACTTGGCGCGCCACAATTGTCTGCTGATCAGTCGCGGACGCCGCCAGGTTTGGTGGCGTTTTCACAAAGGCCAGGAACATCGTCGCGTGCAAGTACAAGGCTCCCTTCGTTCCGCCGGCGGCACGCCCTTGTTGGAAAGCGCCTTACAGGGCGTGGGGATAACGCTGCTCACCCAATGGTCATTGCAACCCTATATAGATGAAGGACGATTGCTGCCACTGCTGCCGCAATGGCGCGCGTCTCTCTATCCAGAAAACGGCGGCGAGATCTACGCGGCTTACATCGACAATCATTACATGCGTCCGGCCATTCGCGCTTTTTTGGACTTTCTTGGCGCTCATTTCGTTCAATAAAGCGCCTGGCGGAGAGATAAATTCGTCGGCAAGCGATCTTCACCCGCCAAAACCTTCAACCTTTTTGCCTGCTTTCCCTTTTCGGGTTTTCTTGACGTGAACTAATCGGCGCCTTTGTCCCAATTAGTTCACATATCCCAAATGGACTAGATCTCAGTTCAAGAAATAGCCAATTTTTTGACGCATTTTTGTACATTTTATGTGCGTTTTACAACTTTTGACTAAAAATTAAACCGTAGAATGACCCCATCAGTTACGAATCACCATTCATCTGGGGGAACAACAAAATGACTACTACTACTAAATTCACAGCAAAAGTTTTCAGCGTCATTCTGGCTAGCGGCCTGTTGGCTCAATTGGCTCCTATGGTGGAAGCCGCTTCCTGGAAACGCGCCAATAAAACACAGGTCAGCGCTGTAAACCCTTTGCAAAGTAGCGCAACAAACACCACACAAGAACAAACTGTCGCGGTAGACATCAACATTACTTTTCAACCGATGTCTCAGTATGTTTCCGTGAACAACCTGACTACGCTGAACGTCGCCGCCACCGGCAGCGGAACTCTGTCTTATCAATGGCGTAAGAACGGCGTCGCCATTCCTGACGCAGTCAAGTCTTACTACGACATCAGCGCAGCGACCATGGAAGACCAAGGAGCCTACGACGTCATTGTTTCTAACAGCACGGGCTCAGTCGTCAGCAACAGCGCGCAAGTCACAGTATTTGTCGACAGAACCGCCAACATGTTCTGGCAGCCGCCCACTACTCGCGAGGACGGCAGCGCGCTGGCTCTGGAAAACATCTCAAGCTATCGCATCTATGTAACTAACGAGGCAGGTTCTCTGGAAGCGACTTATAACGTGCCCGCCGGTCAGTACTACCACTACTTCGACAATCTGGAGACTGGCACGCACTACTTCGCCATCACCGCGATCGACACTGACGGCGTTGAAAGCGACTTCTCCGAGCTGATGAGCAAAACCATCTTCTAAGCTGACGCTTATCTGGACCAGAAAACGCAACGATCAGAAAGCACAACGACCAGAAAACACAACGAAAAGGAGCAGACGGTATTCCCGCCTGCTCCTTTTTCTGTTTATCAAAGAGTTTAGAATTTAAACAACCCAACAGCCGTGCGGATGTCGCTGCTGACCTCGTTTAATCTTGAGGACATATCCGTGGTGGCTTCCGCCAGTCCGTTAATCTCATTGGTTTGCCCGCTCAGATTATCGATACTGCGATCAATGCTCTGCACCGCTTCACACTGCTCCGCCGTCGCCTGCGCGACTTGATGATTCAATTCGTGCATACGCGCCACGGCGCCCGAAATAGCTTCCAGCGCTTTGCGGCAGTCGTCGATCTTCGCCACGCTGAGCTTGCTTTCATTCATGCTGACGCCAATTTCGCCCACGGCGCTTTCCGCATCGCGCTGGAGGTTTTGCACCACCTCCTGTATTTCCGTGGTGGATTCATTGGTGCGCTTGGCCAGACTCCTCACTTCATCCGCCACCACCGCGAAACCGCGCCCCAGCTCGCCCGCCCGCGCCGCTTCGATGGCGGCGTTCAACGCCAACAAGTTGGTTTGCTCAGAAATGCCGCGAATAACGTCTAAAACGCCGCCAATGGCTTCGGTGCGCTGCGCCAGCTTGCCAATAACTTCACTGGCGCTCTGAATGCGATGGGAAAGATCCTCGATCGAACGCACCGACGCCGCCATTGCGCTGCGCCCCGCTTCCGTCAGATCCGTCACTTCCTCCGCAATATGCGCAGCGCTGTCCGTCGTCTCCTGAATGCCTTTGGCCGTTGCCGTCATCTGGTTAGTCGCCGCCGCCACCATAGAGGTTTCCGCCTGCTGCTGATTGACTTGGTCCGCCAGCTTCAGACTCCCGTCCGCTCCTTCCGCCGCCACGCCCTGTAAAACTTCTGTGGCTTTACCCACATCGCTGATCAGACTGCGGAATTTGAGCAGCATGCGGTCCAGGGCCTCAGTGATATCCTGCAACTCATCTGAGTTGTCGTAATCGATGGTTCGAGTCAGATCATTTTGCGCTTCGATATCGGAAATCACCCGGGTCACTTTGCGCACCGGACGCACGACCGACCAGATGAAAAAGGCGCCCAACAACAGGCAGGAAATCACCATAAACCCCAGTCCGGCCAGGCTGGCCCGGCGCGCATCCTCCACGGCGCCGCCAATCGATAAGGCGCCTTCCTGCACCAGACTGCCTTGATGCGCGACCTTGTCGGCCGCCGCCGCTACGCCCTCCGCGGAGGTTTTCTGCGCCGCTTCATATTCGCCGCGAATCTGGTTCAACATAGTGATGAACTTGATGGCCTCTCCCCGGGCCCGCTCGCTCATGGACTTCCCCATGGTCATGGAGCGCTCCTCGTAGAACCCGAACATTCTCACCGCGAAATTTTGATAACGGTCCAGCGCATCCTGAATTTTCTTGAAACGCTCCTCACGCTCAGGATCATTCGCCGCCAGATCGGCGAGCATTGTTTTCACCCTTCCGTATGTGGTTTCTCCGAGACTCAGGGAATTACGATCCGCCGCCAGCGAGGCGTGAAAAAACCAATACTGCAACTCGCTCAACAACAACTGCGCCTGCGTAATCGCCGCCACCCGGTCATAGATTTTCTGCTGCTCCGCCATCAACTGATTTTGTTCCCTGACCAACTCATTCTGGGCGTCGATACTTTGCAGCTGCACAGAGACCGTATCGGAAATTTCAGTAATGCGGAGATTCAAAAAGTAGGACGACGTCGCCGAGATAAGAATGAAAACCAGGAACAAGAAGATAACGCGCGCCTTAATGGTCATCAACGAGCGCATTGACGTAGGTAACCTCATGACCAACCTCTACAAATTTATTTTTTTGGTGTGCAACCAACTAAGTATAGACCGCGCTGGAGAGCTTACCTGGCGCAACTGTAATAAGTTGTTGAAGCGGCGCAGTCAGAACGCTCAAAGGCGGATTGCAACAGGGCCAAGCAAGGATAAACCCGTGGATTTAGGTAATACGAATAGAGAAAAAAAGAAAAAAAGAAAAAAAGAAAAAAAGAAAAAAAAGAAGAGAAGAAATGAACGGGCGCAATGCGCCCATTTCTATCACACGACGGAAGTGGCGATATCAAGACCCAGTGACAGAGACAGCTCAACGCGATCGCCGGATTGCAGACGACCAACGCCCGCCGGCGTGCCGGTAAGCGCCACATCGCCTGGCATCAATGTGAAGTGAGAGGACATATAGGCCAGGAGAGGCGCTATCGCGGTAATCATGTCCGACGCTTTGCCGTCCTGGCGCAGTTCGCCGTTCAAATACATGCTGAAAGTCAGGTCGGCAAGGTCGTCTTGCGCCGTCACGGAAACGAAATCCGACAACGGGCAGGCGCCATCGAAGCTTTTGGCGACTTCCCACGGAAGGCCTTTTTCCTTCAGAGCGGATTGCAGGTCGCGACGGGTCAGGTCCAGGGCCAGCCCAACGCCGATGACAGCGCTACGCGCTTCCTGGGGCGTCGCGTTTTTCAACGTCTTGCCGATCAGCAAGGCGATTTCCGTTTCATAATGCACATCCCCCTCAGGAATAACGAGTGGGCCCCGCATATCCACCACCGCCGTGCTCGGCTTGATGAACAGGATGGGGGTGGTCGGCACCGGATTGTTTAATTCCCGGGCGTGCTCAGCGTAATTGCGCCCTACGCACACCACTTTACCAATCTGACTCTCAAAATCGCCGCCGCCAATAAAACGCGCCTTGACCATAGGAACCTCGTCGTTTTCCCGCTGCCGTTTTTCCGCTTATATATCCAGCACTTTGCCGGGATTCATCACATTATTGGGATCAAACGCTACCTTGATCGCTTTCAGATAAGCGATTTCTTCCGGAGCGCGGGTGTATTGCAGATAGTCTTTTTTCAGCAAGCCTACGCCATGCTCAGCGGAAACACTGCCTTGATGACGCTGCACGGTTTCAAACACCTGGGTGTTCACTTCTTCACACTTGGCGAAGAACTCTTCCTTGGCCAGTCCTTCCGGCTTCAGAATATTCAAGTGCAGGTTGCCGTCGCCGATGTGGCCGAACCAGATGATCTCGAAATCCGGATAACGACTGGCGACAATTTCGTCGATTTCAGTCAGGAATGCAGGCACCTTGCTGGGAACGACCGAGATATCGTTCTTATAAGGCGTGAACTTGGAAATGGTTTCGGAAATATCCTCGCGCAGACGCCACAGATTCTTAGCCTGGGTTTCGCTCTGGCTGATGACGCCATCCACTACCCAGCCGTTCTCCATACACTCTTCGAATACGCCCATGGCCTCTTCCAGAGTTTCTTCCGTCAGCGACTCAAACTCCAGCAACGCGTAAAACGGCGCTTCGCCTTCGAAGGGCGCCGTCACATCGCCATTGGCCAGCACATGGCGCAGGGCTTTGTCGGAGAAAAATTCGAATGCAGTGAGGTCGATGCGGCGGGAGAACGCCTGCAATACATCCATCACGTGATTGAAATGGCTCAGGCCGAGCACCAGCACCGTGAGGTTTTTAGGCTGACGGGTCAGCTTCATGGTGGCTTCGGTGATGAAGCCCAGAGTGCCCTCGGCGCCAATAAACAGGTGACGCAGATCATAGCCGGTGTTGTTCTTGGCCAGGCCTTTGTTGAGTTCGAGAATATCGCCCTTGCCGGTGACCACTTTCAGGCCCGCCACCCAGTCGCGACTCATGCCCCAGCGGATCACCTTGATGCCGCCAGCGTTGGTGGACAGGTTGCCGCCGATCTGACTGGAGCCCGCGGAGGCGAAGTCCACCGGATAGAACAGCCCCTGCTCCTCGGCGAAGTTCTGCAGTTGCTCGGTAATCACTCCGGCCTGACACACTAACGTGCGGTCGGCGGGGTTGAAGTCGCTGATCCTGTTCATGGCGTCAAACGCCACCACCACCTCGCCGGAGGCCGCTACAGCGCCAGCGCTCAGACCAGTGCGGCCGCCGGAAGGCACCAGGGCGAAGCCCATCTCATTGGCCGCCAGCACGATCGCCTGCACTTCTTCCGTGGTTTTGGGCAGTACGACAGCCACGGGATCGGGCTCGTATTTCTTGGTCCAGTCCTTGCCGTACGCCTGTAATGAATCCGCGTCCGTCAACACTTTGCCGGAGACGACAATGGCCTTAAGCCTCTCAACGATCTGTTCCGCCGCAACCTTACTCATAGAATTTCTCAACAACACCTTGTAATCAGCGTCCGGAAAACCGCGTCGCCACTGCGCGCGCAGCCTTTTTCCACATGGCGTGGAGAGACATCGGTCAACCGGCGATTTATATGAATATGCGAGTTCAAAAAGCGGCGATTATGGTATCATACGCGCCCTGCGCTGTAGATCCCTGATGCGATTTATGTCTGAATCCGGGGTTTGGTCACCAACAGCAGAGCCCAAAATGCTAAGCGCCAGTGGCGGAGTTTGTCGGCGCCGTTCCCAGCCTGAAAAACAGAATAACGATGGAGGCGGCCCGGGAAGCCTTTCTGTTTAAGAACTTAGCGGCGGAAATAAGTGCGATTACACAAAAGGTCCGAACCGATATGACACAGACGTCCTTAGACAAGAGCAAGATCAAGTTCCTTCTTCTCGAAGGTGTGCACCAGTCTGCGATAGACACCCTGCAAGCGGCTGGCTACACCAATATCGAGTATCACAAGGGCTCCCTGCCCGAACAGGAACTGAAAGAACGCATCGCTGACGCTCACTTCATCGGAATACGCTCCCGCACCCAGCTCACTGAAAGCGTGCTGGAAGAAGCGAAAAAGCTGATTGCGATCGGCTGTTTCTGTATCGGAACCAACCAGGTCGACCTTGACGCAGCGCTGGCGAAAGGCGTCGCCGTCTTCAACGCCCCCTACTCCAACACCCGCTCCGTCGCCGAACTGGTGCTGGCGGAAGCCATTCTGCTGTTGCGCGGCATTCCCGAGAAAAACGCTTCGGCGCACCGCGGCGGCTGGTTGAAGCACGCGAAAGACAGCTTTGAAATTCGCGGCAAGAACCTGGGCATCGTCGGTTACGGCAGCATCGGCGCGCAGTTGAGCGTCATGGCGGAAGCCATGGGGATGAAAGTCTACTTCTACGACGTTTCCACCAAGCTGCCCCTGGGCAACGCCACACAGATGGACAGCCTGAAAGATTTACTGGCCATCAGCGATATCGTCACCCTGCACGTGCCGGAAACTCCAAGCACCAAAGATATGATGGGCGCTGCGGAATTCGAAGCGATGAAGGACAAGAGCATCTTCATCAACGCTTCCCGCGGCACTGTCGTGGATATCGACGCCCTGGCGGACGCGTTGCGCGCCAAGAAGCTGCTCGGCGCCGCCATCGACGTATTCCCGGTGGAGCCTCGCTCCAATGACGAAGAGTTCGTTTCTCCCCTGCGTGAATTCGACAACGTCATTCTGACGCCACATGTCGGCGGCAGCACCATGGAAGCCCAGGAAAACATCGGTCGCGAAGTCGGCGAAAAGCTGGCCAGATACAGCGACACCGGCGCCACCGTGACCTCCGTGAACTTCCCCGAAGTTTCCCTGCCGTCACACCCGCAGAACCACCGTCTGCTGCACATTCACGAAAACGTGCCGGGCGTACTGTCCGAGATCAACAGCGTGTTCTCCGACAACGGCATCAACATCTGCGGCCAGTATCTGCAGACCAACGACAAAGTCGGTTATGTGGTCGTGGACGTGAACAAAGATTACAGCGATCTGGCCCTGCAAAAACTCAAGTCCGTCAAAGGCACTATTCGCTGCCGCGTGCTGTTCTAAACAGCCCTGTGCAGAGAGGCTCGACGCAACTCGCACTCATCGAGAGATTGAGACGAGGAAGCCAAAAAAACGGGCGCGGAGGATAACCTTCGCGCCCGTGCTTCTTCTCAGAGAGATGACTGTCAGTCCCCACCCGTCGTATCTCCTGTCTCACTGTCATTTATACGCCTCCCGCCCTCTTCCGCCTATCCACAGTCCCGCCTAAACCAAAGTTTAGGGCCAAAGAAATATCGATTTTATTGTTGCGCTGGGCCAGCATTACTACACTGGAAATCAAGGCGTATACGCGATTTCGCCAAGGGGAAAAACATGGAAAGCACTCATTGCGCTGACGTTCGCGCCCTTCTGGTCGATGACCATCCTATTGTGATCGACGCACTCTCCACCTCATTGCTGGCGTTGAAGCTGTGTAACTGGATCGACAAGGCCAACACGCTGGCGGAAGCCAAGGAAAAACTGGCCAACGACGCGGATTTCAGCCTGGTGTTGCTTGATCTGCACCTGTCTGACGCCGAGGGCATTCACGCCATGATGACCATGCGGGAGGCCTATCCCGACATTCCCATCATTATCTTCTCCGGCGACGACTCCACCGACACCATCGCCAAGGCGTTCGAGTATGGCGTACGCGGCTATGTGCCGAAGAACTCGCCTGTGGAGGTGGTGGTGAGCGCAGTCAAAGTCGTGCTCGCCGGTAGTTGCTACATCCCGCCTCACGCCATCCGCATGCTGGGTTTTGAGCCCGCGGCCGGAACCGTGGCCATCGGCAATACTGCAGTGGAGACCCGTCCGTACTTCTCTCCCCGTCAGGAGCAGGTGTTTCACTATTTGCTGGAAGGCATGCCCAATAAGGTAATCGCCGCGCGCCTGGATATGGCGGAAGGCACGGTGAAAACCCATATGAACACTATTTTCAGGGCATTAGGGGTGCGTAATCGCGCGCAGGCGATTCTGAAGGCGCGGCAGCTGGGCGTGATCTGAAACGTATCCACCGTCGCTAGTGGTGCGCCACAGACTCTATCCAGGTTTGCAGCTGGTGCGAAGAGATGGGTTTGGTGAGAAAGCTGAACCCACTCTCCTGCAGCTCTCTTACTCGCTCAGGCTGCACATTGCCGGATACCAGCAGCATCTTTTCCTTGGGCATTTGCCGGGACAGACTGTCGGCGATATCCAGTCCATCTTCGCCTTTGTCCAGCATATCGTCGAGTATCAGCGCGTCCGGCCAGCCCTGGCTGCGATGGCGCAGCGCCAGCAGTTCATCTTTGTTGGCGACGATTTCGTAGCGGCACCCCCAGGCGTCGAATTGAAAAGAGAGCGCCGACCTCACTAACGGATCATCCTCCACCAACCAGACATTGAGATCAATGAAGGCGTTATCCGGGGCTTCCATATCGCGAAGACTGGGGGCAAGACAGGCATATTCCGCCAGGGGCGCGTAAAAAGAAAAGCGCGAGCCCTTGCCCGGCGAAGACTGTACGGTCAGCCCCGCATCAAGGAGTTCATTGATGCGGCGCACTATGGCCAGCCCCATGCCGATGCCCTTGTCCCGGTTGCGGCTGGGATTATTGAGTTGCACAAAGTCTTCAAAAATACGCACCTGGTCGTCACGCTCAATGCCCGGCCCCGTGTCGCTGATGGTGAACGCCACTTGACGCCCTTCCACCGTCGCCTCCACGCTGACTTCGCCTTTATGGGTGTAACGGATTGCATTGGAAATCAGGTTATTGAGTAAACGACTCAGCAGCTCCAGGTCCGAATAAAGACTGACCCGCGTATAACTGCATCGCCATGTCAGACCTTTAGCCTGACATAGTGGCTGGAACTCCGCCTCCAGAGGCCGCATGACTTCATCCAGCGACAACGCCTTCATATTGGGTTGAAACTTGCCGGCTTCGAAGCGCGACAAATCCAGCAGGTTGTTGAACAGCGTGCGCAATACTTCAATGGCCTGCCGTTGTTTGCTGACGATTTCCTGCGCCGTCTCGCCCAAGGGCTGGTAAGACAGCGTATCCGTCAACAGTGACACCGCGTACAAGGGCTGGCGCAGGTCGTGACTGGCGGCGGCCATGAAGTAGGTTTTGGCTTTATTCGCCTCCTGCGCCACCGCTAACGCTTCCTCGGCTTTTTTGCGCTCCGCCTCGACTTTGTTCAGCAACGCGTTTTTTTCAAAACGCATCGCGACGCTTTCCGCAAAGGTGCGGCTGCTGCGGCGCACGGAGCTGATCATCAACAGAGTCAGGGTCGCCAGAGGCGCGGCGATGCGCAGTTCATCCACTCCTTGCAGGGACCAGTACAAAATCGGCTGCCCCATCAACAGGGGAATGGACAACAAAAAGGAACGGTAATCGGACGCCAGATTCACCATGGCCCCCACCCCGTACAGGCTGATAGCCAGGGTCATGAAAAAAGCGACATTATCCGTCTCCACCGCGCCGACAGTCCAGATGCCCGTACCGACCAGGGCCTGGTTGATAAGACTGCTGCGCAACAAGCGCCTGTCGCTGCGCAGAATTTCCTGAAAGATCATGCTGTCCAGCTGACGCATAATCTGGCGGCTGATCTGCAGACGCAGCAATTGCGCCGCCGCAACGGGGCCGACCCAGAGCAGGATGCGCGACAAGGGCGCCTGATCCCATAACATGAATAGAAAGATCGCCATGATGAGAAACACGCCCTGCACTGCAGGAAGCGTTTGTTGGCAGCGGATTTTGACGGATTCGATCAGATGGGCGCGCTCAAACTCCTCCGGCGCCGTCCCTAAGCGACTGGAATCCTTAGCTTTATGCTCTTGTCTCACCTTGCTCTCCGGGCTGGGCTGAGAACGCGCCTCATCGGTGGATGAGCGTCACGCCACGCTCTCTTTTAATCTTAGATGAGTTTGATTACCGCACGCCGACTCAATTTCAGTTTAACAGCAGAATTTTCGTCGATTGCAAGTAAACCTAGGTTTAGGCCCCTCGTTTATTCCTTTCTGCGTATTCAACCTGTATTTTGTTCAAAAATTAACCAAAACAAATTTTCATTGTTATCCTGATTCAAGCAGTCCTCTAACAATAATGACCCGATCGACTGATAAGCCGAACGCCATCCTCTTGTCGGTCAACATATTGTCGGTCAATGCAATGCGACCCACGCGTTGACATAGCCCACCACCCTGGAACCAGAGCGGCGAAGTCCGGCGCTCCCCTGCGCCCGGACAACGCAGTCCAAACGTCGCCGAACGGACATCAACCTCATAACAAGTCCTTTGCTAGGGAAGGAGTTCCGGCCATGCACTTTCATCTTTCCGAACCGTTTGAAACTTTAATTAAAGATGCGCTCCCCGAAACGCGGGTCCACGACACCGACGTATTGATTATCGGCTCCGGCTATGGCGGCTCCATCGCCGCCATGCGACTGGCGGGCGGCAAGTCCTCCAAATCCAGGGCCAGCGGCGCGTCAGTGACGGTGTTGGAACGAGGCAAAGAATACCGCCCTGGCGATTTCCCGGAAGCGCTGGGCGATATTCCCGGCCACATGCAATTACTGAAATCCGGCTCCAACCGCCCTATTGGCTACGCCGACGCGCTCTATGATTTTCGCATTGGTAAAGAAGTGGATGTTTTGTTGGGCTGCGGGCTTGGCGGCGGATCGTTGATTAACGCCAATGTGGCCCTGGAGCCGGATTCAGAAACCTTGGCCCAGGCCGCCTGGCCTCGTGAGTTTCGGGAGCATCCAGGACTGCTGCGACCGCATTTTCAGAAAGTGCGTCACTTGTTGGGAGTCCGCAATCAGGATCAAACCACCCGCGACAGGCTACGCCGTCTCCCCAAGTTTCAGGCGCTGACCAGGCTCGCCAGGGCGATTGGCGCGCCAGTGGAAACAGCGCCATTGACTGTCAGCTTACGCCCTGGCGCTAACGCCGTCGGCGTTGAGCAGCCGGGCTGCAACCTCTGCGGCAACTGCGTTTCCGGATGCAATCAGGGCGCGAAGAATACGCTGGCCATGAACGTCATTCCACTGGCGAAAGCCCGCGGCGCCAGATTTTATACCGGCGCCACGGTTCTCACACTGGAGCCCATCGTTCCGTCAGCAGACGACAATACGACCGGGTCGAACAGGCGGCGTTGGCGGGTTCGGGTGCGACGCACCGCCACGGAAAAGAACAGTCTGGCCGACGAGGTATTCTGGATTGAAGCCGCCACCGTCATCCTGGCGGCGGGCGCCCTGGGCAGCACGGAAATTCTGTTGCGGTCTCAGGAGTCCGGCCGCATGCGGCTTTCCGACAGACTGGGCAAACGCTTCTCCACCAACGGCGACGGCTTCGCCATGAGTTATGGACAGGCGAACCCGGTCATGGCGATAGGCAGGTCTGACGACTCTTTGCAAGCCGGCGAGGAGCCCAGGGTTGGCCCCACCATCACCGCCGTATCCCGCCCTATGGCGCGCCATCCCAACACCGGCGCCGAAGTGCGCCTGACCCTGGAGGATGGCGCCGCGCCCTATGGCGTGGCGCGCCTTTTCGGCGAAATCGCCACGACCGGCGCCCAACTGAACCGTCTCACCGACATGACCTTGCCCGCCTGGTTTCTCAATGCAGGCCAAAACGGCGTGTTCAAAGACCCTCTGGCTCATCACAGCGACGCCATGGCGCATTCGCAAATCCTTCTGATTATGGGGGACGACGGCGCCATCGGCGGACTTTCTCTGCGCGCCAGCGATAACCCCGCCCAGCAGGCTGACACGGACTATTCCCGCATCCGCGTCGAATGGCCCAAAGCGGCGGAGAACGCCTGTCTGACCGCTGCTGACGCGTTGTTGCGCAGCCAGGACAGAAAGGAAGGCTTCGACGGCGGCCAATACCTCCCCAACCCTCTTTGGAAAACGCTGCCGGACGACGCCTCTACCGTCATGAGCGGCCAACTTCCCGGCGGCCGCGTCATCACCGTACACCCGCTGGGCGGCTGCGCCATGGGCGATGGTCCCGACACTGGCGTCGTCAACCATTACGGTCAGGTCTTCAAGGCTGACAACCGCGCCCATGGCGTTGACGCGCCCGCTTTGCATGAAGGGTTATATGTGCTGGATGGCTCCATCCTGCCGGCCGCCCTGGGCGTCAATCCATTCCTGACCATATCCGCGCTGTCCCTTCGGGCCGCGGAGGCGATTCAGAAACAACATGACTGGCTTGCGCCGACGCAGGAGCGGGTCGATCCTGAGCTGGCGCAAGCCTTATCGCCAATGCGACAGCCAGCGGCGACCACTACGGCCAGACCCAGCCCGACGGTGACGCTAAGCATCAGTGAACAGATGTTCGGCCGTTTGCAGGCGCAGGAAGTCCACACTGATCTGCCTGACTGGATAGAAAGCTGGATCAGGCAGTGGGCCGAGGCGCTTCCCTCTTCATCCCAGCCCGCCAGTGGCGCCGCTGCGCGCCTCACCGGCGATCAGGGACTGATTTTCAAGGTGGAAACGCAGATAGATGATCTGCATGACTGGTTGCAGAAACCAGGAAAGGAGCTGAAAGCGACGGCGAAACTGTACCTGAATCCGCTCAGCGCGGAGCAAACCGCCAAAATGCACACTTACGGCCTGCCTCCGGAACTGTTGCAAGACGCCATTCCCATCGCCGTCGGCGAAGGCGTAGTGCGTCTGCTGCACTGCGATGAGCCCGGTCCGCTGGCCACCGCCTGGCGCGGCGCTCAGGCGCTCAACGCTTACCGCACCCGACGTCAATCCCTGTCCGGTTTCGCCTTGCGTCAGCTCAAACAGCGACTCAGTCGCTGGGATTCAGACGCCTCGCAAAAACAATCTGCGCCAGGGCTGGCCAAGCAAATCAAGCACTTCTGGACTGTCGCCAAGCATCATGCGCAATACCGCCGCATGAGTTACAACTTCCAGTTCACACCCAACACCAAGGGCTCGCACGCCCCTCTTTTCGAAAACATTCCCGGGGCAATGATTCATCTGCGTGGAGAAAAGCTGCTGGCCTGGAAGAACAGCGCTCCCAGACTCTGGCGCGCCTTGACCAATCTTCCCATCGAGCTGTCCCACGAACGCCATGGCGACGCCGCGTCGGGCTCTCTGTACGTGGACATGGAGTACATGTCGGAAAGGGGGCTGGCTCAGGTGGTCAAATCTCCCAATCTGCCGGAGTCCGCCATGGCGGCGGCGGGGTTGGGCATGCTGTTTCTACGCTGCTTGCTGCAAACCCAGTTCTGGGATTTCGGCTCGCCTCACTATCCCGACAAGCCCATCGCCTCCAATCCGCATCCCAGAGCGTTGCGCGTCGCGGGAAACCGGGTAATCAGCCCGCAGCGGACCGAGCTCAGCGTTCCCTTGAATGATACGTCCTCGGAGCAGATCGGTATTGTTTTGACCCGCTATCCGCAAACCAACGCGCAGCGGCCGGGTCAGCCTTTGCTGCTTATTCATGGACTCGCCCAGGGCAGCCTTATTTATTGCTCCGAAGCCATCCCCGAGAACATGGCGGTCTATCTGTGGCGCGCCGGCTTTGATGTGTGGGTGCTGGATTATCGGCTCAGCAACGCCCTGCCCGCCCCGGTTCCCATGCAGGGCTGGAGCATTGAAGAGATCGCCCGTTACGACATACCCGCCGCGGTGCGCCATATTCACCGGGTCAACCCAGGCAAGATCAACCTGTTCGCCCATTGCGTCGGCGCCACCGCCGCCGCAATGGGCATTCTCAAAGGCTGGCTGGACGATCCCGCCGATCCCTATATTGGCCGGGTGGCCTTCAACGCCATCCACCCCTGGATCATCCCTTCCCCGGTCAACCGCAGCCGCGCAAAGCTGGGCAGCTTCCTGCGCGATTCCGTCAATGACGCTCAACTCAACCCTATACCTCAGCCTAACCCCAGCGCCTTCGATTCCATGTTCGATCGTCTGGCTTTCTCTTTCGCGCGCCTGGGCGAGCTGCAGGAGGCGGAAGAAGGTAGAGCGCGCAACGGCGGCGAGCGGCATACGCACAGCGACCATGCGCCCGATGGCGGTGTGGAAATCTCCCAAGGCATCTGCGACAAAATGAGTTTTCTGTACGGCCGCATGTGGCGGCACGACCAGATTTCCCCCGCCACCCACAAAGCCTTTCAGGACATGCTGGGACAAGCTCCAGGCGCCGTCTATCGGCACCTGTATTACTTCGCCCAGCAACAACGGGTCACTTCCCGGGACGGCGAAAATACGTTTCTCACCCCCTCTGCAGTGCGCAAACACTGGCGTTATCCCACCCTGTTCCTCCATGGCGAGCAAAGCAAGGTATTCAATCCGCAATCCGCCACCCGTTCCGCCATCCGCCTCAGTGAAATGCTGAAAGGTTGTACGCCCGTCCCGCCAGTACTGCTCAAACGGGCGCCACATTACGGTCATATGGACGTCATTCTGGCGCAAAACGCTTACAAGGACGTTTTTCCCAGTGTGCGCGCCTTTTTCAGCGAAGATGCGGAATGTCTGCGCCACTCCGCCGGCGACCGCGTCGAGTTTCACCACCAGTTATTTGACAGCTATCGTCCATCAGACGATCTCCATGCCGCGAACGCCAATCTGTTCAGCGCTGGCCCAATTATCCGCGGGGCCTGGCTGGACAACACAGGCATAGGTCGCCCCCGCATTGTGCTGCGACTATGGGCGGAGCTCTCTGATCTGGCGGACCTGGCGGACGCGCAGGCCACGCCCACCCGACGTCTGGCGTTGGAAGGCGCAGAGTTGATTCAGTGTCAGTTCTGCGTCGCCAATGATCCTCATCATTTATTGCTGGACGTGGCGGTGAAAGTTGATCCGGCGCAGGAACGGGATGTGCGCATCCGCTTCAGTCTGACCCAGCGTCAGTTTGATCCTGCGGCGCAGCAGGCGCTGTCGCAAACAGTGCATATCCCCGCCTCCACGGGTTGGCTGCAACGCCTGCGCGAGCTTTGCCTGCATCGCGGCGTCAGCCCAGCCATGCGTTTTCTGGTGGGATCATGCCGTTATCCAGGCGCCGTGCTGGAACGCGATCTCGCTGATCGCGTCTTCGTCGGTATGGGACGTCAGGTCAGGGGCGACGCCCAATTGCCTGGCGCGGATTCGGTTTTCTTCATCGGGGACCAGATATACGCGGACGCCACCGCCGAGGCGTTTGACAACACAGCTTTGAAAGAACGCTACATCACTCGCTACCGGGATGCGTTCAACTCACCCAACATGCGAAAGCTGCTGCAACTGGCGCCCGTTCACTTCGCCGTGGATGACCATGAGTTCAGCGACGACTGCTCGGGACGTCCGCCGCAATTGGACGCTCATCTGAAAGAACGCGAACGTTTCGATTTCGCACTCCGCGCCGCCCGCAGTTTTCAATGCAGCGGACGCCAGCCGGACGCGCTCTGGTATCCCCAGGGCGTTAGCGCAAGGCGGGAGTTCGACTGTCCGGTCTTCGTCATGGACGCCCGCACCGAACGCCGGCTGCGCAGCGCCGGCGTCGCCGGGGCCCAAGCGGAAATGATCGACGCAACGCAATTCGCCGCCTTATCCAACTGGTTATCAGAAGCACAACGACTGACCCCGGAGCGGCCCAAATTTATCTTCTCCGGCAGCGTTATAGCGCCAGTGGAAAAACGCCTCACGCAGCACCCGGACTTGTGGCGCAATAACGACAGCTGGTGCGGCTATCCTCACACTCTGGCGGCGGTGATGAGGCTGATCTATGAGCGGCAGATCGCTAACGTAATCTTTGTCGGCGGCGATCAGCATCTCTGCGCCCTGGCGCGCATGACCCTGGCCAATCCTGCGGATCAGGCGGTATCGAACCGCAAACCCGTTACGTTGTGGCAGATCGTGTCGTCCGGCTTGTACGCGCCGCTGCCCTTCGCCAACGCCAGTCCCCGGGATTTTGAGTGGGAAAAACCCACCGTCATTCCCATGCACGGCTCACAATTACAACTGCAGGCGGAGGCGCGTTTGTTGCGGGCGGACAAATCCCAGTTCGTGCGCGTGGACGCTATCCCTGCCGGAGAGTCCTGGACGCTTGAAGTCCGCGTATGCGATCCAGAAGGTCTTGTGGCGCCAGTGGCGCAACCGATGACGCTGAAAGATGGCGAGCTGGCGGACGACGACAGAACCTGGCGCATCCGGCTGACGGCTAATGTGGAGGCGGAGCCAGGCAAACCTGTGCGTCCAGAACCCGCGTAATCAGGACGGTCAATCTGCAACAAGGCATGTGAAGAAACGAATGAATAAAGAAGTGAAGAGGTGAAGAAATAAAGAAAAGGAAAATAGAAAAAAGAGAAAAGAAAGGCTGCGACGGCGAAAATCAGGGGCCGCGCAGCCAGGGCGATGGAAACTATGACTTTAACAGGAGGAGAGCGGGCATAGTTTCCACACCGAGGAAAAAAGGGTCTTTCGACCCCAAAATGGGACCAAGACTTACAATCAAATCTCAGTTGCGCGCCCATCCCTGGACGCCGGGGTCAGTCGGTGGTCACCGCCTCGTCCACTTCATGATCGACGCCTTTCATGCGCTTGCGCAGGATAGGACCGATAATGTAGGGAGCGATGAGACCCACTCCCGCGACAATCCAGAGCGTGATGGACAGACCGCTGCCCCAGAGGATGCTCCAGTCGCCGTCCGACAACGTCATGGCGTGCCGCAGGTTTTTCTCCATCTCCGGCCCCAGCAGGGTGCCCAGAATGACAGGCACCAGCGGGATTTCGACTTTGCGCAGGACATAGCCGAGCACGCCGAAGAAAATCATGAAGTACAGATCAAACACACTGTGGCTGATTGAATAGACGCCCACAAAAGCGACCATGGTGACAATCGGCAACAGGTATTTGGGCGGCACCGACAGCAGTTTCACAAACACGCCGACCAGCGGAATGTTGAGCAACAGCAGCATCAGGTTGCCGATCAACAGCGCAGCGATAACGCCCCAGACAATGTCTCCATGCTGTTGGAACATCAGCGGGCCTGGGGTGATGTTCATGGAAATCAGCATCGCCAACAGAACAGCAGTGGTGCCGCTGCCGGGCACGCCCAGGGTCAGCATGGGCACCAGCGCGCCATTGGCGGCGGCGTTGTTGCCCGCTTCCGGCGCAGCCACGCCGCGCGGGTCGCCCTCGCCGAACTGGGCTTTCTTGCCCAGAATGCGCTTCTCCAGGGTATAGCTGACAAAGCTGCCCAGTGAGGCGCCGGCGCCAGGCAATACGCCCGCCAAAAAGCCGATAGCGCTGCCGCGAAGCGATGTAGGGAGGATGCTGGTGAAGTCTTTCAACTTCATTTTCAGCTTGTTCATCGCAATCATCTTGCGGCCTTCCCCCGCATGCGCCTCGATGAAAAACAGCAGTTCCGAGATAGCGAACAGCCCCACGATCAGAATGATGAAGTCGACGCCTTCATACAGCTCCAGCGTGTTGAAGGTGAAACGCTGTACGCCGGTATTCATGTCGATGCCCACTGTCGCCATCATCAAGCCCAGCGCCGCCGCCAGAATCGTCTTCACCGGATTCTTGCCGGTGATGCCGCCCAACGTGGCGAACGCCAGCACGAACAGCGCGAAGTATTCCGCCGGACCAAAGGTCAGCGCGAAATTCGCCAGCCAGGGCGCTAGCAGAATCAGACCGATCGTAGCGATAACGCTGCCGATAAAGGAGGCCACCGCCGAAATCGCCAGCGCTTCCGCGGCTCTGCCGCCTTGCGCCATGGGATAGCCGTCCAGACAGGTCATCATCGCCGGCTCGTCGCCGGGAATATTCAGCAGAATCGACGAAATGCGTCCGCCGTACATGGCCCCGGCGTAAACCGAGGTCAGCATGATCAAGGCCGTTTCCGGTTTCAGCCCGAGGGTGAACGCCAACGGAATCAGGATCGCCACGCCATTGGCGGGCCCCAATCCCGGCAGTGCGCCGATCAGGGTGCCCAGGAAGCAGCCGAGGAGCGCGAACATCAGGTTTTCCGGCGTCAGGGCGACAGCAAAGCCCTGCATCAGAAAGTTCAAGGTTTCCATCAGCTTACCTCCAGTACGCCCAGGGGCAACGGCAATTCAAGCACGTAGTTGAACAACACGAACACTACGACGCCGCCAATCAGGCCGGACATATAGGCCGGGAACTTGCGGGCGCCCATGCGCCAGCTCAGTGTGCCGACCGCCAATGTCGTGGTAATAATGAAGCCCAGCGGCTCCAGCAACACGCCATACAGCGTCAGCACGACAACCGCCACCACCATTTCCACGCCAGTGCGGTTCCAGGGCCAGTGATTGTCCGGGTCGGGACGCAGCATCAGATAAAGACTGCTCAGACCAAGCACCACCGAAAGCAGAATCGGAAAGGTCTCGGGCCCGACCGATTCATTGCCGCCGAAGGGCTCGGGCAGTTGATACGCGCCCCAGCCGTAGGCGACGGCCAGGACGAGCATCACTAAACCGAAAATACGGTCATTCATGGCGATTAACGGATCAGGCCAATTTCTTTAGAAAGCGCTTGGATGTCCGAGATTTGCGCTTTCACGAAATTGTTGAATTCAGCGCCGCTTTTGTGGAACGGCATCAGACCATTTTTTTCCATCAATGATTTCCACTGCTCGCTGGAGTAAATCTTGTCGATGGCGGTGGTCCAGTACTCTTTTACATCCGCCGGCGCGCCGCCAGGAATGTAGAAACCACGCCAGTTGGGAGCGATGGATTCGATGCCCTGCTCACGAGCGGTGGGAATATTGGCGAATTTGCCGGGCAGACGGTCTTCAGACAGCACCGCCAATACGCGCAGGTCGCCGGATTCGAAGAAGCCCTGCACCTCGGTGATGTCGCCAGTGAACGCGTCAACGTGACCGCCTACGACCTGAGTCATGGCTTCGCCGCCGTTGTTGTAGGACAGGTAGGAGATTTTCGGCAGATTGGTTACGCCAGCGGCCTTCGCGCTGATCAGCACCTTCAGGTGGTCCCAGCCGCCATTGGCGCTGCCGCCTGCGAATTTAACGGAGCGCGGATCTTGTTTCAGCGCCGCCATCAGATCGCTCAGGCTTTTATGGGGAGAGTTCTTGGATACGGCGATGACGCCATAATCCGCGCCGATCGCGCCAATCCAGTTAACCATTTCCGCGTTCATGCCGGGATACTGCCCCTGGGCCAGACGGGTTGTAGTGGCGGTGGAGGCGGCGACGACCAGATTCTGGTCGTTCTTGCGCTTGCTGACGGTATGCGCGAAGGCGACGCCGCCGCCTGCTCCCGCCATGTTGATGGTCTGCACGCTGCCGGGAACCAGCTTCAGCTCCTCCATCACGTTGCCGACGCTACGGCAGGTGAAGTCCCAGCCGCCGCCAGGATCGGCAGGAGCGATACATTCAACTTTGCCTTTCGGTTCGTAGGCCATGGTCAAGGTGGCGCTGACGGTCAGCGCGGCGGCCACAAGCATTTTAATCGGAGTTCTGATTGTCATTATTGTTACCTCACACAGGTTACAGGAATTAATTCGATCGCAAATATATTGGTTTTGCCCTTATGGGGCTACCGGCGTCCGCCGTCCTGCTTATATTGTCGTTTGCTGACGCAACGAAAAGCCGGCGGCATTCCAGGTGCTGGGGGGGTGGGACTGTCGAAAAAGATACGTTGTGTTCATGTCACGCTCCTATTATTTTTGTTGCGCTCTGTATTTAGTCGCTCGTTGCGGTTTTGGAAACCTGGTTTCGATTACCTCTCCGGCGACCTATGCTTGATATGGAACAGGTAATGACTGCATCCTAACTGCTGAACCTGTCATAAACCTGTCACGTCCTGATTCAAAAAAGTGAAGTCGGCGCATGCATATCCTTGTTGTAGAAGATTCTGAATTGCTGGGTGAATCCATCCAGGCGCGGCTGCAGAAAATGGGCCACGGCGTAGACTGGGTGAATAACGGACGCCAGGCCAACGGTTTGTTGCAGCACCAACAATTCGATCTGATCATATTGGACCTCAACCTGCCGGAACTGGGCGGCGAGCAGATTCTGTCGGAGCTGCGTAAACGCAAAGACACCACGCCAGTGTTGATTCTGACCGCCCGCGAACAGGTGGACGACCGCATCAAGCTGCTTGACGCCGGCGCCGACGACTACCTCACCAAACCCTTCGATTTCGGCGAACTGGAAGCGCGCTGCCGAGTGCTCATGCGACGCAACCAGGGCTTTTCCAGCAACCTCAGCCGACATGGCAACCTGTCTTTCGACCGCTCCGCCAAGGCGGTATACGTCAATGATGAAAAGCTTGACCTGAAGAACCGGGAGTTCCGTCTGCTGGAGGTGTTTCTCGGGAATCTGGGCCGGGTCATGAGCAAGGAGGAACTGGCCGACCGCCTGTTCGCTTTCGATGAATCGCCCGGCCCCAACGCCATTGAGCTGTACATCGCGCGGTTGCGCAAAAAGCTCGCGGACTCCTCCGTTCAGATACGCACTTTGCGAGGTCTGGGGTATCTGGCGGAATGCGATGATGACTGATTCGCCGTTGCGTCCGGATCAGCCGGTATCATTGCGCAACAGGTTGATCCTGGGCGCCGTGGCGCTGATTCTGGTGCTCGGAACTCTGGCCATCATCGCTATCGACGGATACGGCAAACGCGCGGCGGAGCTATCCTATGACCGCCTGCTGGCCAGCGCCGCTTTTCAGATAGCGGACGCCATTCATGTTCGCGACGGCGTGGTGGACGTGGATCTGCCGGTGGCCGCTTTCGAAACCCTCGCCCTGGCGCGGGACGACCGTGTGTTCTATCGCATCAGCGGCCCCCGCGACGCCTATCTCACTGGCTACGCCGACCTGCCGCGCCCCGAGGCGGACCAGGGTTTCAGCAAAGGCGGCGCGCGTCTGATCCAGCAGCGATTTTTCACCAGCCGCTATCTGGACGAACCTGTGCGCTTCATCGTGTTGCGCCGTTTGCTGACGGAGGCGGACATCACCGGCTACATCACCGTGCAACTGGGACAGACCATCAACGCCCGCGCCGATCTGGCCGAGGACATCACCGGCAAAGGCCTGCAGTTGATCGCCATCGCTTCCGTCATCGCCCTGGGACTATTGGGCTACGGCATCAAGCGCGCCTTCTCGCCCCTGGATCAGATTGAGCGGGAGCTGGCCGCCCGCAACCCGACCGATCTGACGCCGCTGCATGTCACGCCTATCAAGGAAACCTGGCGTCTGCAGCAGACCATCAATCATTTCATGCGGCGTCTGCAGGACACGCTGGACCGCATGCAGCGCTACACTGGGGAGGCCGCCCACCAGATCCGCACGCCTCTGGCGGGGTTGCGCGCAGCGCTGCAGAATCTGCGCGACCACCCCGATATCGACGACCCCAAACTGGTGTATAACCGCATCATGCAATCGGTGGATCAACTGAACACCACGGTATCGCAGCTGCTTAATCAGGCCACCATCACTCATCGCCTGCAAAGCGAGGCGCTGCGGCGCATCGAGCTGAACAAAGTGGTGAAAGAGGCCTGCCTGGAACTGGCGTCCCACGCCATTAACGAAAAAGTGGAACTGGCTTTTGAGGCGGACGCCGAGGACACGACTTTGCCTGGCGACGCTTTTGCATTAAAGCAACTGTTCCGAAATCTGATCGAAAATGCGGTCAGATACAGCCCTGTCAACGGTGTGGTGGAAGTGCGCGTATATCAAAACGCAAACCGTTTTTTTGTGGAAGTGAAGGACAACGGGCCCGGCATTCCCGTTGAATTCCGCGATAAAGTGTTCGCCCGCTTTTACCGCACACCAGCCGCCGCCGGCGTCGGCAGCGGACTGGGCCTGGCCATCGTGCGGGAAATTGCGGAGCGCCATAACGCAGAAGTGGGACTGATGGATAATCACCCCCAGGGCCTGACGGTGCGAGTCGGTTTCCGCAAGGAGAACGCCCGTGGTTAGCGACATGATGAAACTCTTCGGCTTCCTCCTGCTAGGCTGCGCGCTGGCGTTCGCCGTTAACGTAACGCCCGCCAGCGCGGCGTCCGGCCCGTTGCCGGTCGTGCTTTATCCGGCGCAACAGAAGCCGGTCAGCGCACTCAATATCCACGCTGTGCTGGATTACGTGGTGAT
The DNA here is from genome assembly GCF_000012985.1 of Hahella chejuensis KCTC 2396. Lineage (NCBI taxonomy): Bacteria > Pseudomonadati > Pseudomonadota > Gammaproteobacteria > Oceanospirillales > Hahellaceae > Hahella > Hahella chejuensis. Next base: position 1,645,033 of record NC_007645.1, on the reverse strand, counting down.
GAACCCTATCATCAAGGCGTTTCAGCAGCGTTATCCCAATGTAGAGATCCGTCTTATCGAGTTTGAAACCGCCGACCTGTTCCAGCATACCGTGGAAGGCTCCTCCCATACGACGGAGCCGATGGACGCCATCGTCGGCGATCTGCTGATCAGCTCGGCGATGGATTTGCAGGTAAAGCTGGTCAACGACGGCTATGCGCAACGCTACGAATCACCTTACACCCGCCGCATTCCGGACTGGGCGAAGTGGCGCAACGAAGCGTTCGGCTTTACCTTCGAACCGGTGGTGACCGTGGTGAACACCAGACTGTTACCGGAACCGCCGCCGCAGGATCGCCAGCAATTGCTGGAGCTGATCCGCAGTCAGGGCGAGAGTCTGACGGGAAAAATCGCCACCTATGACATCGCCCGCAGCGGCGTCGGTTATCTGTTCGCCGCCCAGGACAGCCAGCAGGCGACCACCTATGGCCGTTTGCTGGAAGCCTTCGGCACCCACTCGGTGCAACTGGCCTGCTGCACCGGCGACATTCTCGACGGACTGGCTTCCGGCCAGTATGCGATCGGCTATAATCTGCTGGGATCGTACACCAAGGCCCGTCTGGCCTCCGCCCCGCACCTGCAGATGATTCTGCCGGCGGACTACACGTTGATCATGACGCGCATCGCCCTGATTCATAAGCATGCGCTCAACACGCAGAACGCCCGGGATTTCCTGGATTTTCTGTTATCGCCTGCCGGCCAGCAGACTCTGGCCAGCGAGTCGAAACTGTATCCCATCGACCCTGGCGTGCATGGCGAAGTCACTGCGGACTGGCTGAACAAACATGCGCCGGGACCGCTGAAACCCATTACTGTGGGGCCACAACTGCTGGTTCCGCTGGATAAACTGAAACGGCAACGCTTTCTAAGCGAGTGGCGCCGATCTCTGGAACGCGAAACGAAACAATGAAAGACACTGATTTAGTCGCCAGACTGGGCAAACGCATTCAACAGCTCAGGAAGTCAGAAAAACTGACCCTGGAGCAACTGGCGCAGCAATCCAACGTCTCCCGCTCCATGCTGTCGCAGATCGAGCGCGGCCAGGCCAACCCGACCTTCGCCACCCTGTGGAACCTTACCCGCGCCATGGGCATCGAGTGGTCGGAACTGGTGGATGAAAGCGAGGGCGTCTCGCACTCTCCTATCGAACATATCATCGCCGCGCAGACGCCAAAGATAGACAATCCCCAGGGCGGCTATCACCTGAGTATTCTCAGCCCGCCCCATCTGGTGGGCTCCATAGAGTGGTACGAGCTGCGCATGCGGCCACAGGGGAAGCTGGAAAGTCAGGCGCACACGCAGGGCTGCATGGAGCACCTCACCGTACTGAGCGGTCAGCTTGAAGTCGTCAGCGGCACACAGTCGCAACGGCTGGCGCAGGGCGACACCGCCCGCTATCACGCCGACGTCGCCCACACCATTCAGAACCCCGGCGACAGCGACACCATTGCTCTTTTAGTAGTGATGAATCATAGCCATCGCTAGGTACTGTCAGCGTTTCTTCGCCGCCATCTGACGGCCATTCCACTTAACAATACGGTTAGGAGACGCAACACGGCAGGGAGGCCGCCATGGCCCTGATTCAGGGGGCCGGGTATATTTTTCCCTATTGCTTTGCAGACATTTTTCCACTATACAGGAAACACGTCCGATATAAGGGAAAATTCCAATGAACCAGACTTTCCAACAACAATTACAGCAAACCCTTGATGAAATTGAAAAAGCCGGCCTGTTTAAAAAGGAACGGGTAATCGACACCCCTCAGGCGGCCGCCGTCAAACTCGCCGGAGAAGCTGGCGATAAACAAATTCTCAATCTCTGCGCGAATAATTATCTGGGCTTGGCGGACAACCCGGAAGTCATCTCAGCGGCCCATGAAGCGCTCGACAAATACGGTTTCGGCATGGCTTCCGTGCGTTTTATCTGCGGCACGCAAACGCTGCACAAAGAACTGGAGCACAAAATCGCCGAGTTCCTGGGCATGGAGGACAGCATTCTGTTCGCCGCCTGCTTCGACGCCAACGGCGGCCTGTTCGAGCCGTTATTAAGCGCCGAAGACGCTATTGTCTCCGACTCCCTGAACCATGCCTCCATCATCGACGGCATCCGTCTGTGCAAGGCCAAGCGCTACCGTTTCGGCAACCGCGACCTGAATGATCTGGAAGCCCAGTTGAAACAGGCGCGCGCCGACGGCGCCCGCAACATTCTGGTGGCCACCGACGGCGTCTTCTCCATGGACGGCTATATCGCGCCGTTGAAAGACATTGTCGCCATTGCGCGCAAATACGACGCCCTGGTGATGGTGGACGACTGTCACGCCACCGGCGTTATCGGTCCGCAGGGCAAAGGCAGCGCCGCCTACAACGGCGTGGAAGTGGACATTATTACCGGCACGCTGGGTAAAGCCCTCGGCGGCGCAGCCGGCGGCTTTATTGCAGCGAGCCGCAATATTATCGAACTGCTCCGTCAACGCGCCCGCCCCTATCTGTTCTCCAACTCCCTTCCCCCGCCTGTCGTCGCAGGCAGCCTGAAAGCCCTGGAAATTTCCATCGCCGGCGACCATCTGCGCGACAACCTGCGCGAGCACGCCGCGTTTTTCCGTAACAGCCTGAGCGAAGCCGGCTTCAAACTGCTGCCCGGCGAACACGCCATCATCCCGGTCATGCTGGGGGACGCCAAGCTGGCGCAGGATTTTGCGAAAGCGCTGTATGAACAGGGAGTATATGTCACCGGCTTCTTCTATCCGGTGGTGCCGCAAGGTCAGGCGCGCATCCGCACCCAAATGAATGCGGCGCTGACCCGCGAACAACTGGAGCAGGCGGTGGCCGCCTTTACCCGCGTCGGTCAACAACTTGGGGTTATTGGAGGCTGAACATGCAGTCGTCAACCATGAAGGCGTTGGTCAAAGCGCAATCCGCTCCCGGACTCTGGCTGCAGGAGCAGCCGGTTCCCGAATGCGGGCCCAACGATGTGATCATCAAGATCAAGCGCACCGCGATCTGCGGCACCGACATCCACATCTACAACTGGGACGACTGGGCGCGCAACAACGTCCCGGTCCCTTTAACCACCGGTCATGAGTACAGCGGTGAAATAGTGGAAGTCGGCAGTCATGTCGATGGTCTGCATATCGGACAGCGCGTTTCGGGAGAGGGTCACGTAGTGGGCATGCTCAGCCGCAACGCCCGCGCAGGACGCTTCCATCTGGCGCCGGACACCAAAGGCATCGGCGTAAATCTGCCCGGCGCTTTCGCCGAGTACCTCTGCCTGCCGGCGTTCAACGTCGTGCCCTTGCCGGACGCAGTAAGTCTGGAGCTGGGCGCCATCCTCGACCCGCTGGGCAACGCCGTCCATGCGGCCCTCGCTTATGATCTGGTTGGCGAGGACGTTCTGATCACCGGCGCCGGCCCTATCGGCATCATGGCCGCCGCAGTGGCGCGCTTCGCAGGAGCCCATAAAGTGGTGATCACCGACATCAACGACTATCGCCTGGAGCTGGCGGCCAAGGTCGCGGATGTGGAGCCAGTCAACGCGCAACGGGAGTCTCTGCGCGACGTCATGGGACGACTGAAAATGAAGGAAGGGTTCGATGTGGGCCTGGAAATGAGCGGCATTCCCTCCGCTCTCAACGATATGCTGGACGTGATGATGATGGGAGGCCGCATTTCTCTGCTGGGCCTCCCGTCCAAGCCGGCGGAGCTGGATCTCAGCAAAATCGTGCTCAAGGCGCTGCAAATCAAAGGCATCTACGGTCGCGAAATGTTCGAGACCTGGTACAAGATGCTGGCGATGCTGGAAGCGGGACTGGATATCGAGCCCATCATTACCCACCACTTCGAATACGCCGACTACGAACAAGGCTTCGAAGCCATGCGTAGCGGCCGTTCCGGCAAAGTCGTACTGCGCTGGTCGGACTGAGCTTTTCGGGAGCGACAACGTCGCTCCCGCCCTTCTTACTGACAACGATTGTTGCCGTCCCGCAACCACTGGGTTCCATCCAGATACAGCTTGTTATTGGCCAACGCCAGTGTAAAAGTGACGCGTTCCCCGCCCGGACCGGATTCACTCCAATCAAAGCCCGGCGTACTGCCGTGCATGCTGTAGCCAGGACCATATTGCAGAATCAACATGCCCTGGGCGTTCAACGAACCCTGAGCTTCCCATTTACCGGCGCCCTGAGTGCCGGTAGCGCCGCTCGCTCCGCCGCCATAGCCCCCGCTGTTGCCGGAGCGATAGAACTCACCGTTGCTGCACAGCCAGATGTGCTCTTCTTCGTGATACCCGGAGCCGGAGTAGTAGCGCACGATATGACGCCCTCGCATGTAGGTGCTCCAACCGCCATCGCCCCCGCCTTGCGCCAAGGGTTTCGGCGCGGAGAATTTAACCGATGAGGCCACGGTCTCCGCCACTTTCCAGACTTGCGCGGCGGTGCTCTGATCCGCGACCGCGATCAACGCCACAGAGGTGGAGCCTTTGCCGGTGACGGCGCTGATGCGGCCTTCCATGTTGGGCATATTGCCGATGCTGTAATCCGCCGTCAGACGGCCATTGCGTTTTTGCGGCGCGCTTTTGGGGTAAAGGATAACGGAAGCGTCCAGCGGCACCGGTTGCGCCATCTGTTGCATCAGCGCCTGCTCGCCGGATTGGTCGATATAGACAAAAATATTGGCTTTTAAAGCCTGGGATTCCAGGACGAAGAGTTCCGAGCCCGCCGGCCAGGCGCCTTGCCAACCGTCCGGGATCTTGAACGACAAGCCCAGTGAACCGGACTCAATCAGGGTTCCCCCTTCGTACAACTGGTTTTGCTGCACTTCCACCGCCATCGCGGAGGTCGCGCATAGACTGCAATAGAGTCCCATGGCCACCAGTAGAGATTTCGCTGTTACGCCGCTCATTTCGCTTCGCCTCATGCTGAGTCCGCAGCGCGCGACCCGGTCTGGCGCATCCTTCATCCAGCCGCATCGGACGCCGCGGAGATGATGTCGGAATGGTCAGGCTACAGCGTTTCTTTCTTGCTGAGCCTGATCGCCTCAAACGCTCCATCGCGATTCAACTGGGTTCCCCATACCCGATGACTGCCCTGATGATTGGAGGCGCGGAAAGTGATGGTTTCCCCAATGCCCAAGTCCACACCGTCAAAGGACTCCAGGGTGTTCACTAGCGACTCCGTATCAAAATGGCGACCCGCCTTCTCCAACGCATGGAAAAACAGGGTCGCCACTATATAGCCTTCCAATGAGATAAAATCCGGTTGCTCGTTGGGATAGAAGCGACTCAACGCCTCCCGATAGCGCAATACGCCCGTGGCGTAGGAATCATACGGCGGCGCCACCTGAGACACGATAACGCCCTCTCCGTATTCGGCGCCCAGTTCTTTGAACTGCTCAGCCAAAGCCCTGGCGCCGACGAAGGACACATTGGCGAAAGGTCCGGTGAAGCCCGCCTGCCGCAGGCGCTTAGTCATGCGCGCACTGGCGGTATAGGTACTGATGGCGACAACCGCCTGAATATCACTCAACCGTCCCAGCATTCCCTGGGCGGCGCCTTCAATTTGCGCCGTGTTGCGCTGGTAGCTGAATTTAGCGATCTCATGCGGGCGCACGCCATAGTCGGACAAGGCGTCCTCCACGCCCTTCAGACCATCCAGACCATAACCATCGTCCTGGTAGAACACGGCGATCATCCTCGGATCGACCTCTTTCTCTTCCACGAAATAACGGATCAATGCGCTGGTTTCATCTTCGTAGCTGGCGCGATAGTTGAAGACATAACGCTCTGGCGGACTTTTGCGCAACAACGCCGCGCCGGAAAAGGTTCCGAACACAATCGTGCGGTCCTGCAAGGCTACGGGCAGAATCGCTTCCGCAGTGGGAGTGCCGACATTTCCCAGCATCGCAAACACGCCATCCGGCTGTATGAATCTTTCTGCGTTATGACGCGCCGCCACTGGCTCATAGCCGTCGTCCAGGGCACGCAGTTCGATATAGCGTCCGTGAATGCCGCCCTGCTCATTGATCTCCCGGATACGCAGGTCGACGCCCAACTGCATGGCCCGTCCCAGCTCTCTGGCGCCGCCGCTGAACGCCGCGCTCATTCCCAGGGACACACGCTCTTCACTGACGCCGCGAGGCGCCTGCCAGCCCGCCAGTTCCGCCCCCCAGTCAAAAACGCTGTAACGCACCACCGGAACTGCGTAACCGACGCCGATCAGCAGCAACACGACGGTCAGTACGCTCCAAAGCCTCAGCCTGGAGCGTCCGCCGGCGGATTCCGGCTTTATTGCCGCGGCAGGAAAAGGCGGCGGCGTCCCTTGAGGCGCAATAGTGGTGTCGCCCTCATCGTCCAGTACCGGCGCCACGGGGTGGGTATAACCCTGCACACCGAACGGCGGCGGCTGCGATCCAAGGTGCATAGGCTCCGCCAGGGTGGACGCCGCCACTACAATGGGTTGACTCATGGAGCGTTCATCCATGCTGTGCGCCGGATCAATGCGGGTGGCGGTATCCATCTCTTCGATCTGTCCCAGCGCGCCGGCGGCCTGAAACGCTTCGTCGTATTTCTTGGCCTTGCCCAGACTGAGGTGCTTTTTCACCACGACCCGTTTACCGCTGAACAGTCGGGCGCAGGCGGCGTCGCTCAATCCCAGCGCCGCTTTCAGCTTTTCCTGGGTATCCTGCAACTCCACATCGCCGCGAATCTCGCCATAGAAAATGAACTGATAAACGTCCGGATTGGGCGGCGCCATTTCCATGGCTTTAGAGTATTCCGCGATACCGGCGTGAGCGCGGTTCTGGATGTCTCGCACCATCGCCTGCACGTCGGGGTAGCGGTCATCCGGGCGCAACGCCATGGCTTTCAGAATCACTGGCTCCAGAGCCTTGTTGCGGGCGTCGGTCAGACGATTTTCCCGCAGCGCCGGCGGCGGTCCGGCGCATTGCCGGTTCATGATGTCCTGAGGACTCTCGCCGGTATATGGGCGTTCGCCAGTGATGCAAAAATAGAGAATTGCGCCCAGCGCATAGATATCAGCGCGTTTATCGATATTGCGGGCGCCTTCAATCTGCTCCGGCGCCAAATAGCCGGGCGTCCCCATCACCATACCCAGGCGGGTGTATTTGAGATCCCCCTCCCCCAGCGGCTTGCTGATGCCGAAATCCAGTAACTTGGCGACAGAGTGGTCGCCGGACACTCGCGCCACAATGATATTGCCGGGCTTCAGATCGCGGTGCACGATATTCATCTGATGCGCGGCCTGCAGCCCGGCGCCGATCTGCTCCAGCAGCCACACCACATTTTCCAGCGGCAGCCCGCTGCGTTTTTCCACCAGGTCGGACAGGTTTTCTCCGCGCAGATACTCCACCACCAGATACATCATGCCGTCGTCGGTGTTGCCGAAGTCGATCACATGCATGACGTTGGGGTGGTTCAATTGGCTGGCGATGCGCGCTTCGCGGAAAAACAGCTGGATAAAGTCATGGTCGTCCATGCCCGCCCGCAGCAGTTTGACCACCACCAGACGGTCCAGCGACAACTGACGCGCCACATAGACCAGACTCATACCGCCTTCCGCCAGACGGGACTCAATGCGATACATGTCCTTCAGCATTTTGCCGATAAGCGGATCGCGGCGCTGCTTATCCACCAACGTGGCCCCATCGGCGGGACAGTAGTCGCCCTGGGGAAAATCCGTACTGCAAATGGGACAAACCTTCATAGACTCCCCGAGTCGCAAACTGCTGCACTATTAATCAGGCGGACAAATCGCTTCCTTCTATTTGTCCGCAACGACGGCGCCAGGACAGTAACTGGCTGGGCCAAGAAACAGGAATGAATGCTAGGGAGTATAGACAGGGAATAGCCGCAGCGCGAACGCCGCAGCGGGAGGAAAATCACTCTCTTCTGCTGGCCTTCCATTGTCTGTTGTCGCACAGACGATCCGCCTCGCGGCCGAGTTCGTAACCCGCCTTTTTGATCTGAGGCATCAGGCAGCGCATCACCTCCAGATCCTCATTGTCCAGCGCCAGTCGACACCAGCGCTGCAACTCCAGACCGCATTCCGCAATCGTGGGCAACCCCTGACTTTCCGCAGTGGCGACGATACCGCTGGCGATATCCCGCATCATTGCAATCATACGGGACGTCTCCTTCAAGCTGGCGCAATGCAACCAGGAGCCGCTGGAGCTTATCAATGACATACTATCGGCGAGATGCTCCAGAAACTTGTTTCTGACGACATCCGCGGCGAAATCACCTTCAAAAGCCATAACCTTCTCTACGTTCATTTCAATTCTCCAGCGCCACTATCGCTAAGCTGCGCCAAGCTCTCCTTCACCGAGCGGATATAGTTTTCAATAATCCGCGTGGAAGCCTGTTGGTGTTCGAACTGCTCCATCAACTGATCAACGATATTAAAAATGCTTTGCTCCGATTCGACGTCCAGATCCAGCCCCATAATCGAGCTTTGAATCGTCCACTTCAGATCCGAAAAACTTTGAATAGAGTGAGCGCCGCAGTCCAGGACCATTTTCATGATGTTGTCCAACAAGGCCTCAGTGCGCCGCACCGCCCGCTGCATGATGCCCTGACGCACCATTTTTTCCTGGGTCTCCCGCACCAGATTGGACAGTACAAAATTCGCCACTTGCGCCAACCGGGTGAGATTATCCAGATGGGCTTCTTTTTCCTCCTCCGTCATAGTCAGACAGATGGAGAAATAGGGGAAATTAATCAACGTATATTGATCAAAGTGCACAATGCGCTCGCGCTGCAGCGTCAGTGTAGTGATCACGTCGAACTGCAGATTGGTGACGTAGTTTTTACCACCGAACACATAGTGCTGCTCGGGCAGGTTGAGAATAAATACGTAGGGCGTCTGATAAGCGGCCAGCGCATTTTCCATCGCCAACCCGATCTCAGATGGGTCGCGACTCTCCGAGCAACGCTCAAAGAACTCAATCATTCCGCCCAGGAAGCTGTTGGAGCGCAACAACCCCATCGCCATTTGATTCACGCTGGCGAGACTTTGCTCCAACTCGGCCATCTTTTGCCTGCTCTGCTCCAGCTCGTCTTGTGGCGCGTTGTTCGCAACAAGGGAAACGACTCGATTTGCTGACATAACCCCTCCTGAACTTTATGAGGACAGAATACGCACTTTGCCTGTGCAGGAGGATTCGTACGCTTACTGAAATATCAGGGAGGTTTTCAGTAGTACTACTTATTATTAATCCGGCAGACAAATAGCTTCCTTCTATTTGTCTGCAACGACAGGGCCTGCACAGGTCAGGCCCTGTCTCCCGCGGCTTGTCGCCGCGCAGGCGCGTCCATGCGCCTGATTATTAACATGCCAATATCATTGCCATGTTAATAATCAGGCAGGCGGAACGGTATGCGCACGGAGTCAGCCAGCGCTATTTTTCTCCGCAGCCAGAGGCAATACTTTGACCAGCAGATCCTTGATGGAGGAGACATCAAACTTCGCCAGCACATTGCGGCAGTGGGTTTCGATAGTGCGGGGGCTGATAAACAGCCTGGCTTCCATTTCCTTGGTGCTGAGCCCTTGTAACAGCAAGTCGTAGACCTGCCTCTCACGAGCGGTCAATTGTTCGATGCTGCGCTGGATATTGAGGCGTTTCAAATAGCGCTCGCGATGCAGTTTTTCATGGGCGACGGCTTTTTCCAGCAATGGCCCTACGTCGGTGATGCTGATGGGCTTGAGCAGAAAATCGAAGGCGCCGCCCTGTAGCGCTTCTTTCACCACCGGCACCGTGGAGTATGCCGTCATCAATATCAACGGCGGCAGGTAGCCGGTTTCGGACATTCTGTTCAGCAAGTCCAGACCTGTCATGTCCGGCATCATGATGTCGGAGAGAATCACGCAATTATGGTCATTGCTGAATTCAGACAAAAAGGCCTTGGGATTGCCGTAAGCTTTGGACTGATAGCCATAGGACTCAAGAATGGCCGACAGCAGATCCGCCTGCATCTGGTCATCTTCAATGATATATACGCACGCATCTTTCATGGCGTTTTTGCTTATCCCAAGCAGAAAAACACGGATGGACCCTTATTGTTATCGCCGCCGTCCCCACAAGCGCCGCCCAAGAGGAAGCGCCCTCAGTTCATTGATAACTATTGGACAGAGTGAGGGTAATGTCAAAGCGAGGCTCCCAACATTTCATCCCAGAATTCCTGCGCCAGCGGCGATAACAATTGATTGCGCAAACGAATGAGATAAATGGGGACCAGACTGCGCGAGGGAAAGTTCTCCACCTGCAGGAACCTCAGCTCATCCCGCTCCAGTTCGGCATCCACCATATGCAGAGGAATCCGCGCCCACCCCATTCCCGAGAGAAGCAGGCCTTTCTTCATCAAAAAGTCATTTACATACCAGCGATGGCCGCCGGGAATAACATTGACATGATCGAACGGCGCCAGCGAGCCGCTATCGGCGATCAGAATATGCGGCCGGTTGCGTAATTGCGCTTGACGCACCACACCGTCCCCGCCGGCTTCAGTAAAACCTGGCGCAGCAACCGTGACCTGAGTGACTTTCGCCACTTCAGTAAACTCATAGCGATCATCCAGGCCGACCTGGGGGCCGATAGCCACTTCCGCTTTTTCCAGCAGTAGTTGCTCCAACACCCCGGACAAATGCTCCGTATGCAAATGCAGACGCATCTCGGGGCGTTTTTTGGCGAACGCTTTCAAGGTGTCCAGCCCCGGCAAATGCGCGCACATGGCGCTCAGGGAAATGGACAGCTCCGGCGCCTTGCCCTGCGCCAGACGATGCCCAAGCATCTCCAGATCATGGGCTTTGGAAAGTAACGCCTTGGCCTCCCGGAACAACGCCTTGCCTTCGATGGTCAGCGTCGGTCGATAGGTTTCACGGTTGAATAACTGCAAATCAAACTCTTGCTCCAGCGCCGCCACCGCCGCGCTGACCGTAGATTGGGTTTTAAACAGGGCCGCCGCCGCGGCGCGGAAACTGCCATGCTCCACCACGCCTACGAATGCGCGTAACTGCTCATTGGTCATGCTCGTCCTCCCCGGAATGATTTGACCAATAATCCGCCAAAAATCTATCGCTTAAAGCGATCAACTTGAGCGATATATATCGTTATTTTACGGTCATATAACGGAGTAAGCTTGCCCCGTCAAGATCTGAGGGGGTTGTATGGACTTTGATACTGCGTTCTTCTGTATTCTCGCCGCCGGGTTTATCACCGGTTTCTCCAAGTTCTCTATTGGCGGCATGGGGCTGCTCATCCTGCCGATCATCGCTATCGCCTATCCCGGCCCCGAGGCGCTTGGGATTCTGATTCCCATGTACATCGCGACGGATATCCTGGCGGTGAAAAGCTATGGCCGAGACGCCTCCTGGCCTATCGTGCTGCGCCTGTTGCCGTTGGCGCTAATCGGCATTGGTCTGGGCATTTGGTTGCTGTCCAGCATCAATCCAGAGCAATTCACCCTGTTGCTGGGCGTCATGATCGTTTTGATTCTGGCGCTGGGGCTTTGGCTGGACTACCGCCCTTCCGCCGTTATGCGACATCCGGCGGCCACCCAGGCCATGGGGCTGTTGTCCGGGTTCGTCACCATGACGGCCAACGCCGCCGGCCCTCTGCTCAGTCTGTATTTGATGGAGCAGCGTCTATCCAAGGAAGCTTATGTGGGGACCCGGGCATGGGCGTTCATGATCCTGAACAGCGCCAAGGTTCCATTGCTGATTGCAGCGGGATTTCTGAATGAGGAGATCGCCCTGCGCAGTCTCGCCGGATTGCCGGGACTACTGGTCGGATCGTTGGCGGGTTATTGGCTGTTGAAAAAGCTGAACATCAACCAGTTTAAGTGGATGATACGAGGCATGGCGGCGATCGCCGCAGTCAAGATGCTGGCGTTCGGCTGAACGCCGCCAGTGACGGTTTAAATCCATTCATGAGCGCCCGGAGTCAGCGCTGTCGCCGCTGCGTCTCCGGGCCTCCTTTTCCCGCCAGCAATGCTTATTTGATGGGAAAGACTACGACAATGCCGTCATCGTTGTAGCGGCGGTGGTTGTAGTAGCTGTAGCGATTATCCCATCTGCGGCCGTCATGATGTTTGTAATAACGGTGATGACGACGATGGTGGTGACGATTATGATGCTTATGGTGTCCGCCACGATGACGATGTTTATCGTGATGACCATGGTTATGGTGGTTATCGTAACGCTTGCCGTCATGACGTCCGCCGTCGTGTGCCATCGCGGAGGTGGAAGCGCCGGCTATCGCCAGCCCCAGAGTCAGTATCCACATCGGTAATTTTTTCATCTTTAGTTCCTCACAGGTTTATCGATCACAGTTGTTAAGATAAGCCTGCTAACGTGAACCCTAACTGAATGAAAAACCGGATATTTACCCGCCCGTTAGAATGCTTCCGCATAACCTTCTTGCTTGGCAAAGCGCCCGCGTTTTACCGCTTGCAGCCCGCCGACGGCGGTGTGAAAGTCACTTGCGGCTTCGGCGCCGAACACGGCCTCAACCTGTTCAGCTGTTATTAATCAGGCAGTCAAATAGCTTCCTTCTATTTGTCTGCAACGACAGGGCCTGCACATGTCAGGCCCTGTCTCCCGCGGCTGGCCGCCGCGCAGGCGCATCCATGCGCCTGGTTATTAACATGCCAATATCATTGCCATATTAATATATCGGCCTGTTGCTGGAGAGACTGTTGGCGTCGATGTATGAAGAGGGACTGCAAAGCCTGAAGCAGCGCCTTGAGAACCCCGGCGCCGCAAGTTGATTCTTTAACGATACCGGTCGTAAATCCGCTGCGCCCATTGCAGCTGCGGCTTCAGCTCTTTGACGGTTTGCGCCAGAGTCGGGGGTGGGTCCTGCGGCCACGGAATATCGAAGGTTTCCGGCTGCAGAAATGGGGTCAGCAAGGCTGCGGCGGTCAAATCCGCCCGGGTAAAATAGTCTCCCACCAGATACCCGTCGCTCCCCGCCCGTTCGTTAATACGGGTCAGCGCCGCCTGAATACGGCGCAGGGAGTCCGCCGCCGTTTCATCGTTAATGCGCATGTGTTTGCGCATGATTTTGCTTAATTTTCCGAATCCAAGTCGCAGCACCCACTTTCCGTACCAGGGCCCTCGGTGCGCCAGCATGGGAATCACCTGATCCGGACGCGTCAGTAAATAGTGGTAACAGTAACAGCGTATGGAGACGCCGATCTCTCTGTCCAGGTATTTTTCCCACTCCAGAGCGGCGGACCTTGCTCCCGGCTCCACCGGCGTCAGCGGTTTATCCGACGACAGTCCATCGAGATAATTAATGATTTCCGCTGAGCCCTGTACGACTTTTCTATCATGCTCAATAACAGGAACCGAGGACTTCTCAGCCAGTTTTTTAATAGCCTTGATGTGCGCCCCGGGCATGAGGTTTTTCACCTTATATTCCTGCCCTTTATAGTCGAGCGCCCATCGCGCTTTTTCGCAGAAGTGGGAAATAGGGAACTGATAGAGAATGATCATGCGTTAATCCATTGAGATAGAAAAGCCGTATCCAGAATACGCCGCAAATAATTTCAATATAAGGCGCTTTGATTAAATTATAAGACGCCGTCACATCCTGTGTTGACAGTGAGCCCCCACGCTTCTATCTTCAAAATATCCGCTTTTTCAAGGCTGTTCCTCGCGCGCATCCTTTGAACGACGCGCCTTCCAGCCAAACGTTGACAAAGTCGGGACCAGTTGACAGGGGTTCTTAGAACGGAAGGGGATTATGGAAATCACGCCGATGGATGACGATGTCATCAGCTTCGCGCAAGATGAGCCGGAGCCTTCGGAACATGTCGCGCAGGAAGCCTGGAAAGTGCTCACCGTCGATGACGATTTCAACTACCAGCGCTCTACGGAGTTTGCGCTCGCCGGCCTGAAAATCCTGGACCGCCCCCTTCAGCTACTACGCGCCTACAGTTACGCCGAAGCCTCCAAACTGCTCTCAGAACACGCCGATATCGCTATCGCATTGGTGGACGTGGTGATGGAGACCGACGACGCCGGCCTCCGCCTCGTACGCGCCATTCGCGAAGTGCTCGGCAATGCAGAGATCCGTTTGGTGCTGCTGACAGGACAACCCGGTATGGCGCCCATGCTGGACGTGATGAAAGAGTACGATATCAATGATTACTGGACCAAATCCGAGTTAACCGACACCCGCCTGCAGACCGTACTCACCGGCTGCGCGCGGTCTTATGTCCAGATTCGGGAAATCGCACGGGCGAAACGGGGCTTGCAGTTGATCGCCGAGTCCAGCGATTCAGTGTACTCCGCCAAAAACCTGCAGGAGTTCTCCGCGCGCATGCTGGCGGAGCTGGCCAAACTGTTGGGGCTGCCTCCCGACGGGCTGGTGTGCGCCAAGGCTTACACTACGTCCAGGCCGGAAAACAGGGAATGTTATATCATCGGCGCCGCAGGCATTTATTCCAACTGCGTGGGTAAAACCCTGATAGAGTTCGAAGCGCCTAACGTGCGTGAACACTTGCATCAGTGCCTGCAAGGGCGCAAGTCCATTCATGAGAAGGACTACACCTGTCTTTTTTTTCTCGACCCCATCGGCGCCGCCGATTACGCCGCCTACATCGAAACAGGCCACCCTCTCGACGCCACCGAACAGGAATTGATTCGCGTATTCAGCCTGAACATCGCCAATGGCCTGCAGAATGTCTCCCTGTTCAACCGCCTGGAGCGTCTGGCCTATGAAGACGACACGCTACGCATTCCCAACCGCAATGCGCTGCTGCGCAGATTGAGCCAGATACTCTCCCGGCCGGATAGAAACCAGTATCAGCTCATGCTGGTGGACATAGACGGCTTCGCCAGCATCAACTCCGTACTGGGCGCCCGTTATGGCGACTCGGTTTTGCAGCTGGTGTCGAGCCGGCTCAAAGACGCGTTCAGCGGAACCATTCAGGTTTCCCGGGTCAAGGATGATCTATTCGCCGTGCTGGGAAGTGTCGAAGATGTCTCCGCCGATAAGTTGGACGGATTATTCAACGGCCTCTCCGCCAGTGAAAAGAGCTTAAAACTCCTTAACATCAGTTCGGTAACCTATCCGCTCAGCCACCCGGACAGCTCGCCGCCGGAAGTCATCACCCGCGCAGGCATCGCCTTGAAACAGGCCAAAAAACGCGGCATACGCCAGCACACCACGTATGACCCGGAAACCGAAGCCGCCGCCGCCAGTCGCTTCCATTTATTACAGGCGCTACAGGACGCGTTGACCAAACAAAGTATCTTCGCCGTACTGCAACCGCAGGTGGACCTGGAAACCAAACAAGTCACCGGCGTCGAAGTGCTGGCCCGTTGGCGCCTGGAGGATGGAACCCACATCCGGCCGGACCAGTTCATCTCTCTGGCGGAGACTTCCGGTTTGATCCTGCCTTTAGGCCAGCAAATTTTCACTCAGAGCTGCGCCGCCTGCCGCCGCTTGCAGGAAGCCGGTTACCGCGACATTCGTATTGGCGTGAACTACTCCGTCATCCAGTTCGAGCAGGACGATATGGTGGACACGCTCATCCGCAGCGCGGAGGCGGTCGGCATCAGACCCCAGCAAATCGAGGTCGAGATCACAGAGTCCACCGTCATGCACAACTTCGCGTTGGTGCAGGAAAAACTGGAGCGTCTGCGGGAGATTGGCGTCACTGTCGCCATTGACGACTTCGGCACAGGATTCTCTTCCCTCGCCTATTTGAGCCGCCTCGCGGTAGACAGACTCAAAATCGACAAGTCGTTCGTCGACAAGGTCACTACAGACAAAGGCGCCGCCGCCATCGCCAAGACGGTTATCCAGCTGGGGGAAAGCTTCAATCTCGATATTATCGCCGAGGGCGTCGAGACCAAGGAGCAGGCGCAGTGGCTGCTCGACAACGGCTGCAGCAGCGTACAGGGGTATTTGTACGCCCGTCCAATGACGGTGGATGTTCTGTTGCCATGGCTGGCTCAACGGCGCTGACGCGAATACCATGACCACCCAGGAAGCGTCCCTCTATCATCTTCGCAGGCGCCTGCTGAGACTGATCGCGCCTTGGAGCATTCTGCTCTTGGCGCTCTCATTTTTTCTGTATGACTATCAGTTGAATAACGATCTGTCGCCGGTGCAGGATACTGCCTCCAGGTCGCTGAGTTCAGCCTATGAGACAATGACCAGGAATTTCGGCGATCTGGCTACGGACATTCGTTTCCTGGCGCACAATAAAGCGCTTCGCAACGCAACGCCGGAGAACAAGCAAGGCGCAGAAACCTTGTTGCAGGACTTCTCCGAGGCGTCCGGCGTCTACGACCAAGTACGCTGGTTAGGGCCTGACGGCCGTGAAATAGTACGAATAGAAATGTTTGGCGCTCAGGCGATACGCATTCCTGAAGAGCAATTGCAGGAAAAGAGCCATCGCTACTATTTCACCTCGGGCATGGCGCTGAAACCGGAAGAAATTTATTTCTCTCCACTGGATCTTAATGTCGAGCAAGGCGCCATTCAGATCCCCCATAATCCAGCGCTGCGGGTAGTGACGACAGTTTTGACCCCGGAGGGAGAGCATAACGGTCTGGTGGTGTTGAATTACAAAGCTAATCTGATGCTGCAAGCCTTGCGCAACATGCATCTGCCAGCCAGTGTGCGCCTTTATCTCCTGAACGCCAATGGATACTGGCTGCTAAGCGACATATCCAAGGATGAATGGGGATTCATGTTCAAGCGCAGCGAATTACGCTTCGGCGTGCGTCACCCGGAGGGCTGGGACCGCATAAACAGCACTAGTTACGGCTCCTTCACTGACGATCAGGGACTATGGTTGTTCACCACCTTCTCACCCACCTCGAACCTGAGCCGGGAGGACCAATACTGGAAGCTGGTGGTGAATGTGGACGCCGCAGCGATTACCGCAATACAGCGAAAAGCCCTGATCGCCACGCTGGGTGTGATCTTCCTCCTCTTTGTGATCCTGTTATTCGTTTCCATCCGCATCGCCAGGACCGACGCCGTAAGAGACACGCTTAACGCCCAATTGAGCGCGCGTAGCGACGAACTGGAGCGCTCCAACGCCCTGTTGCAGGAATCGCTGGACAAACTGATGCATACCCAAGACGAGCTGGTAAGGGCGGAAAAGCTGGCTTCGCTGGGGATGATGGTCGCCGGCGTGGCCCATGAACTGAACACGCCCATCGGCGCCTCTCTGGTGACGCTTTCCTCCCTGCAGCGTCAGGCGGAAGAATTGCGAGACGCCTTTGCGCGCGGCCTGCGCCGTTCTGATATGAACGACTTCTTCGCCCGCTTCGAACAAGGTTCCGCCATTATTCTCAGCAACCTCAATCGCTCGGCGCAATTGGTGCACAGCTTCAAGCAACTCGCCACTGACCGCGCAGGCGCAGAACGGCGGGTATTCTCTTTAAAAAGCCTGATCGATGATATGCTGCTGACCACCTGGTTACGCATTCACAAAAAAGAACACCAACTGGTGACGGATATTGACCCCGGCCTGGAGCTGGACAGCTATCCCGGCGCCTTGAGCCAAGTGCTGGAGAATCTCGTCAATAATGCGATGAAACACGCTTTCCAGGACATGCCGCAAGGTCGCGTGTGGCTGTCCGCTCAACGTCGCACCGAACAGGTCGCAGAAATAGAGGTCCGCGACAACGGCGCCGGCATCCCACCGGAAATCCTGCCCAAAGTCTTCGACCCTTTCTTCACCACCAAACGCAACCAGGGCGGCACCGGCCTGGGACTGCACCTGACGCACCAACTGGTCACCAACGTACTGGGCGGAACTATCAACATTTCCAGCGCCATCGGACACGGCTGCGTCGTCAAAATAGAACTACCGCTACACGCCCCCGCCACAGAAAAGCCCGATGAAGAAAAAAAAGAAGAAGAGAAAGAAGCCGACTTTGGATCTCGTGATGCGTCTATAACTTATTAGAGTCGATGAAAAATATCTTCAATATGAACAAATTAAGCCCAACTGGAGACAGATTAGCTTCCCTTGGACGTTAACTCTTGGAATAGCGCTTGATGACGTCACAGAGTCCTTTGGCCAGCTCTGTAAAATCATGCTCTAAACCTGAACTTGTCACTATTTTCACAGCGCCCTCATTTTCATAAACCCGAATCAAAGTATTAATTTCTTCTTTTATCTCACCAGGAAGCGTGCTTATTTTTTCAGGGCGCTTTTCAAGAATTATCAGTTCGGCAATATCCAGAGCGGCACTGGTTTTGTCGCACCTGTACTCTTCAAAGTCTTGCACTATATCTTCAATTTTCACCTTACCCTCGCTATCTGAAATACTTGTTTTTGAACACTTCTGTGATTTGCTCAACTGTAGCATCGCCCTCATCAATCATATGCTTAGCAGCTGCTTGGTCGCCCCTAAGAACGGCTTTTCCATGATAGTTGTTGCTGGAAAAGCCATTTATCTTGCTAACATATGTTTGCAGAGATATTTCGCCTTCTTCATCAAATAGTCTTTTTAGTGCGTTAATCTCGTATGCTTCATGAGTAAAAATAGCAAGAGCACCAGCATCATTCCGAAGAATCTCTGGGTCGAATTCGACGATTACGTTACCCTTCGCATCTGCTATTGATCTTTGACCGGATTTATGCGCATCAAATGAAATTAACTCGTTGTAACCACCTCTTGAGTTATCAGGAATGAACTTCCCATACCCAGCAAACTCTCCAGGAAAGCGCTGTGGAAAATTGTAGTTAGGTATGAACTTAATTCGCGATATATCTAACTCGGGAGCATAATGTTTAACCAACTCTTCAATTCGACGAGTCGCAAGTTCCAGCCCCTCTCTTGTTGAAGGTAAGTCCTTTATAGGTTTAAAGAAGCCAGCATCTTCTAGAGCATGACTATAGATAGAACCATTTCCCCCAGCTGCGCCTCCTATATATTTCTTCTCACTAAAAGGGCTTGAGACCTTTTTTACAGTTGCATCTCCCACTTTCATCAGCGCCGGATGCCCAACCACTGCAGTAATGGCCCCAGCATAGATCTCTTCCAACTCTCCCAGTCTGGGTGGAATTTCGGTGACAAATGAGCCGACGTCTTCCAATGCTACGCGTTCGCTTAGTCCTTCCAGTGAACTGACTTCGATGCTGCGTCTGGCGACAATTGGGTCTGAACTGGCGTTGATCAGGTCTTTACGGATGTTTCTGATCTTGTTATCGAATGCTCTTACATCGTCAATGGGGCTTCCCCGTTCAATGACGCGTAGCCCTTCCAGCATCAGCTCCGCTCGCTCCTTCGGTATAGCATAGTACTTCCCGAAAGGGCCACCCCCGCCTGTTTCCAGCGAGTGGTAAAACTCACCCCCCAACTTTTCTTCCATTGTCAGAATAGCGGAGGCGTCTCCTTGTTTTTTGGCTTCCCAGAATTCCCTGTAGGCCTCCTCACGCTCATCCTCGGTCAGACTGGTCGCCTCATCAGGTTCTGCTTGAGCGATCTCAGGCGTTTCAGACCTTTTGGATGGCGGGGGGAGATAATTACGGCGTTCGGCAGGAACACTTTCCCACCACAAATTACCGTTCAATGAGGGAATGTCTTTTAGTAGTCCGTTTAATACTGGCGGCGGAGGTGGCTCTGGGTTCGCCCGAGCGATCAGTCGCTCAGCCAATACAGGATCTGAGTTTGTAGGAAAGACGCCTTCGTCTTCCTGCCTTGCAATCGGACTAAATGGCTTTTTACCGTCTTTAAACACCAGAAGAATGTCGCCGCGCTCAACCAGCCTGACGAAATCTTCCTTCCATTTCCGAAAGTGCGGCGTCCCTCGCCCAGGAAAGGCGCCGAAAGCAGAGCGAAAATGGGAACCTGAAAGGTTACCGACAATATCGTTGATCTTCATATCATGGTTTAAACAGCGTTCAGCGTAGCTGGCGGCGAAGAATGGAGACTCAACAAAAGACAAGTCAACAATGGTTAAATCTGTCCAATGTTTGAACTCGTACTGACGAGTGGAATACATGCGAATACATCCCTAATAATCCGCCTTTACCGCTCATGACAGTTATTACGGCGAAGGAAGAAGCGAAACAAACCGTTACAATGCAAGTTTATTTTAATTTCCATTGCCGCTTGGATACATCATTCGGAGGGCATAGTACTCTTGACTGACAGCTTCGATATCTGAAGTGTTTGAGAGAATCTAGCGTGTAGCTGCTGCGGACTCCATTATATTCACCCGGTTTGCTCCTCTCTTACCGCAAACCAAAGTTGCTCAAGGAGTTGATTGATATGCGCGGCAAGTTGCAGTCTCTGTTCGATTTCCGTTGCGCTCAAGTTGGCGCAGGCGGGCAAGGCGTATAGGTCATCCGCTTCCAGGTCATGGTGTTGCAGGAGCGAGGCCATGTCCAGCCAGGGCCATCCCAGGCCGGCGTATTCCCAGTCCAGCACGACTAACTGTCCTTGATCCAGACACAGGTTGCCGGAGTGCAGATCATGATGGGTGAGTGTCATCGTATCGGAGGGAATAGCGGAGAACGCCGCTTCCAGTTCCAGCAGGCGTTCTGTATGAGCGGAAGCGTCGGCGCGCTCCTTTATATGACGGCGATAGAGCGCGATCAATGCCTGGTAATCGAACGCAGGGCCCTCGGTGATGCGTTGCAGATCCGAGATGAACGACAGCAATTGTTGGCCAGAATGCGAAGCGTCAGTCTCCCCTGCCTCGGTCAAACTGACGCCATGGTGGGCCATCAACAGCCAGCCTTCCCGCCAGGCGTTGCAGAGCACTCGCGGGGCCCAGTCGGCGCCCTGGATCAATTGCAGCGCCT
Organism: Hahella chejuensis KCTC 2396; assembly: GCF_000012985.1. Classification (NCBI taxonomy): domain Bacteria; kingdom Pseudomonadati; phylum Pseudomonadota; class Gammaproteobacteria; order Oceanospirillales; family Hahellaceae; genus Hahella; species Hahella chejuensis. Next base: position 1,624,198 of record NC_007645.1, on the reverse strand, counting down.
CAGCTTCTAGCCGTCGGTCAACGCCAAAGGCGCGCAGGGAACTGGCGTTTATGCGAAGCACCAAATCCCCTTGCGGCCCTTGCGCTCGAAACAGCATATTGCTGTGCCCAGACGCCGGCATGAGCCGCCAGTCCATCTCCATCCCCACAAATGCGTCAGCCGCCCGCAGCCGCTCCGCAACAAACGGGCGTTGCGTGGGCTCTTGTGACTGTAGGGTATCGCTCATGCCGTTCTCGTTGTTATTAATCAGGCAGACAAATAGCTTCCTTCTATTTGTCTGCAACGACAGGGCCTGCACAGGTCAGGCCCTGTCTCCCGCGGCTGGCCGCCGCGCAGGCGCATCCATGCGCCTGACTATTAACATGCCAATATCATTGCCATATTAATAATGGGAAGTCCAGGTTAATGAGTGGTCCAGTTTCCCGCCGCAATTCTCGCGTACACGCAGGTGTTACGAAACTGTCCATGGTTATCCATGCGTTCGTTGCGCAGCACGCCCTCAAGCTGAAATCCGGCGCGTTCAGCCAGTTTGCGGCTACTCAGATTACGTTCGTCCGTGGTCAGATAAACCCGGCTGGCCGCCAGCTCAAGCAGCGCATATTCCACCAAAGCCTTCACGCCTTCGGTCATATAACCAGCCCCTTGCAGACGCGCCGCCCCCCAATAGCCCACTTCATGATGACGTAAGACGGCGTTGGCTTTACGTAAACCGCAAACTCCCGCCAAAGCGCCGTCTTCCTTACGCAGAAGCATCAGGTTCACTTCTTCCTCCAATAGATAGCGAGCGTAAGCCTGCCTGCACCAACGGGAGGTTTCCTCCACGCTCGGCGGCGGCGTCATCCAGTCCAGCCATGGCTGTAATTGATCCAGAGATTCTATAATCGTCCGGTTTAGCGCCGGACCGTCCTCCGGACTCACCACCCGCAGCGTTAAACGCTCGGTTTCCATCTTTGTAAACGCCATCCCGTCTTGACTCCTTGTTAAGGTTTACTCGCATTGCGACGCCGCAGACAGAGTTTCCCCGCAGCAAAATATTCTGCATCCGCGTAGATTGCGCCATCGCTTTTGGTTAGAATCCGGGCAGTCTCATCGGGGCGCCTGACTCCGCCGCGTTCATTCGATGCGCCATTGCGCTCGAACACACGCCTGTCAGGCTGAGAGTGTACCCGTAGAACCTGATCCAGTTAATGCTGGCGTAGGAAATGAGGCCGGCAAGTCCACTTCTGGATCAAGCCGCCGCTTCCGCGCCTCGCTGTTTAGAGGAGCCTCCATGCACCATCTGTTTACCCGCGCAGTTTCATTTTCCCGATTAGCCCATTCGCTTATCGCTGTTTCAGCCGCCGCTTTCGCCGCCAGCGCCAGCGCGGCGGAAGAACTGACGGTCTATACCTACGACTCCTTCGTCAGCGAATGGGGCCCCGGCCCTGCGCTGGAGAAAGGCTTCGAAGCCACTTGCCAGTGCGATGTGAAATTCGTCGCCCTGGAAGACGGGGTCAGCATTCTCAACCGACTGCGCATCGAAGGCAAGAAGGCCAAAGCAGATGTGGTTTTAGGACTGGACACGGGACTGATAGAAGAAACCCGTAAAGAAGGTCTGGTGCAACCGCACGCAGTGGCCTTTGACGCCCTGACGCCGGAATTGAAGTGGAGCGATAAAGACTTCGTGCCTTTCGACTACGGCTATTTCTCCTTCATCTATGACAGTCAAAAGATAAAGCAACCGGCGCAATCTCTGCAGGAGCTGGTGGATTCCTCCGCGTCCGTCATCTATCAGGACCCCCGCACCAGCACGCCGGGTCAGGGCATGATGATGTGGATGAAGAGCGCTTACGGCGATCAGGCGGAAAGCGCCTGGAAAAAGCTGGCGCAACATACCGTCACCGTCACCAAAGGCTGGTGGGAGGCCTACAGCATGTTCCTGGAAGGCGACGCGGATTATGTGCTCAGCTACAGCACTTCCCCGGCCTATCACCAGGTGGCGGAAGATAAGACGCAATACAAAGCGGCCCTGTTCAGCGAAGGCCATGTAATGCAAGTGGAAGTCGCCGCCATCGCAGCAAACAGCGAAAAGAAAGAGCTGGCCAACCGCTTTCTTAATTTTCTGATTTCACAGGAAGCCCAGGAAATCATCCCCGTCACGAATTGGATGCTGCCGGTCCGCAAGGGAGTCAAACTGCCTGAGGCCTTCGACACGCTGATTCAGCCCAAATCCATTGAGCTGACGCCGGAGTATATCGCTGCGAACCGCAAAGCATGGATCAAGGAGTGGCGCGGCGCCGTTTCGCAATAAGCGACGCCGCCGCTAATCTTAGTTTATCCCTTTTCCATGCAGGTTGTATTTTGATGAAACAGGGCGCGTTCACGACAGGAAAATGGGCCGGCTGGCCCGCCCTGTGTTTTGTCGCCATCGCAACGGCCCTGGCCTTCGGCGGACTGATTGGATTCAATCGTAACGAATTTGACTGGAGCTATTTCAGCGATCCTTACTTTCTCGCCATCCTACGCTTCACCCTGTTGCAGGCGACGCTGAGCGCATTAGTGTCGGTGGCGCTGGCCTGGCCGGCGGCGCTGGCGCTCAGTTACCTCAAAGACAGCTTGCACAAACGCGTCTTTCTCAGCCTGTGCGTGCTCTGTTTCGTCATGCCGACATTGATCGTAATTACCGGCATCATCAGCCTGCTGGGACGATCCGGCAGCCTCAGTCCTTTGCTGGGAGAAGACTGGAATCTGTACGGGCTGAGCGGCATTTTGATCGCGCATGTCTATCTTAATCTGCCGTTTGCAGTACGCACCCTGTATCTGCGCCTGCAGTCCATCCCCGACGCCAGCTGGCGGCTGGCGCGCCAGCTCAAATTGACGCGCATGCAACGGTTTCTACAGTTGGAGTGGGCCGCTACGCACAGCTCAACCTGGTTGCTGCTGGGGTTTATTTTCGTCATTTGTTTCAACAGCTTCGCAGTGGTGCTGGCGCTGGGCGGCGGTCCCAAAGCCACCACGCTGGAAGTTGCGATCTATCAGGCGTTGAAATACGACTTCAATATTTCCGAAGCCCTGGCTCTGGCCTGGGTGCAGTTGTTGATCGCAGGCTCCGCCTTTCTACTGGTGTCATTCTGCGGCAAAGTATCCTGGCTCAGCCCAGCCTCGGCGCCGACTCAGTTAAGGCCGACCGCAACGCGCCCTGAAGCGCTTGCTTACCGGGCGCTTTACGGCTGTTGCTGGCTGTTTCTACTAGCGCCGCTGCTGGCGTTGATTCCACGCGTCATCGACGGCGCCGCCGATATGACGTTCTGGAGCTCCCTCAGCCGTCCTCTGCTGGTGACGCTGGGGCTCGGCGCCATTTCCACCGCACTGTCGATCAGTCTCGCCTACAGCGCCCTGCGTCCCTATCGTCGCGCTCGCCTGCAGGGCTCTTCCACCGCGTTATGGCTGGACTGGCTTACCTCGCATTCGCTGGCTGTGCCCGCCATGGTGCTGTCCGTCGGTCTGTTCGTATTGCTGTTGCCCCACCTGGACCTGGATCACTGGGGCATGTGGCTGGTGGCGTTGATCAACGGTTTGATTACCGTCCCGTTCGCGGCGTCCCAACTAAAGCCGGCGCTATTGAACTTCGACAGTCAATATCATCGCCTGGCTCAGTCACTGAAATTGACCTCGTGGCGGCGTCGACGTATCGAATGGAGCTATATGGCTCCGGCCATTCGCACCGCCGCCGCGTTCGTGGCTATGCTGGCCATGGGAGACGTGGCGATTTACTCAATTTTCGGCAGTCAGGATTTCGTCACCCTGCCCTGGCTGATTTACGGCTACGCCAGCACCTATCGGCTGACAGAGGCCTCACTGGCCTCCATGGTGTTTCTGGGCGTCTGCGGCCTGCTGATTTTTTATCTGGAGAAGCAATCCCCTCGTCATGCTTGAAATTCGCGCACTTCAAATTAAGCGGGGCGCCCGCACTCTGCATTACGACCTGCAAGTCGCTCAAGGGGAAATCATCGCCCTGCAGGGCGTCAGTGGCGTGGGTAAGTCCACCTTGCTGGAAGCCATCGCCGGTTTCGTCGCGCCGGAAACCGGCCACTTGTCCTGGGAAGACGCCGACCTGACCCACACGCCGCCGGAGCAACGCCCCGTCGCCATGTTGTTTCAGGACTACAATCTGTTCGAGCACCTCACCGTGATGGCGAATTTGAAGCTGGGGGTGGAAGCGGCGATGCAATATGAGATCCCCAGGCAAGCCCGGGTTTTGGGAATCGCCGACCAGTTGGACAAACTTCCAGGCCGACTCTCCGGGGGACAGCGACAGCGGGCGGCGCTATTGCGAACTATGCTGCGGCCGGAGCCGCTCATTCTGCTGGACGAGCCTTTCTCAGAGCTGGACGCCGAGACCCGCCGTCTCGCGACCGAATGGACCAAAACCATAGCGGAACGATTCGGCAAAACCCTGTTGATGGTCACCCACCAAAGCGAAGACGTCAGCCGTCTTGCGCACCGCGCTATTCATCTGAACGAAGCGGATACAGATCACGCCTAGACTGCAACTCATGAGCGCTCACGACCGATCCGCCGTCGCACTTAATACATCGGCATAGACGTCGCGCATTGCGCTCCAACCGTATTCCCGCATGTCGCAGACGCGCCTGGAGCGGGCGTCAAGCAGCAGTTCAACGGCTTCCGCCTCATTCTGATAGCGGCGACATTGCGGAAACAGTTCAGGATAACTCAAACGATCAGGCGTCACCGGCGCGCACCCAAGCGCCGCCGCCTCCATTACCGCCAGCCCCTGAAACTCATGCTGCGCCGTGGACAGCGCCACATGCGCCCGACTCAACCAACGCCAATATTCTTCGCGACTTTCCGCATACCCATCAAATAGCAGGTGGGCGGCGAACTCTTCCTGCAGTTGGCCCCAGGCGTGAGGCGCCTGCCGGAAGCGACGTCCGAGCAGGATGAGCCGAAAGTCATGCGTCCTCTCCCGCAGCCTTCGCAAAATCTTCAGCAGGTCATCCACGCCTTTGTCATATTCCACCCGATGATTCCAGGCGATGGTCAAGGGTTCATCCCCTTTTTCCTCGCCCGCAAAGCGCCATAGCTCGTCTTCCAGTGGAACAGGAATCACCCGGCTTTTGTCGCGAATACGGCGACACAGCTCTGCATCCACCGCATCCGGCAAGCGGGCGATCAAACTCTCCAAACCGGCAAGAAAGGATGCCTGATTGAAGGTCGTGTTAAACACCACTGAGTCCGCAGCCAGCGCGGCGTATATGTTCACCATGGCAGGATCGATGCTGTCGTGCTGCGCGCCGGAACACGGGTAGGCCAACTGATTTTCGTGGAAGTAGACCAGCAACGGAACCCTCGCCAAATTCGGATACACGCCTCGCAAAGTGGCGACGTCCGCCATGGAGGTGGCCACGATCAGATCATACGCCCCCCGCAACGCTTCGTTTTCATACAGGCTCCAACTGATCGGCGCACCGCGAATACGCCAGCGAAAGAAGCGGGGCGGCAGGCTCAGCACGATCCATTCGTGCTCAGGAAATACGGCGGTCAGCCCCAGCCGCCAGCGCTTGTGACTGTCTATATCGTAGGCGGATAGCAACAGTATCTTCATCATGAATCCGTTTTTTATTCGCGCCGGCGACTCCGGCGGTCGCGTTTCAGTTTAAGCGTCTGCGAGCAGGCTGTTAACAATCAAGCGCTTGGCGAACGTAACTGAATCGCATTAAAAACCCGTGGAGCATTCCACAAAGTTTTACGGGCGTTCTACGAATTTTACGATAGACTTTTATTGAGCGGCGCGTTCAAAAATGACCCTGACGGAGCATCTTCATCCCATCGCCAGTGAGGCGCCGCAAGCTGTGAGCGAACAATTTCCCCTGGCCTGAATTCAGCAGACCTTCGTGATACTCACGGACGTGAGCAGGTTGACGCAATGCCGCTGTTGTCGCTTAGAGACCTAGCCATAGGCTCTCTCAAACCATTCTCCAATCATCTTTATGAGGGTGACTGCGTCGCTCTGAGCGGCCCGTCCGGCAGCGGTAAAAGCCTGTTGTTGCGCGCCATCGCCGATCTGGACCCACACTCCGGCGCTTGCTTTCTACGCGGTGAGCCCTGTGACCAGATTCCAGCGCCGGAGTGGCGTCGTATGGTGATGCTCACCCCCAGCGAATGCCGCTGGTGGCTGCCCACCGTAGGAGAGCACATGCCCGCCGCCATGCCGTCTTCCTGGTATGAAAAGGCCGGATTCAATCCCGATGTCGCAGGCTGGGAAGCCGGCCGCCTGTCCAGTGGCGAACGTCAACGCCTGGGCCTGATCCGAACCCTGTCCCGCTCACCCGCCGTCGCGCTTCTGGATGAACCAAGCGCCAATCTGGATAACCGTAACCGTGACCGTGTCGAACGGATGCTGACCGCCTATCTGGCGGAACCGGGCCGGGCGATCTGTCTGGTCAGCCATGATCAGGAGCAGTGCCTGCGGCTGGCCAATCGCTTCTGGAATATCATTGACGACAAAGTGCGGGAGCTGAGCGAACTCACTCCCACTTTCCAAGTTTGAGCGCCATTTATTAGGCTGAACGATGAGCATTATCCACTTAAGCATCTGGGACCTGGGCTTGTGCGCATTATTGGTGTGCAGCCTGGCCTGGATCAACTGGCGACAGGCCCCTGACCTCAGCTCAGGCATATTGATCGGCGTCGCGCGTCTGACTATTCAGCTAAGTTTGATCGGCATGGCGCTGAAGTTTCTGTTCGCCCAGGCCTCGCTGCCCTGGGTGCTAATAGTCAGCCTGTTTATGGCCGCCATGGCGGGACGGGAGGTCGGCGCGCGCCAAGAACTCAGATTTGCTGATGGCTGGACTTTCCACATCGGCCTGCTCGCCATGACGGCAAGCTCGTACTCTATGATTCTGATTGTCTTGCTGGCGCTGATCCAACCCGCCCCCTGGTATCAGCCGCAATACGCGATCCCCTTGCTGGGGATGATTCTCGGCAACACTCTCAATGGCGTTTCACTGTGCCTGGACCGTCTGACCGCCGGCGCCAGAAACCAGAAAGACCTCATCGAGGGACGCCTCATGCTGGGCGCACCTGCCGAGGAAGCCATTCAGGATCAGCGCCGTCAGGCCATGCACGCAGGAATGACGCCAGCCATCAATGGCATGGCCACCGCAGGCGTCGTCAGTCTTCCCGGTATGATGACCGGACAGATTCTCGCAGGCAGCCCGCCGGAAACCGCCGTCGCCTATCAAATCATGATATTTCTGATGATTGTCGCCGCCACCGGATTTGGAACCTGGATCGCCAACCGACTGGCCATCTGGCGCCTGTTCGATGAGCGCCATCGCTTGCGCCTGGATCGGCTGACGTTGAAATAAGTGGCGCCCGCCGTCATCAGAACGTCATCGACCAAAGCCAAGATCGGCCACAGTTCTTTACGTTCCCGTTTCAGGCTATATTAGATGCACGATCAGCCGTCAAACGCCCGGCTCGGGGCAGACTCCAACTTAGCGAATCCGACAACGCCTATGCTGACTATCGATATCAGAGCGGCCACTTGCGCCGACGCAACGCCCATCTCTCACTTAATGACGCAATTGGGCTACGCCGTCTCACCACAAGAGACATCGGTCAGAATCACCCAAATAGCAGAAAGGGGCGGCGAAACCTTTATCGCGGAAAAAGACGGCGTGGCCGTCGGCTGCATCCAGGCCAGTATGGATGTGCGTCTGGCGGAAGGCTGTTTCGGCGAAATCATCAGTCTGGTGGTGGATGAAAATGGACGCGGTTTGAGCGTGGGTAAGCAGCTGATAATGGCGGCGTCAGAGTGGCTGCAGGAGCGCGGTTGCGAACGCTTGCGCGTGCGCTGCAACGCCGTGCGGCTGGAAGCGCTGGAGTTTTATGGCAAACTTGGCTTCGAACATATGAAACAACAATCCATCCTGGAAAAAAGCATCGGTTAACCTATCACGTGACTACCCTAGCCCCTACCCCAGCACTACTACCTTATATTGAAATTGAGCCCAGCAAACCCGCGAACGCGGCCTTTATCATGCTGCATGGCCTCGGCGCCGACGGCAACGACTTCGCCCCGATCGTGCCGGAGCTGCGTCTGCCTGAGGACATGGCGGTGCGTTTCATCTTTCCTCATGCGCCGTCTATTCCAGTTACTATCAATGGCGGCTATGTCATGCCCGCCTGGTATGACATTCTGGAGATGAGCATTGAGCGCAAAGTGGACGAAGCCCACCTGCAAGCTTCCGCCAACGCGGTGCGCGCATTAGTGGACAGAGAGATCGAGCGCGGCATAGACAGTCGCCGCATTATCGTGGCGGGCTTTTCCCAGGGCGGCGCCGTCGCCTACCAAACTGCGCTAACCTATCCCAAACCTCTGGCGGGTCTGATGGGCCTTTCCACTTATCTGGCCACCGCCGCGAGCCTGAAGCCTGATTCCGCGAATCGCGACATTCCCATCCGTATTTGTCATGGAACCATGGATTCCGTCGTGCCGGAGAGTCTGGGACGGGCCGCCCTCAGCCACTTGCAGACGATGGGTTACACACCCGAGTACAATACTTACCCAATGGATCACAGTGTGTGTCTGGAAGAGATTCACGATATCTCGGCGTGGATTCAAAAAGTGCTGGCTTAGCCTTCGAACCGGCGCGTAAATGCGCCGGTTTCGTTTACCTCAGGCGTTCACACGCCTTGCCAGCCGCTTAGAGCGCAGCCAGCGCAGCCTCATAATTAGGCTCATCCGCGATTTCCGCCACTTGCTCCGTGTGCAGCACTTTGCCGGACTCATCGATCACCACAACCGCCCGTGACAACAGTCCTTTCAGTGGACCGGTCATTACCGTCACACCATAACGATCACCGAACTCGGCATTACGAAATACAGAGCCGTTATCCACATTTTGCAATCCTTCCGCGCCGCAGAAGCGCGCCATGGCGAATGGCAGATCAGCAGAGACGCACAATACGGCAGTATTGTCCTTCTTACTCGCTTTCTCATTGAACATGCGTACGGAAGTCGCGCAAGTAGGCGTGTCCACACTGGGGAAAATATTCAGCACCAGACGCTTGCCGGCGTAATCCTTCAGCGTCGCCTCGGACAGGTCAGGTTTGACCAGAGTAAAATCCGGCGCGCTGGAGCCCACTGCAGGCAGGTCGCCTTTGGTTTCAACCGGATTGCCTTTTAAGGTGATAGAAGCCATGTTTTATCCTTTTCGACAGGTAAATTATTGAACGGGAATCCCTGAATCCAGCGGGAAGGCAGGGCCGCTTACAAAGCTAGCACAAATCCCATTGCGGAGAGATGAAATCTTGGCAAGCAGCGCCCCGGCCATCGGAGAATACACATTATTAACATGGCAATGATATTGGCATGTTAATCACCAGGCGCATGGACGCGCCTGCGCGGCGACAAGCCGCAGGAGACAGGGCCTGACATGTGCAGGCCCTGTCGTTGCAGACAAATAGAAGGAAGCTATTTGTCTGCCTGGTTAATAGGCTTATGACAGGCTGAAAAATGGCCTATTCAGTTTAGTCCCGTCGATCCGCTATGCTAACGCCCTATGAAAAATAAAATACTCTCTCTTACACGAACGTCCGTATTGCTCGCCGCCGCCGCATTCAGCGCACACAGCCTGGCGGACTGCCAAGCCCTGGCCCGCACCGATATGGAGCGTCTTTACTGCGAGATCCAAGATAAAGGCGAAGGAGCTTCGCTGCCCAAGCTGGAGGATTTTCGCCGCAACGACCGCCAGATTCAGGCGCTGCTGCTCAAGCGTCCCGCCGCCAAACTGGGATTATCGCTGCCTGGCGCAGGCAAGTCGCAGAAGCCGCGGAAAGCCGAATCCACCGTCGGCACGACGCCTGCAACCGCCACCAATAATATCTCTCGTTCAGAGCCCAAAGCGGATGTGCAACAAGCTCCCCGTTCCAGCGCCCCCGCCACCAACGACTGCCTGCTTTACAAAGACCAGATAACCTGCGGCTCCCACCAATTTCATCTAGCGACCAACAAGCAGAACAAGTTTTTGAAACAGGGCGCTTTGGCGGAGGACAACAAACTGAATTTGCCGTCTTTCCAAGGCGATCCCGCTAATGAGCCAGCGGTGAAGGACTATCTGTCTCAAGCCTATCGCGTCTATATCCCCAAAATGCTTGAAATAGGCCTGGGCGACGCCACCATGAGCTTCACCAAGTTCTATTACTCCTTTAAGGATATCCAAAAGCAAAACCTGAGCTTTTCCGACCGTTTTGAAACTATGTACGGCTTCTTGAAGCGAGATAAATCCGCCATGGCGATCCAACCTCGCTATTCGAAGGAGCTGCCGTCGGATATCAACCAATGCAACGGTCTGTCGGACGCCATTATCGTTTGCGATAACGGCGCCACCAACTGGGTTTACGTACGCCAATCCTGAGCCCTTCGCGCTCAGCCTTCACTTAATTCGACGCAATCATAAATGCCGGTGACATTGGTGAAGTGCAGCACCAATGTGTGGGACAGACGTTTTTCTGAATCATGCAAATGGTACTTGAAACGCGTTTGCTTACCGGTTTGCAAGAAAGCGTCGTAGTCTTTCAGCAACTCTCTCACATCACTGACCACTTCCGTGCTCCAGGTCGCCTTGAAGGGCCCCAGCACCGCACCGCCCTTTAAACAAACAGTGACTTCATGGTTGGTCAAGCCTTTGTTTTTGGTTGTCATAGATCATCCTCTGAAAATATTTTTCACCATGTGTTCACTATAGAATAAAAACCTCTCCGCCACGTGAAAAGCTCAATGCCATCCTCTTTGCCCCTCTTCAAAGTCGTGGATAACGATACTTTTCAGCCCACAACGTGCGACTTTACCTGACTTACTATCGCCTTTGTTCAGCCCAGGTTCATGCTGGCTCGGCATTGAGGTTGACGACGCTTGCGTCCTCGACCTTTTTCAGCAACACAAGAAAGTGAGGTATACGCTATGGCGATAAAAATGATCTCTACGTTAACGGCAAGCGCCTGTTTGCTGTTCGCATCCACCAGCTTCGCGGCGGATAGCATGCAACATTTCTCTCAAGCGGCGACCCACTCCGCACAGGCGACGACCAACACCGTCTCCGGCGGCGCCAAACTGGCGTCAGGCGCAGCAGCGGTTCCGTTTAAAGCCATTGCTGTGGTTGGCGAAGCCAGCGCCAGGATCGCCGAACCACTGTGGAACAGCGCTACCGGCCAAAAATCCGGGTCACTGGAAGTATCTGACGAAAGCGTGACCGCAGGTCCGGCTCCTGCATTAGCCGTCGCAGCCCGTTAAATTGACGTACAAGAGGCTTACTATGCCCGCATCAGGCTCCATATCGGGAGCGCGCATTGCATTCGCTGCGTTAGTTCGGTTTGTGGCGCTGTCCGTAAGCCTCTTTTTATTTCAGTCCAATGCTTACGGCGGAAGTCGCCAACAAGAAGGTCCCTCTCCTTTCACGGCTGAAGAAATCGCCGTATTTGCGAAAAAAGTGGAGAAAACCGCCGCAGCGCGAGGCGCCTACGTATTCTTACTGGCCAGACAAGGCGTTCCCGGCAAAGATCTCCCGAAAGGTGTGGAATTCACGCATACGGGGCTCGCCGTCTATTCCACTATCACTACCGAGCAGGGAGAGACGCTGAAGGGGTACGCCATCCACAATTTATATCAAGACGATGACAACCCCCGTCGCAGTCACCTGGCGATGGATTATCCCATCGACTTTTTCTCCGGCGCCAAAGTCTTGAAGGCTGGCGTCATCATACCTACGCCAGCCCTGCAACAGCGCATACTGGAAAGTATCGAGTCGGGCATTCTGCAAAGCGTTCACAACAAGAATTATTCCGTGGTGTCCAATCCATTCAACACCAAGTATCAGAATTGCACGGAGTATGTGCTGGATATTCTTTTCGCGTCGATCTACCAAACTGACAGCGTTAAGCAGATCAAGGTCAATCAACATGCGTGGTTCCAGCCGCAAGAGATCAAATTGGGACCGTTGAAAGGGTTGCTTGCGCCGCTGATAGCGAAAGAGTTCCGAACATCCGACCATTCTGGCGATATCAAAACCACCACTTTCGGCGCTATCGCCGATTTTCTGAAAAGTCAGTCTCTGGCCGAAGAGGTGTTAGTAGTGTATCCCTGAATTGCGAGACTGATCCGTTTAAAAGTCTTTCCGGTATATGGTATCGATATTCGATACCGAGTTGCGTACATCCCGACACCCAATAAGCATTGATAGCCGGACGCCCGGAAATACTCCATGATGGCTTCCACGACAACATCTCGCTTATGCGGTATTTAACGCTTACCCTCGGGAAGACATCATGAAACTGATCAACGATTATCTCAGCCGTCACGGTCATGCTCCTTTCAAGTTCGGTCAGGGCCGTATCTCCGGATACATTTCCGCCACACTTGGCATTCTCAGTTTCCTTGCAATTTTGTGTTTCCATTTCCCTGAATATCTGACCACGCAGGAATTGCGTCAGGTTTACACTGAGCAGTTTGCTCGCACTCTTTTGCTGGTAGCGCTTTGCGCCTCTTTTATACTTGGACTGCTCAGCTTCCTGCTGAACCAACAAAAGCGCCTCAGCATGACTGGCGTGCTTTTTTCCACTGCGGCGGTGGTCGCCGGCGGCGCGGACATTCAGCTCAACAGCATTGGTGAAACACCCTACTCGCTGGGTCTGGACTGGTTCATTCTGGCGCTGTTCTTCTCCGCCCTGGTATTTATCCCCATGGAGCGCGCATTCGCGCAAAAACTGGAAACACATACACTGCGTCCTGAGTGGCGGACCGATCTGGCTTACTTTTTTATGAGCCACATGCTGGTGCAGTTCATTCTGATTTTCACCACTTCATCCTCCACGTTCCTGGTTGGCTGGGTAGCCTCCGATGCGCTGCGTGACGCCATTCAATCCATGCCAGTCTGGGCGCAATTTCTGCTGGCTGTATTTATGGCTGATTTCTCTCAGTATTGGTTCCACCGCCTGTACCACACTGTGCCTTTTCTGTGGAAGTTCCACGCAGTACACCATTCCAGCAAGCACATGGATTGGTTGGCCGGCTCCCGCGTACACTTGGTTGAAATACTGATCACTCGCAGCGTGGTAATGATTCCACTGTTCCTGCTGGGCTTTTCCGCCGAAGCGTTGAACGCCTATGTTATTTTGGTGGGAGTGCAAGCGGTGCTGGCGCACGCTAACCTGAATTTCAACTTCGGCTTCCTGAAATACATTTTGGTAACGCCGCAGTATCACCACTGGCACCACGCAGACGATCCTGCATACGCCTATAAGAACTATGCGATTCACTTACCGATTATTGACATGCTGTTCGGCACCTTCAAACTGCCAGGTAAAGAATGGCCAAAAAGCTACGGACTACTGAACAACAAGACCGTACCTAAAGGCATCATTCGCCAGCATATGTTTCCTTTCGGATACGACGAATAACTCAAGCTATTGATGCGCCCGGGAAAACCACAGTTTTACCGGGGCTTGTTAGGCTTATAATAGGGCGGATTCATTCAATGACTGGAAGTATGCATCTGATGATAAAAATCCAAAAACTCATTTATTCCCTGCTATTGATTATCGGCGTCGCTTTCAACGCTTCTGCTGCGTCCAAAGTCGAAATTGACGCCAAAGTGAACGCCGCCCTGAAAGTCTTCTACAACAAAGTCCCTTCCGGGCAAGAACTCGCCGCCAAAGCGCAAGGCGTATTAGTGTTTCCTGAAATACTGAAAGCCGGCTTCATTGTCGGTGGCGAATACGGCGATGGCGCACTGGTGAAAGGCGGCGCGATTCAGAGCTATTACAACATAGCTTCCGCCTCAATCGGCTTTCAGGCGGGAGTGCAGGAGAAAACCGTCGTCATGTTGTTCATGACGTCCGACGCGCTTAACAAGTTCACTAGAAGTGAAGGTTGGGAGGTCGGCGTTGACGGTAGCGTCGCCATCGCCGAGTTCGGCGCAGGCAAGTCCATCGACACCAACACCATTCAAGAACCCATCATCGCCTTTGTCGTCTCCAACAAAGGCCTGATGGCGGGCGTTTCCCTGGAAGGCTCCAAGATCACGCCTATCGTGAAATAGTCTTTTCCTTTGGGACATGCGCAAGAAAGGCGGCTCGCCGCCCTTCTTGCTGACTACAGATCGTACTTTTCCTGAATTTCCATCTGCGCTTCCAAAGCAGCTTCATCTCCCAGCTTTTCCAATAGATCCGGCCAAATCAGAGGATGCTCCAGCTCAGCGGAAAACCCGCTCAGTAGCGTATTGACGGCCTCCAGATCTGCGCCGATAGGGACTGCGATGTAGATATATATCCCAGGCAACTCTGCGTCGTCCTCCAGATACAGGATATACTCTTCGTTGCTGCGACGATCAAAATACACCTGCAGCTCCGCAAGGCTATTCTGCAAGCGCTCCAGATTTTCATCGCCGGGATGCGCGCCATCAATGGCGAAATAGTCATATTCAGGGGCTTTGAGGACATGCACTACGGAAAACAGCAAAGTGTAAAATCCTTCGCTATCACGCATTCCGCCTTCTTCATCTTCCTGATCCAGTTTGTTCAAGGGCGCGGCGTCAAACACCACTTCGCATCCGAAGCGTTGAGGCTCACCCAACCTAGCCAAACCAATAACGCGAGCAGTGACCGGACCATTACGCACCGCCAGATAATCCCGCGTTTCTCCATCCTCATCGATAAAGCGAACTCTCACATAAATGCTGTCTTCATCAATTGGTCCTTCGCCTTCAGGCGCGTTCATCCCTAAGGCATGCATGGATTCCCTGACGCAGGCCCAGTCGCCGGCTATCGTCGCAGGAACCATCCGATCCCAATGCAGATCGCTTTCCTCCGGGTCCAACTCAATCAGACGCGACCACCAGTTAACGGACTCCTGAAAGCGACCCACTTTCATCGCCAGTCGCGCAGCGGCGGCAATAGCAAAGCCTGCGTCAGGAGAGCGATCAATCAATTTGCAGACATACTCGTAGGCCTGTTGCGGGTCGCCATTTGAATAGAAGCGCATTTTCAGCCAGCACAAACGGCAAAAAAGATCATCTTCTAAGGTCGGGTCGATTTCCGCACCGAATTCCCGCAAAAATTCGTCTGTATGATCCTGATCGATGAGAATATTGCCGTAAGTCATCAACAACCGTGGAGTGTGAAAACCGGATTTCTCTCGCAATACCGCAAGCGCCGCCTCACTCCAGCCGCTGGCGTCCAGGAGTTGGGTGTATTCGAGCAATACTCGCTCGTCATCCGGCCACTTCCGCAATGCGTCCGCAGTCATCTCCAACGCCGCTTCACGGGTTTCCGCCTGCTGCTCAAGGAACTGCTCGATTTCAGCAAAATCCCATGGCGTTCTTTGCGATTCCGCCTGGGTTACCGCTTCACTCAGGGCGGCCAGCTCCTCTGCGGCGCCGCAATCCCGATGTAGTTGCTGAACCGCTTCGGCTACACGCTGGGCGCATAAGCGGGCGATAGCGACGGCTCCTCGATTGAGCGCCAATCGCGCCTGCACCATCCCAAGATTGACGGTGTCCCGCCATGCTTTACTGTCGTAGAGTTCCGAGACCATGGCGTTAATTTGCCAATCCAACTCTTCCGAGTTGGCGCTGACTTGCTTGGACGCCAATACTTCCTTGGTTTTGATCCAGGGTTCAAAAAAAGCGGGCGAAAGCATGGTCTCTTCATAGCTTAGCAGTGCTTCCTCCGCCTCTTCAGCACGTTCAAGCAGCGCCAGACACCAAGCCAGATAGTTCTTTCTGCGGCGCTCGAAATGCTCTCCGCCGCCATCGTTTCTGGCTTTACGCGCCAGCTTTTCTGCTTCTTCGTATCGGTGCAGACCTATCAGGGCGTCCAACTGACAAAACAACATGTTGGTGTCATCAGGGGAGCGATGGCTGGCGGTCAACGCCTTTTTCTGCTCGCTGATAGAGGCCAGCGCATCCTCGAAGCGCCCCGCGTCAATCAATGCACTGTTGTATTCGCCGCCAATACAGGTGAAACAGGGCCAGGTCGCATCGATTCTGCTCATGGTTTCCTGCGCCACAGCCAGTCTTTCCTCTACGTAGCCGGGACCATCGGTTATCGCATAGCAGCAGGCCAAATCCTGCACTGCACAGATGCTTTGCGGGCAGTCACGGGTTTCTTCGCGGTGGGCGAACTCCAACAAATCCACCGCCTCGCCCAACATGGCCTGGCCTTTGCGCCGGGTCAGCACCTGACTTTGCAGATGCCAATGACGGAAATAGATCTCCAGCCACTTATCGCCGTTCTTGCGCGCCAGGCTCAGCGCTTCCGGGAATAGCGCATCCACTTTGTGGTGCTCATCATTCACCGAATAATGGGAAATGTCGTAGACAAAATCCGCCAGACGATGCTCGCCGCTGTCTGTCAGCGTCGAAACGCGTTCATGGACCCAATTCCAAATATCCATCGTTACTCCCCTTTGGTAATCGCCAGCAGTGCATCGCTGAAGCGTTTGAGTTCGTCAGAAAAGTTAGAGTCGCTATCGTCGACCTGATGGGTTAACGACTCCATATAGGCCCGGACAGCCACCGCCAAGTGGCCTGCCGCCTCCTGCGTCCCGTCAATCATGGCTGCAATCAAAGGCGAATTCAGGTTGACGTACAGACGCCGTTCGATTTCCGCTGAGATAGCTTGCGTATGTAACCGCGCCAGACTCAACGCCGCCGAGCCGATGCGCTTGTCCGCCTCATCCCGCTCAATTCGTTTCTTGAGCGCCACATCCTGATCGTGGATGACCAGCAGCGGCACATGAGCCGGCTCAAAACGCGCGCAGGACAGCGCCTCATTTTTACGCAACAAGAGCGCGGCCAGTTTGTCGTGAATCGCTTTATCTACCGTCTCTTCCGTGAACAGTTTGGTTTCCCCATCGCCGCTACCCAGAATGTGAGCTTTCAGGTGATTCCAGTGCGCATACTTCTGACAAAAACCGGACGCGGCATAAAGATAACCCGAAACCAATGGCTTCATTTGCGCCCGGAACAGCAACTCTTCCTGGCTGTTCTTGTCCTCATTCCGGATGTAAATCACGCCGCCGCTCTGCTTGAGGTAAGCAGGAAGCGTCACATCGCCAATCGTAGTCGGTATTTTCAGGTCGTTCTGCATGACCTCGAACAAACGGTCATCGCTCAGCGCCGCTCCTAACAGTGTCTGGTTGTGTCGGCTGAGAATACGGCGCCACACGCTACTTTCGTTGGCGGCGATGGTTCGCAGGCCCTCAATCAGCGTTTCGGCCAGGAAGTCGCGAATTTCATAAAAGCGCTCGTTCTTCTGAATATCTTCACGGCTCGCCGTCGGAGACAGCGCCACCGACTCCACGACTCCGCCGGCGAATCCCGCCCAAAGCGGCAACAGTTCACGACATTCTCCCGTGATAAACATACTGCGCACGAACACCGAGATATTACGGTAGTCTGAGGTGGCGTAGCCGCCGCGGTCCTGTACCCAAAGCAGCCCTTTCAGACTCCAGGGGTTATTCTCAGGAATGGGAATGGCGCACAAGGGCTCAAAGGCGCCTTCGAAAATGGCGGCGAATTCCAGGCGTCGCTTCTTACGCTGCAATTCTGAGGTGGCGGCGTCCAAGCGCCAGGGCGCCACAAGATTGTTGACCTGCACGTCGTCGTTATTAAGAAAAATGGGAACGCGCAGCAGACAACAGTAGCGTTCAATCAGCCCCTGCAATAAGTCGCTTTCCGCCAAGTGGTAAAACTCCTCCCGCAGGTGAAGCTTAACGGTGGTTCCCACCTGCGCTGGCGCAGTGGCGGAAATGGCGAATTTTTTACCGCCGGCGGTGGAGAAATACCACGTCTGCTCCGGCGTCTGGTAGGACGTTGTCCAGACTTCCACTTTCTCCGCCACAACATAGGCGGACAAAAAACCCAGCCCGAAATATCCCACCATGTCCTCATTGTGGGAGCTGTCCCGCAGCACACGGGTATAGCCGGAACCGATAGTGGCGAGATATTTCAGCACTTCCTCGTAGGTGAGGCCGGAGCCGTTATCGGTGATGACAATCTGGTTGCGGTGGCTATCCGCCTGGATGCGGATGGAGAAATCGCCGTCCCGGCCTGTCTCCAGCCGGGAACGCACGCAGGCGTCATGCGCGTTTTGAATAAGCTCCCGGATCGCCACAGCGGGAGTGGAATATAAGTTACGACCCAGCACCTCCAACAGTCCGTCGAGGTCAACCTGGGTTTGATGAAGTTCACTAGCCATGAAATAACTGCTTTTTTATTAATTGGAATCTAACAATTGAGCGCCGATATGAGCGAATATGGAGCCCCATCGCCGCGCACGAAAAGAAAATAATGTTCAGTATGTGTACTTGGTTACGGGATCACATCCATTATGAGAGTAGGTCAACTTTGCAGGAGATCGCTATTTAACCTTTATTTCGCCCTGATTTAAAGGGATCGCCGTACATAAATGCCGAGTCAGGCCTTCCAGCATGTCCCCACCCTGCCGCCAGTAATGCCAGTACAACGGCACTTTCTGCGCATGTTCTACCGCTACTTCCACCAATCGCCCCGCCATCACTGACTCCTGCGCCTGAATCTCCGGCATCATGCCGTACCCCAGCCCGGCTTCCGACATGCGGATGAACCCTTCTGAAGAGGGGCATAAGTGAAACGGAAACGCGCCCTGATAGCCCAGGCTGTGCAACAGGCGGTGCTGCAATTGATCGTCAGGACCGAAATTAATGACCGGCGCGACCGCCAGCGCGTCAGCGGTCAGCCCCAGCGGGAAATAACGGGACATGAAACCAGGGCTGGCGTAGGCGCGATAAACCAAGGTTCCCAAGTAAACGCAACGGGAGCCCTGCACCGCCTGCTCGGCGCTGCATACACATCCCGCTACGTCGCCGTCGCGCATCCGTTTGAGCCCAATATCCTGATCTTCAATCACCAGATCCAGCAGCACGCCTTCGCGCTGGCAATAATCCCCCATCACAGGAAACCACCAAGTGGCGAGGCTATCGGCATTTATCGCAATGCGCAGGCGTAGCGCCTCTGCGCCTAGCGTCGGTACATCCTGCAACAGATCGTGCTCCAGTAGACGCACCTGCTGCACATGATTCAGAAGACGTTTTCCCAGATCGGTGGGCGTGAGCCCTGGGGAGCGGATCAGCACGGGTTGTCCCAATCTCGCCTCTAACAGCTTGATGCGCTGAGAAATCGCAGACTGGGAAATCCCCAGCAAGGCGGCGCCCTTCTCAAAGCCCTGGCCTTCCACTATCGCCGCCAGCGCCTGCAGTAATTTGTAATCCAGCATGATCAGTTTTTCTAATGAGAGGTTAGTATTATTTGTTTTATTAATATTTAGAAACACCCTAATCTTCAATGCAGACAAACGCAAGGCGCCTGCGACAACCTGAATCACAACAACGTACATGACTATAAACGTCCATAACGACAAAACGTCTATAGCGGCAATGTACATCACAAAAAGGTGTTAACTGCATGTGGCAGAGCTATTTCAACGGGTTTAGCCTTTCTTTGGGAATTATCGTCGCCATTGGCGCACAGAACGCATTCGTATTAGCGCAAAGTCTGAAGCGAGAACATCACTTTCCCGTCGCCGCAATTTGCGCGCTGGCGGATTTGCTGCTGATTATCGCCGGAGTATTTGGCATGGCGGCGCTGTTGCGGGAGTTCCCCCAGATTGCAGAATGGGCGCGCTGGGGAGGCGTTATTTTTCTCACCGCTTATGGGACGTTTTCCATGAAGCGGGTGCTCTACCCTGGAGCGGGCCTTGAAGCGGAGGGCGCGGTTAAGCGTAACCTCAGCATTGTCGTGGCGACCACTCTGGCGGTGACGCTGCTCAACCCCCACGTTTATCTGGATACCCTGTTTTTGATCGGTTCGGTAGGAGCCCAACAGGCCGCGCCCGCCGCTTACGCCGCCGGCGCAGCGTCAGCATCGATCATCTGGTTCTTCGGTTTGGCCATCGCCGCCGCCGCGCTGTCGCCCTGGTTGTCGCGCCCTTCATTTTGGCGTCTGGTGGATGCGCTGATCGCGGTACTCATGTGGCGCATCGCCTGGGGCCTGTTTCAGAACGGCGCGTAACGCGCCGTTTTTATGCGCGGCGGGAAATAATTTCGGCGAGAATCGAAATTGCAATCTCCGGCGGCGATTTACCACCGATATTCAACCCAATGGGTCCTTTGATTCTGTCAATCTCAGTTGTGCTGACGCCTTCCTCCGCCAACTGCTCGCGCCGTAGGGCCTGCGTCCTCAGGCTTCCCAATGCGCCAATATAGAAGCAGTCCGTGCGCAGCAGGTTGCGCAAAATGGGAAGCTCCCATTCATGATCGTGGAATAACAGCGCCGCCGCCGTCCAGGCGTCGCTCCACCCCTCCTCGAAATGGTCCGGCGCATGCAGTCTGGTCACACCGGGCGGAGAAGATCCAGATGCATCTCCAGGAGAGACCGCCAACACTTCAAACCCCATTGCAGGCGTCAGCATCAACAGCTGTCGAAATATCTCACCCCGTCCAAACGCCAACAGGCGGGTGGTGGGATTATAAACTCTGACAAAGCGATCGCCGTTCGCATAGGAGTCGGAAGCCTGCATTCCTGAGCAGGCTTCCAGTTGCAGATGCACGCCATCGCCGCTGGCTGCGCGCTCCAAGTCCATGCACAACAACGTCGGCTGACGTTGTAGTTGCCGATCTCGCACAGCGAACAACAGATCAGCGCCTACATTAACGTCAATCAGCACATCGATCCCAGAGCCGCAAGGCAGCCGAATATCGAAGAAAGGAGAGTCCTTACCGTAACGCAGCATGCGATTGCGACCGTCCGCCAAAGCGGCGGCGGCTTCATGGGTTAACGCCGCCTCAACGCAACCTCCCGAAATCAAACCTATCGCCACGCCGTCTTCACGCACCGCCATTTGGCTCCCCAGCGGGCGCGGCGAAGAACCATCGACGCCCACCAGAGTAATCAACGCCACCCTGGCGCCCTGAGCCAGCCAGGCGCAGGCCGCAGGTATCACGTTTTCCACAAACATCGGCGCGTTCATATCAGGCGAACAGATTCTTGAATGGAAGACTGCGAGGGATTTCTCCCGTCGCGGCGAACAACGCATTGGCTACCGCCGGCGCCGCCACTGGCGTACCGGGCTCGCCAACGCCGGTGGGCGGCTCCGCAGAGGGTACGATATACACTTCCACATCCGGCATTTGATTCATGCGCAACACCTGATAATCATGGAAGTTGGATTGCTTGACTGCGCCATCCTCCAGGGTGATCTCACTCACCAGCGCCGGCGACAGCCCGTAACCTATGCCTCCTTCCATTTGCGCCCGGATTATGTCGGGGTTAATAGCGAGCCCACAGTCCACCGCGCAAGTGATCTTCACAATGCGAAAGCGGTTATCATCCACCGCCTCTATTTCCGCCACCTGCGCCACGTAGGAATTAAAGGATTCATGCACCGCCACGCCGCGAAAGCGCCCCTTGGGCAGTGGCTTATCCCAGCCGGCCTTTTCCGCCGCCAGCTTCAGTACGCCCTGATGACGGGGATGGCCTTCCAGCAACTTCATGCGGTACGCCACGGGGTCTTTACCGGCCTCCTTGGCCAGCTCATCAATAAAGGTCTCCGTTGAATAAGCTGTGTGGGTCGATCCCACGGAGCGCCACCATAGAATGGGCACGCCCTCCTTGATCGTGTGCAAATCCACCTGCATGTTGGCGATGTGATAAGGCAGATTGGAAGCGCCTTCCACAGAGGTTGGATCGATACCGTCTTTCATCATCCCTTCAAAGCCTGTGCCGGAAACAATCGACTGACCGACAATGCGATGACGCCAGGCGGAGGGGTAACCGTCCGCACCCAAGGTCGCGGATATCTGATGCACATACATGGGACGGTAGTACCAGCCACGCATATCATCTTCACGGGTCCACACCAACTTGATCGGAACGGATTCCGAATAGGCCTTGGCGACCTGCGTAGCTTCAACGATGTAATCAGAGTGTGAGTTAGCGCGACGGCCAAAACTGCCTCCCGCCAACAGCATATTGATCTTCACGTTCTCCATCGGTACGCCCAGGATCTGTGAGACCTGCATCTGGTCCCCCGTCTGAAACTGGCAGCCATACCAGAGTTCAGCGCCATTCTCTTTCTTTTGAATCACGCAGTTCATCGGCTCCATCGCCGCGTGGGCCAGAAAGGGAAACTCATAGATGGCGTCAAACTGCTTCGCTCCAGCCGCGTATGCGGTATCGAAATCTCCATTGCGCACGACGGGGGCTCCCGGCTTATTCAGCTCTTCGCGGTACTCTTTGAGAATAGTCTCTGAGCTTTTGCGAAACGCAGCGCTGTCATCCCACTCCACTTTGAGAGCGTCGCGGCCTTTTTTCGCTGACCAGAAGTCTTGGGCCAATACCGCCACGCCAGCGGGTATCTGCATGACAGAGACAACACCGGGAACCTTGCGCGCCCCCGAGTCATCAACACTTTTGACTTTGCCGCCCGCTTTGGGTGAATGGGCGATTAAAGCGGTCAGCATACCGGGAAGTTGTACATCTTGAGTAAAGATCGCAGTCCCATTGGTTTTACCCGGATCTTTACGCACCAGCTTCTGACCAATCAGACGAAAGTCCTTGGGATCTTTCAACGTCGCCGTTTCCGGCACCGGCTGCATGGCCGCCAGTTCCGCCAGATCTCCGAAGCTGGCTTGCCTGGAGGTTCCGCTGTGGCTCACTTTGCCGGATTCGACCTCGATCTCCGCAGCAGGAACCTTCCACAAAGTCGCCGCCGCAGCGACCAGCATCGCCTTGGCTTTGGCTCCCGCCTCCCGCATCTGCTGGTAGGAGTTCGCCATGGCGGTGCTGCCGCCAGTACCCTGGAATGGCCCCCAGAACAGGTTGTTATAACGCTTGGCGTCGGCTTCTGCGCCTTCGACAACGACCTGAGACCAATCCACATCCAGTTCTTCCGCCAACAAGGTGGCGAGGCCGGTATAGGTTCCCTGCCCCATCTCGATGTGCTTGCTGATCACGTATACTTTATTGTCCGGACTGATGCGAACGAATGCGTTGGGAGCGAAGTTCTGACTGGCCGCCTCGCCGGCGGTTTTCCCCGGACCAGACTCCGCTGCGCCGGCCAAAGAAGGCAGTGATAGCGCCAACGTCAGTCCCGCTCCGCCCAGAGTGGATTTGCTGATAAAGGAACGGCGGCTCAGGCTGGGATTCATGGTTTTCATAGAGCCTCCTTACGCTATTTTTTCCGCTGCGGACTTGATCGCAGCGCGAATGCGGACATAGGTGGAGCAACGGCAGATATTACCTGACATAAAGCTGTCGATATCACTGTCGCTGGGCTTGGGATTACTTTGCAGCAGCGCCACGGCGGACATGATCTGTCCGGACTGACAGTAACCGCACTGCACCACCGCCTCTTCCTCCCAACTCTCCTGCACCGCCTTGGCGACTTTCGACTCCAGTCCCTCTATCGTGGTGATAGACTGTCCCTTTACTGACCCAACCGGCGTCACGCAAGAACGAATCGCAGCCCCGTTCATATGCACTGTACAGGAGCCGCATTGCGCCATACCGCATCCGAACTTGGTCCCGGTCAAATGCAGATGATCCCGGATCGCCCACAACAAAGGCGTATCCTCAGGCACATCCAGCGAGCGCTTTTCTCCATTAATAGTCAGTTCGATTCCCATAATCGCCCCCCACAGAGTATTCGTTGATTCTTTATATCCCTGACCCGGGATGTGGTTGATAGGCATACACAGCTCAGTAAAGTGTAGTCCCTGTCAGACAAGAGCAACTACATCATTCCTGCGGGAGACTTGCCTAATACTGCGGAATTGGGGGAAAAGGAAGAAGTAGAAAGGGGCGGAAAAGAACTTCCCGCCCGAGGAAAAAGTTTAACTTTAGTCAGTCACTACAGGAGCGTAGCCATTTATTTCAATACGTTCGTCTGACTTTGTCACAACCATATAATCGCCTTCGCTACCAAACACCGCGATTGGAGCGCCTTCATATTCCTGTTCAGCAATTTTCTCGAAAGCAGGGTTCAATTCCGTCAAGAGTGTCCCGCCACCTTCTTTCTCCGACACAGTCAGAAGACCACTGTTTTTCGTCCAGGTAGCGCCGTTTAACGAACTCAGAGGCAAGCTAACGGCATTGGTCAGCTGGCGCCCCACCTCCTCAAAGCTGTATACAGCCCTATCGATAAGCAACAGATCTTTGAATGGGTTGTACGCTAAAAAGCCGGCTGATACAGGACCATCGACTTGAGCGATGTAATCCAAATATCCAGAGCTGGAAAATGAAATCATGAGTTCAGGAAAGTCGTGCGAGAAAAAGTATAAGGCATCGTCTTTGCCCGAAGCATACCAACCATTCAAGGCCGGCGGCGCACTGGTAATCAGACCTTTAGCCAGAATGCGGCCATTGTTGTCGTACAACCAAGCGCCTTCTGACACTGGAGACGCCATTACGATAACCGCATCTCCTCCGGCTATTATAGTGGTGGGATTGCCGACCATGTATGCAAAAAAGCGATTCTCATTTTCCTCATCGAAGTATCTGATTTCACCATTCTTGTACAGAACATAAAGCCGCTTAACGCTATCGGAATAACTCATATCGACAACAGGCTGACTTAATCGCCATGGATTTTTATATTCATGGTCGACAGCGGACCAACGATAGATGGCGTTGCGATCGCCATTCAGAGCAAACACATCCCCTTGCCGATTACCCTGAACGATTGTCGCAACAACCTCAGAATGCATTCTCGCGATATCACACAGACTGACGTCCATGGGCGCGCCATGCTCAATCAGAGCGCATGACGAATCATAGGGATAGTAGTCCAGGGACAACCCTGTCGTCGTATCTGCATCAGTGAAACCGGGGTTCCATTCATCGGGATAGCCGTCGTTATCAGAGTCTTTAGAGGCGGAGATGTCCGCTGGAAAAGCATCTTCACGATTTGGTGCGCCATCGCCATCATCGTCCAGACGGATATCGTAACTATAAATAGATGTTTCACCGTCATCTCCAACCACAAGCGCCACTTGATTTCCGGCGTCAACCAACGCCTTTGCTACTCCCGGGTATATCCGGTAGTCCACTACCTGGCGAGAATCGCCCCATCTAATGAGATAGGTTTTTCCCTCATGAATGTACGTCGCCAGAATATGTCCTTCAAGCCAAAGAGTTTGATTGTATTTGTACTCCCCAAACCCCAAAGCATCAGGGTCAGTAAAAGGACTTCTAAGCTTAGTTAGAGCTGAGTCTCCGTCTGAGTCACTAATTTGGGCCCGTAGATCAACCAGTTCCCCTCCGTCAGGACTCAACGAAAAATCTCCATCTTCCAGGCACGTCGCCAACTCGGATGAGTGCTCAATTATCGCGGTATCCTTGTTGTAGCGCCTCCAATAGAGGCTGCCTTTAGTCACATAATCACCTGATCCGCACGCATAGTATTCCGTGCCCGGAAATGTCTGGTGGCCAAAGAAATAAAGACGACCAGCCTCAGAATTCCATTGCAGAGTGTAAAGATGATCATCAATAGAAGTACTGCTCTTAACTTGCCCGACTGCGTCCAATAAATAGAGAACATCTGGGCTGTAGTAAGGATCGCGGTCACCAGGGACCACAACCCACAAATCGTCGTCGGCCGCGACAAGTTTAATGATATTAAGGCCAAGCTTAGCGAAAGGGCGTTCTGTTTTATCTTTAGTAATATTGATCGCCGTAATTTCGCCGTTCTCATGCCCTAAAAGCAGACGCTCTTGTGACGCGGAATATTCAAAATCGGAAATTGGATTTAACAGCGTAATAGGATTGATATAGCGCTGGGTAGCCAGATCCCATCTATATATCTTGCTTGTATCCTCACTACTTAGAACATACAAAAGACCGGAAGGCCCCGCCTTAAATATATCTGGAGAGCTTACCGGCTCCCAATCTTTCGTTCGGCAATCTTCAGATAGATCAGCTTGAGTTCCGACAGGGGCGTCACAGGGATTAGAAGGATTGCTCGTGTCGTCAGAAGTATCTCCTTGCTCCCCGCCAGTTTCCACACTTCCGCTATTGCTGTCATCGCTACTCGAAGTTCCGCCTCCGCCTTCACCACCGCCACCACAACCAGGCAAACAGATAAGCGCTCCTAAGAGCAACAAAACAGACAAATAACGGGGCAGCATCATAACTTTACTCTAACTTCCACAGACTACATTTGAATAAAAAGCGCGCGATTCTAGCATGCCGTGTATTAAATAGTCAGTGAAAACAAGATAGTTCATCACAATAAAGTGACCGCCTTAACATACGGGTCACGACGTTTGCGCCAGCTGAAGTTTGCAACTATTTTAAATCAAAGCCTTTTTCCCCGTTTCTGCTTTACGGCGATTAAGAAAGAGGATTTAATTCCGTCCCTGACAACTTGTCCTTTTTATTACTCTTCAGCACTTCAGAATTTCATACAGGAAGGGATGAATGGAACCAACGCAAACTTATCAGGCCCATGCGTTTCACGAGCAATTCAATAACGGCAGAGCTTCCGGCTCCCTGACGGTGTCCGACGGGTTCATTGAATTCTCCAATGGCGAGAGTAACGTTCGCTTTCCTGTCACTGGCGCGCAAGTCAAAATGGGCGGCGCCAGTGATAGACTGGTTTTTATCACTCACCCCGATTTTCCCGAGTGGAGCCTCTACACCAGCGACCGCAGCATCCTCAACCATCCAGCCCTGCACCAGGACAATCATCTGCAGGGCCAGCTTCGCAAAGCGCGTAATGTACGCCGTATTAATTGGACCGTGCTGGTCATCGTCGTAGCGTTGATCATCGGAACGCCGCTTTCTGTTGTCGTTTTTATGGATAGCATCACCGCCGTCGCCGCAAGACAGGTTCCCGCCGAGTGGGAAGAGAAACTGGGCAAAACGGTATTCGGCCAGTATCAGATAGAGAACGAGCTACTTGAATCCGAAGATGGCAAACAGGCGGTCGCTGCGCTTACCGACCCACTGATCAATGCCGTTAATGACCAGCGTTACACTTATAAGGTTTACGTGTCTAACTCATCCGATATCAACGCCTTCGCGTTACCGGGAGGATACATCGTTATTAACTCCGGACTGATATTGGCGGCTGATAACGCCAGCGAAGTTCTTGGCGTCATGGCCCATGAAATTTCACATGTCACGGAACAGCACGGAATACGCAATATCATGGGGGCCGCCGGCACTTACGCGCTGGCTCAGGCTGTGTTCGGCGACGTCAGCGGTTTGCTGGCGACAGTGGCTAACGCCGCGCCGCTGTTGCTAAACCAGAGCTACTCAAGAGGATTTGAGTCAGACGCCGACACCAAGGGGCTGGAATTACTAAAACGCGCCAATATCGACCCCAAAGGCTTGATTACCTTCTTCGATAAAATCATCGAAGAAGAGAAAAAGCGGCTTGAACAGATTGAAGACGAGGACGCCAGGGACCTCATGAAAGACACCATGGGCTTCTTAAGCTCTCATCCAGCCACTGAGGATCGCATCACTGATCTTCAGGAGCAGATCAGCGATCAGGATGGCGACTATCGCAATCTGGAGCCGGAGTTCCAGAGACTGAAGCAACTGGTCAAAGAGTTTGTGGCGGAAAAATAGAGTCCGCTCCCTCGAAATACGAAGAAACAAAGTTATCGACAACGGAGATAGCGCATGAAGGCAGAGATAAAAGGAGGCGCCGCGTTCGGTTACGTGGACGTCGAACTGGAGCCTGGCGAGCAGATCACGGCTGAGTCCGACGCCATGTCCAGCATGTCGGCGGATCTGGATATGGAGACGCGCACCAATGGGTCGTTTTTTATCGCCATCCTTAGAAAATTTCTGGGGGGCGAAACCTTTTTCATCAACCGCTTCAGCAACAAAACCAACGGCGTACGTAAATTGACCCTGGTGCAACCCACTCCTGGCGAAGTGCGCTGCGCAGAATTGAACAATGAAACCCTGTGCTTTCAACCCGGCGCGTTTCTGGCGGCGACAGAAGGCGTTCGCCTTGGCGTGCGCTGGGCCGGTTTCAAATCCTTCATCGCCAAGGAAGGACTGTTCAAGCTAGTGGTTTCCGGCACAGGCAAAGTCTGGTACGGAGCCTACGGCGCCTTGTTGGAAAAAGAGATTGATGGCGAATATATCGTCGACACCAGTCACCTGGTGGCTTATGACCCTGGTCTGAGCCTGCACATCCAGCTGGCCGGCGGCCTGTTCTCCAGCTTCTTTGGCGGCGAAGGATTGGTAACCCGGGTCGAAGGCAAAGGCAAAATCATCATTCAAACTCGTAGCATTTCCGGTCTGACCGACTGGATCAACCCGAAACTTTTCTAAGGGGCGCACTATGGACATCGAACTTATCCATCGCCCTGGCAACACCGCGGCGAAAGTCAAATTGGCTCAAGGTGAGATCTGTACGGCGGAATCCGGAGCCATGATCGCGATGAGCGGCAATATGGACGTCACGACGACAACACATAAGAAGCAAGGCGGCGGCCTGATGAAAGCGATCAAACGCATGGTCGCAGGCGAATCTTTGTTTCTTAACCATTTCGAACCCAAATCCGGCGACGGAGAAGTCTGGTTCGGGGCTACGCTCGCAGGCGACATGATGACCTATGATCTGGACAACGAAAGCCTAATCGTTCAGGGCGGTTCTTTCATGGCCTGCGAACACAGCGTGGAAATCGATTTGGGCTGGCAGGGCTTCAAATCTCTCCTCTCTGGGGAAAGCGTTTTCTGGCTGCATATGAAAGGTAAAGGCAAGGTCCTGCTTAACTCTTTCGGCGCCATATACCCCGTAGAAGTCGACGGTGAGTATATCGTGGACACCGGCCATATCGTCGCATTCAACGAAACCTTGGACTTTACGATCACCAAGGCGGGTAAAAGCTGGATGCATTCGTTTCTAGGCGGAGAAGGGCTGGTTTGCAAATTCCACGGCAAGGGCACGGTCTGGTGTCAATCGCACAATCCATCCAGCTTCGGATGGGCGATGTCGTCAGGCTTGAAGCCGCGTAAAGCTTAAGGAGAGTGATGATGAGTACAACAGCATACCAAGTCACAGTTACCGGTGAGCTCAACCCCGGCGTTACCCGGGAAAGCGCAGTAGAGGCTTTCGCCAAACTGTTCAAAGTTGCGCCGGAGACCGCTGAACAAATATTTTCTCGCGCCCCGATGGTCGTGAAAAAAGGCTTAGATGAGTCCACTGCGGATAAAATTCAGATGGCGCTGAGTAGAATCGGCGTACAAAGCCAAGTAGGAATGAGTGAAGCGTCCTCTCCTGCCCCCGTCGCAGAGGAGGAGCTGAAGCCAGGCAATGAGATTACCAGGCCAGTTCCGCCTCCTCTGGAGCCTGTACCACAGCCTGCTCCCCCAGGCACGGTCGAGCCTGAAGCGACCATTGATCAGGGGGAAGAGCAACCGGGCTTTAAATTCAAAATCGAAGGTCGCCCTGACTTCGCCTTCCTGACGGTGAAAGTACCCGGCGGCAAGACGCTCAGAGTAGAAGCCTCCGCAATGGCGACCATGGACACCAACATGGTCATGAAGACCAAGGCGAAAGGCGGCCTAGGCCGCTTCTTAACCTCCGAGTCCATTTTCATCAATGAGTTCACCGCTCAAAACGGTCCTGGCGAAATTGGCATCGCGCCAGCTTCTCCTGGCGATCTGGCGCACGTATTTCTGCGAGGAGAAACTATCTTTCTGCAGAACTCCGCATTTGTCGCCTCCGATATGGGCGTAACGGTGGAGACCAAATGGCAGGGACTGACGAAAGGTTTCTTCTCAGGCGAAAGCCTCTTCCTTATTCGGTGTAGCGGCGATGGCGACCTCTGGTTCAACACCTATGGCGGAATGATCATGCTGGACGTGGATGGCGACTATGTCGTGGATACCGGCAATATTGTCGCCTTCACAGAAGGGTTGGAATACAGCATCACCAAAGTCGGCGGCTATAAATCCCTGTTCTTCTCTGGAGAAGGTTTTGTCTGCCGCTTCAGCGGCAAAGGCAAAGTATGGATACAGACCCGTAGCGTACAAGCCTTCACCGGCTGGGTTTACCCATTCCGTCCGGTACAGAACAAGGGATAACCTTTTCTCTGTTCAACTTTGCTTCACTTGCCGGATTACTGGCAAGTGAAGCTTTTTGGTCCTAATTTCTTCATCAGGCCGCATATCTTAAAGCGGATTACCACATCTCCATCATTGCACATGCCCATAGTTGTCCAATCATTCCTACAGAGCTTCAGCTCTGTACTAAATAAAACGCCTGCTAATGGTATACGGGGAGTTAGATAAGGACGAGGAAGGAAGGGTAGCGCACGTCCTCGCACATCGCTTGACAGACCTGACGCCGCATCTCGAAGAGCTGGAATCGCGCTCGAGGGACTTTCACTGAGCGTTGAAGGAAGGTTGTCTTAGGAGGATGGGGATAGATGATCCAGCACAGCTGGTGTTCTTTTGACATAAAAAAAACCCGTCACGGGGACGGGTTCTTCGTATTAAGAGCCTGACGACGACCTACTCTTGCATGGGAATCCACACTACCATCGGCGCTGGACTGTTTCACTTCTGAGTTCGGAATGGGATCAGGTGGTTCCAGTCCGCTATGATCATCAGGCAAAACCGTTAAGCTTTGTCTTAGTTCTAGCTTGTCTAGTTGGCGCTTGGTCAGAAGACCTTTAACTTGGATAAGCAGTTATACTCAATCAATACCGGTAAATTACTTCGGTGTTATATGGTCAAGCCTCTCGGGCAATTAGTACTGGTTAGCTCAACGCCTCGCAGCGCTTACACACCCAGCCTATCAACCTCGTGGTCTACAAGGGCCCTTTAGGAGGATCAAGTCCTCAGGGAGATCTTATCTTGAAGGGGGCTTCCCGCTTAGATGCTTTCAGCGGTTATCCCGTCCGAACGTAGCTACCGGGCAATGCGATTGGCATCACAACCCGAACACCAGCGGTTCGTTCACTCCGGTCCTCTCGTACTAGGAGCAACTCTCCTCAAATCTCCAACGTCCACGGCAGATAGGGACCGAACTGTCTCACGACGTTCTAAACCCAGCTCGCGTACCACTTTAAATGGCGAACAGCCATACCCTTGGGACCGGCTTCAGCCCCAGGATGTGATGAGCCGACATCGAGGTGCCAAACACCGCCGTCGATGTGAACTCTTGGGCGGTATCAGCCTGTTATCCCCGGAGTACCTTTTATCCGTTGAGCGATGGCCCTTCCATACAGAACCACCGGATCACTAAGACCTACTTTCGTACCTGCTCGACGTGTTTGTCTCGCAGTTAAGCGCGCTTTTGCCTTTACACTAACCGTACGATGTCCGACCGTACTTAGCGCACCTTCGTGCTCCTCCGTTACTCTTTTGGAGGAGACCGCCCCAGTCAAACTACCCACCACACAGTGTCCTCGACCAGGATTACCAGTCAGAGTTAGAACCTCAAACATGCCAGGGTGGTATTTCAAGGATGGCTCCACGAGAACTGGCGTCCTCGCTTCAAAGCCTCCCACCTATCCTACACAAGCAGGTTCAAAGTCCACTGTGAAGCTATAGTAAAGGTTCACGGGGTCTTTCCGTCTAGCCGCGGATACACTGCATCTTCACAGCGATTTCAATTTCACTGAGTCTC